>JAOPXD010000088.1 GCA_025965315.1 Marmoricola sp.
TCCACAGATGCGCCCAGGCACATCGGCCTTTGATCGCGATGACAACAACACTTCCTCGATGCCTTACGCGTACCTGGTTCGCTGCTCGGATGACTCGTACTACGCCGGCAGCACGCACCATCTGGAGCAACGACTCTGGGAGCACAACAGTGCTGAGTTCGGTGCGGCGTACACGCGTCGACGACGACCAGTCGAACTCGTGTGGAGCGGAGAGTTCGAGACGATCGCGGAAGCGTTCGCATTCGAGAAGCAGATCCAGGGCTGGAGCCGGGCCAAGCGCGAGGCCCTCATCCGCGGCGACTACGACCTGATGCCTGCCCTCGCCCGGCGAGGTCACCTGCGACCGCGCGAGTACCGGAAGCCTTGAGTCTCACCAGATTTCGAGGCACGCGCTTGCGCGCCTGCACCTCAATCAACAAGCAGGTGGTTGAGGTGCCGGCACTCAATCAACAAGCAGGTGGACCGGGCGCGAGCTACGCGCCGTACCCGCCGTCGATGTCGAGCTTCTGACCGCTGACGAAACCGGCGCGGTCGGACGCCAGGAAGCAGACGGCCTCGGCGATGTCGATCGCCTGGCCGAACCGTCGTAGCGGGATGTTCGCGCGGGTGATCTCGAGGGCACGCTCGTCGAGCTCGCCTGAGCTGATCAGCCGGTCCGCCATGCCGTCGGTCAGCATCCCGGGGCCGACGCAGTTCACCCGGACCCCGAAGCGGCCCTCCTCCACCGCGAGCGCCCGGACGAGCGCCTCGACGGCGGCCTTCGGGGCTGAGGACAACCCGTCGCGGACCGGGAACCGGGTGGTGGCTGCGGTGGTCACGGCGACGATGCTGCCGCCCATCGACCGCAGGGCCGGCAGCGCGGCCGAGACGATCCGGAAGAACGCGCCGGTGTCGGCGCTCAGCTGGGTGTCGAGGTCGTCGGGGTCGACTTTGGACAGGTGCCGCATCGGCACGTGCGGGCCGGCTGCGTAGACGAGCGTGTGCAGGCCGCCGTACCGGGTCACGAGGTCGGCGACCAACGCTGCACAGGCCGCGCTGTCGGACGTGTCCAGGGCACGCGCCTCACCCCGTACGCCGTACGCCGTCGCCTCGGACACCGCCAGCTCAGCGGGCTCCCGGCCCGAGCGGAAGGTGGCCACGACGTCGCTGCCGCGCTCGCCCAGCAGCCGGACGATCGAGCGCCCGATCCCGCCGCTGCCGCCGACGACCAGGGCGACCCCGGTCCGAGCAGCGAAGTCCTCGGAGAAAGCCATGGCCGCAGCGTAGACGTCAGCCGGCGCTGAACTGGACGCTGTGCCACCCGGTGGCGCCGTCGGGCAGCACCTCGGCCTGGACCGCGGTCTGGGTGTACCCGGACTTGTCGGTGGCCCGGACGACCAGCCGGTGCTTGCCGTGCGCGACGTCGACCTCGCCGGCCCACTGCACCCAGGTGTCCAGCCCCTCGACGCCGCCGAGCTGCGCGGACTGCCAGGCGCCGCCGTCGATCTGGAACTCGACGCTCTCGATCCCGGTGTGCTGCGCCCAGGCACTGCCGCCCACCTTGACCGTGCCCGCGCTGGTGTTCGCGCCGTCGCGCGGTACGTCGATCCGGGACTCGGTCTTGACCGGTCCCTTCTCGCCCCAGCCGCGCTCGGTCCAGTACGCCGAGAACTTGCCGAACTGGGTCACCTCGAGATCGACGACCCACTTGGTCGCCGAGACGTAGCCGTAGAGCCCGGGCACGACCATCCGCACCGGGAACCCGTGCACGATCGGCAGCGGCTCGCCGTTCATCGCCACGGCGAGCATCGCGTTGCGGTTCGGGTCGGTCAGCGCGGAGAGCGGCGTCCCGCAGGTCCAGCCGTCCTTGGACGTCTGCTTGACGGCGTCGGCCTCGGGATGGACCCCGGCCTCGGCAAGGATGTCCCGGATCAGTACGCCGGACCACCAGGCGTTGCTGATCAGGTTGCCACCGACCTCGTTGGACACGCAGCACAGGGTCACCCAGTCCTCGGTGAACTGGCGGCTGACCAGGTCGGAGTAGCTCAGCGTGATCTCCTTGTCGACCATGCCGTGGATGCGCAGGCTCCACTCGTCGGGCGAGATCGCCGGTGGCGAGAAGGCGGTGTCGATCCGGTAGAAGTCGGTGGCCGACGTCCGCCAGGACGCGATCCCGGCGACGCCGAGGTTCGCGTCGGCCGGCACCCGGCCGCGGGTCACCGGGAGCCGGAGCAGCCGGCGGGCCTGCTCGACGCGACGCTTGGCACGGCTGCTCAGGTCACCGAGGTACCCGGCCAGGCCGACGGCCACCACCACGCCCCCGGTCCGGCGCAGGAAGGTCCGTCGCGACACCTCGTACTCGGCCTCCCGCGCGGTGACGAGCGGACCGGTGAGGAAGCGGTGCACGACCAGCCAGGTGATCAGCCCGACGACGACCGCGACCCCGGACGCGGCCGTCGAGTCCTTGAGCCGGATCACCGAGAAGAAGCCCACGACCGCGAGCGTGAAGTAGGCGATGTCCGGGAGCAGCGGCCGCTTGATCGCCTGGGTCCCGATCCACGCGCACAGCAGCAGCAGGACGACCGTCGTACCGGTGACCAGCAGCGGCTTGTCGTGGTGGCCGACCAGGTGCACCAGCTTGATCGCCAGGTGCCCGGGTGTCTTGTCCCGCACCGCGCTCGCGACCGCGACCACCGGACCGTTGTTCGCCCGGGTCGCCCATACCGCCGCCTGAGCCGTGACCAGACCGGACACCCCGGTGATCACGCCTGCCAGGGCGAGGTAGCGCGTCGTACGACTCACGGACCCATCGTCGCCCATCGGCCCAAGTCGCAGGGCATGATCAGGCACGTGGAACTCCGTGTCGGCTCAGGCCTCGACGTACACCGCCTCGTCGACGGGCGGCCGATGCGCATCGCCGGGCTGGACTGGCCCGAGGAGACCCGCGGCCCCGAGGGGCACTCGGACGGCGATGTCGTCCTGCACGCGATCTGCGACGCACTGCTCTCCGCGGCCGGACTCGGGGACCTGGGCAGCAACTTCGGTACGGCGGAGCCGCAGTGGGCCGGGGCCCCGGGCAACGACCTGCTCGCCGAGACGCTGCGCCGGGTGCACGCCGCCGGCTGGACGGTGGCGAACGTGTCCGCCCAGCTGATCGGGAACGCGCCCCGGATGGGTGCTCGCCGGGTCGAAGCCGAAGAGGCGCTCGCCGAACGCCACGGCATCGTGGTCTCGCTGTCGGCCACCACCACCGACGGTCTCGGCCTGACCGGTCGCGGCGAGGGCCTCGCCGCCACTGCCACCGCGCTGCTGACCCGCGGCTGAGCACGCTGTCGTGTTGCCCACATTGTCGCCAGATCCCCCGCCTGCAGGGCAGACTCGGATCCCATGAAGACCTTCGACGGGCTCCGCCTGGACGTGCGGACCTACGGACCGGAGACCGCGCCGGTCACCGCGGTGCTCTCGCACTGCTGGACGCTGAACCAGGCCGACTGGCACTACCAGGTCCGCGACCTGCAGCGGGAGTTCGGTCACGGGATCCGGATCGTCACCTGGGACCACCGCGGCCACGGCGACTCCGAGGGCTGCCCGAAGGACGCCTGCCGGATCTCGAACCTGGCGCGCGACATGAGCGACGTCATCGACACCTACGCGCCGAACGGCAAGCTCGTGATCGCCGGGCACTCCATCGGCGGGATGACCACGATGGTGCTCGCCCGGCAGCGACCCGAGCTGTTCGACCGGGTCGTCGGGATCGCCTTCGTCTCGACGTCCTCGGGGCAGATCGACACCGTCACCCTCGGACTTCCCGAGATGGGTCCGCGCATCCGTGCCCAGATCCCGCGGATGCTCGCGTTCCGCTCCCGGACCCTGACCAAGCGGGCCCGCCGTCGCGCGCCGGTGATCGAGCGGCTGGTGATCCGCAGGTTCCTCTTCGGCAAGCCGATGCGCCTGGTGGACGCCGCGCTGACGGTCGAGGGCCTGATCAACTCCTCGGGCGCCACCGTCGTCGGATTCTACGAGGACTGCCTGCTGCACGACGCCGTCGACGCCCTCAAGGTCCTCGACGGGATCCCGACCCAGGTCCTGGTCGGCACCCGCGACGTACTGACGCCGCCGGCGCATGCCCGCCGGATCGCGGAGAACATCGAGGGCGCGGTCCTGACGATCGTGCCGGACGCCGGCCACATGCTGCCGCTGGAGCGCGACGAGCTCGTCTCCGGTGTCCTGATCCGGCTGATCCGCCCGCACCTGTGAGCACAGCGGCCGTCGTGCTGCTGGCGGCCGGGTCCGGGCGCCGCGTCGGTGCCGAGCAGAACAAGGTGCTGCTGCCGCTGGACGGCGTACCGGTTCTCGCGCACAGCGTCCGGACTGCCCTCACCCTCGAGGACGTGCACCGGATCGTCGTGGTCGTGCGGCCCGAGGATCGCGACGACGTCGCCGCGGCCCTGTTCCCGTACCTGGGTGCCCACGACGTCTGGCTGGTCGACGGCGGCGCCGAGCGGCACGACTCCGAGGTCCGCGCCCTGGACGCGCTGCGGCCGGAGATCGACGCCGGCGAGATCGCCGTCGTCGCGATCCACGACGCTGCCCGGCCGCTGGCCAGCGCGACCCTGTTCCGCGCGGTGATCGCTGCCGCGTTCGAGTACGGCGCCGCGGTGCCGTCCGTGCCGGCTCCGCGGTTGAGCCACCGGGACGGCTCGTTGGCCGTCGCCGACCTCGCCGCCGTCCAGACCCCGCAGGCCTTCCGGTCGCGCGAGCTCGTCGACGCGTACGACGCGGCCGCGGCTGACGGGTTCGTCGGTACCGACACGGCCGCCTGCCTGGAGCGGTACGCCGACGTACCGATCCATGCGGTGCCCGGGGAGGCGTCCAACCTGAAGGTGACCTACCCGGAGGATCTCGCCTTCGCCGCCGAGCTGCTCAGCCGAGCGAGCGGCTGAAGGCCTCCAGCACCTCGAGCTCGCTCGTCGAGGCGATCCGGCGACCGATCGCCGGTGCCTCCAGCCAGGCCAGCTCGCCGCGGCCGGCCAGCTCGGCCACCAGGGCCGGGAAGTCGGCGGCGTCCAACCGGTCGAGCCCGGCGAGAACGGCGCCCGGGATCACCACCGGCGACGTGACCGTTCGGAGGTCAGCACGGTCCACGGTCGCTCCGAGGCGGTCACCGGTCTGCTGCTTGACCGTGTCGGTGACGGGCCGGAACCCGACCACGGTGCGTTCGCTCTCCAGGCAGGTCTCGACCGCGCGCACCAGGAAGTCCGCCGGCGTCAGCGGGCAGAGCGGATCGTGCAGGAGCAGCGGCCGACCCGAGTCCCGGACCACCGCGAACGGCACCGAGGCGTCGTACAGCTGCACCCCGGCCTCGCCGACCGCCCAGGACGCGGCCGCGATCAGTGACTCGCCGTGCACCAGCGCGAACGGCAGCGACCCACGGCCCTCGAGCGGGACCCAGCCCAGCGCCGCTACGTCGTCCTCGTCCACGGCTCCAGAATTGCACGATGCCCCCGACCAGTGGTCGGGGGCATCGAGTTGGATCAGGAAGCCAGCACCTCGTCGAGGATGGCCTCAGCCTTGTCCTCGTTGGTGTGCTCGGCCAGGGCCAGCTCGGAGACGAGGATCTGGCGCGCCTTGGCCAGCATCCGCTTCTCACCGGCCGACAGCCCGCGGTCACGCTCGCGGCGCCACAGGTCGCGGACGACCTCGGACACCTTCATCACGTCACCGGAGTGCAGCTTCTCGAGGTTTGCCTTGTAACGACGCGACCAGTTGGTCGGTTCGTCAGGGACGATGGCGCGCAACACGTCAAAGACCCGGTCCAGTCCTTCCTTGTCCACCACATCGCGAACCCCGACCAGGTCGAGGTTGCAGGCTGGGACTCGAACCACGAGATCCTGCTGGGACACGATGCGGAGTACGAGGTACTCCCGCTCTTCGCCCTTGACGGTGCGCATCTCGATGTCCTCGATGATGGCTGCCCCGTGATTTGGATAAACGACCGTTTCGCCGACGGTAAAAGTCATGTGCAAAGAACCCCTTTCAAGGTGACCAGTCTAACACGCGTTCAGGCGCGTCAATCCTGCGTTTGCGCAGGTCAGAGGGCATATGGGGGCTTGACAAGATTGTCTTCGATGTGCGTCCGCAGTTCAACTGGTTCGGGATCGAGGTGCCGAAGTACCCACCGGCGCACCGGTGCTGCCGATAGTTTTCGTCCATGAGCGATGCCGTTGCGACGACCCGGGGGCAGCGGGTGCAGGACCTGCTGCGCTGCACCCACCCCAAGCAGGCAGTGCTGCTGGCCGTCGTGGTCGGCGGGCTCGCTGCTGCCGACGGAAGACCCACCCGGGAGTTCCTCTCGGCGGCCGCCGCGGTGCTCGTCGTCCAGCTCTCGCTGGGGCTGTCCAACGACGTCTGCGACCAGGCGCACGACTACCGCGCGCAGACCCCCGGGAAGCCCATCGCCGCAGGTCAGGTGGCCGCGAGCAGTGCGAGCTACTGGATGATGGTGCTGGTCCTGATCGCCGTACCGCTGTGTGCGCAGAACGGTGTCGTCGCCGGTGCAGCGCTGCTGGCCACGGTCCCGATCGGCTGGATCCACAACCGCTGGCTGCACCGCACCGCGTTCTCGTTCCTGGGCTGGACGGTCACCGCAGCACTGGTCCCGGCGTTCCTCGCGTACGGCGGCTGGGCCGGGCGGATGCACGGCAGCGCACCCACCTGGGCGATCACCGCGGCGGCCGCCGCGGTCGGCTTCGGCGCGCACTTCGCGACCTCCCTGGGCGACCTGGTCGAGGACAACAAATCCGGTGCCCGGACCCTGCCGCTGCGGATCGCGCTGCGGCTCGGAGCACCTCGGGTCCTGCTCGCCACGATCGTGTTCAACGCGGCTGCGCTGGCCGGACTCGTCGTTGCCGGGCTGAGCGCAGGACTCCGGCAGTGAGACGGTAGGCTGCAGCCGCGTCACACCCTGTCTTTGCACCGAGAGGACCCCGGTCTCGTGAAGTCCCCGATCCAGCGTCGCTTCGCGATCGCCGCTCTCCTGCTTCTCGCGCCCGCCCTCGGCGCCTGCGGCTTCAGCGCCCAGACCGATCAGGTCTACCAGGCAGCCGCCGGCGTCAACGACCGCGGCAGCCAGATCGACATCCTCAACGCGCTCATCGTCAGTGACACCGACGGTTCGGGCACACTCTCGACGAGCCTGGTCGACACCAGCGAGACCAAGGGCGACACCCTGACCGGCGTGACCGGTACCGGCATCACCGCGGTCAGCGCGCCGATCGAGATCGCTCCGGGCGGTGCCGCTGACCTCTCCAAGCCAGCCGTCGGCGGTGGCCCCCAGATCGCCCTGACCGGCGCCGCGATCAAGCCCGGCGACTTCGTGACGCTGACGTTCACCTTCGCCAGCGGCCAGTCGACGACGATCAAGGTCCAGGTCTTCACCTCGACCGGTGACTCGGGCAACGACTACACCGACATCCCGCTGCCGTCTGCGAGCGACTCCCCCGCCGCCGGCTGATGGCGACCCTGATCCTGCTCCGCCACGGCGAGAGCTAGTGGAACGCGAAGAACCTCTTCACCGGCTGGGTCGACGTCGCCCTGACCGACAAGGGCCGCGCCGAAGCCGTCCGCGGCGGCGAGCAGCTCGTCGAGGCGGGACTGCTGCCCGACGTACTGCACACCTCGCTGCAGCGCCGTGCGATCACCACCGCTGCGCTGGCGCTCGACGCAGCCGACCGGCACTGGATCCCGGTACGCCGCTCCTGGCGCCTCAACGAGCGCCACTACGGCGCGCTCCAGGGCAAGGACAAGAAGCAGACCCTCGAGGAGTACGGCGAGGAGCAGTTCATGCTCTGGCGACGTTCCTTCGACGTCCCGCCGCCGCCGATCGACGACGCCGACGAGTACTCCCAGGTCGGTGACCCCCGCTACGCCTCGCTGGGCGCCGAGATGCCGCGCACCGAGTGCCTCAAGGACGTCATCGCCCGGCTGCTCCCCTACTGGGAGTCCGCAGTCGTCCCGGACCTGAACTCCGGGCAGACGGTCCTGGTCGCCGCGCACGGCAACAGCCTGCGCGCGATCGTGAAGCACCTCGACCAGATCAGCGACGAGGACATCGCCGGCCTGAACATCCCCACCGGGATGCCGCTGGTCTACGAGCTCGACGATTCGCTGCAGCCGGTCGTGGCTGGTGGGCGCTACCTGGACCCCGAGGCTGCTGCTGCTGCTGCGGCGGCGGTCGCGAACCAGGGCAAGTAGCTCGGACCCAATTTCCCAACTCAAGTTGGGAATCCTGCCGCGGTTCGAGGGTCAGCGGCCGTCCGGCATACAAGGACTCCCGCCTCCACACCAATGTTTCAGTGTGGAAGCGGGAGTTTCCCAAGGCGGTCTCGTGCCGTGGTTGCAACACGGTGGGGTTTCAGGGTGCCAGAAGTAGTAGCGCGATGAGTTCGTCGGGCTTGGCGTAGTCGAGGCGTTTGCGGGGTCGGTCGTTGAGTGCTGCCTCGACCTCGGCGATGTCCTGGATGCTGTGCAGGTTCAGGTCGGTTGCCTTGGGGAAGTACTGGCGAAGCAGGCCGTTCACGTTCTCGTTGGAGGGGCGGTGCCAGGGGGTGTGGGGGTCGGCGAAGTAAACCTCTATCCCTGCGTCGATGCTGACCTTTTTGTGCTGGGACATTTCCTTGCCCTGGTCCCAGGTCAGAGACTTCCGCAGCCGTCCGGGCAGACCCGCTAGGCGGGCGGTGACCGCGGCGGCCACGTTCTCCGCGGAGCGGCCCTCGGGCAGGGGCAGCAGCATCACGTAGCCGGTGGCCCGCTCGACCAGCGTCCCGATCGCTGAGGCATTCTTGGCTCCGATGATCAGGTCTCCTTCCCAGTGGCCCGGGATCCGGGTGCCGTCTGGTTCATCGACCGGTGGGCGCTGGTGGATCGAGACCATGTCCGGGATCAGGCCCTGACCGGTGACCGGTTGCAGGTGCTTGGCCGGGACCCGCATCGCCCGCCCTCGGCGCAGGGCTGTGGTGACCTCGCGTTTGAGCTCGCCGCGGGGTTGCATGTAGATCCACCGGTAGATCGTCTCGTGGTGCAAATGCATCTCCAGCTGCTCGGGAAACTCTCGGGCCAAGCGTCCCGCAATCTGCTGAGGAGACCATTTCTTACGCCCAACCAGGTCCGCGATCACCCGCGCACGCAACACCGGGTCGGCATCGATCTTGCGGACCTGGGGACGCTTGGCGTCCTCGAACGCGATCGCGTGAGCCCGCTTCGCGACGTACTCGCCCCCCGAGGTCGTGAGCCGAGCGACCTCACGCGAGATCGTCGACGGCGCCCGACCCAGATCCGCTGCTACCGCGCGCATCGAACGATGCTGCTTCAACCCGATCTCAATATGGACCCGATCCTCATACGACAACCGCGACGGGCACTGACCACGACGCGGCCGGATCCCACCAGCCTCCACGACCCGGTTACGCGCCGTCGTACGGTCAACCCCAACCGCCGCAGCCGCAGCACCCAGCTCCTGTCCCGAGGCCCAGACCTCCCACATCGCCTGCTGACGATCCAACTGCATCCTGGGCGAGAACGGTTCATACGTCATCAACAACACCTGCTCAATCAATCAGGTGTTGCAACCACGCTGCGGAACCGCCT
>JAOPXD010000141.1 GCA_025965315.1 Marmoricola sp.
TGGCGTCGATGGTCTCGTTCACGTCAGCGAGCTGTCCTGGAAGCACATCGACCACCCGTCAGAGGTTGTCGAGGTCGGCCAGGAGGTCACCGTCGAGGTTCTCGACGTCGACATGGACCGCGAGCGCGTTTCGCTGTCACTCAAGGCCACCCAGGAAGACCCGTGGCGTCAGTTCGCGCGTACTCACGCGATCGGCCAGGTCGTTCCCGGCAAGGTCACCAAGCTGGTGCCGTTCGGTGCGTTCGTCCGGGTCGACGAGGGCATCGAAGGGCTGGTGCACATCTCCGAGCTGGCCGAGCGCCACGTCGAGATCCCCGAGCAGGTCGTCCAGGTCAACGACGACGTCATGGTCAAGATCATCGACATCGACCTCGAGCGTCGCCGGATCTCGCTCTCGCTGAAGCAGGCGAACGAGACCGCGACCGCCTCCGAGGTCGAGGAGTTCGACCCGACGCTGTACGGCATGACCGCGACGTACGACGAGGCCGGCAACTACATCTACCCGGACGGGTTCGACCCGGACACGGGCGAGTGGCTCGAAGGCTTCGAGGACCAGCGCAAGGTCTGGGAGGACCAGTACGCCAAGGCGCACACGCGCTGGGAGGCGCACGTCAAGCAGCAGGCCGAGGCGAAGGTTGCCGAGGCCGAGGCGGGCGAAGCCACCTCGTACTCGAGCGACGCACCGACCGAGGGCGACGCCCCCGAAGGCGGATCGCTGGCTTCCGACGAGGCGCTGCAGGCGCTTCGCGAGAAGCTGACCGGCGGCGGGGCCTGATCCCCAGCAGCACCTGAACGGACGAACCCGGACCTACTGGTCCGGGTTCGTCCTGTTTTCGGGTACCTCGCGGTTCGATGTTGTGCTGCCAAAGCCCTGCGTGGGCCCAGATCTGGCTCTACGGTCGCTGCGTGGGTCTGATTCGGGTGTCTCGGCGTACCGTCGCGTGCGCGCTGGCCGGTGCCGGACTGGTGCTGGCGATGGCTGCGGTTCCCGGTAGTGCCGGTGCCACCCCGACCGCCGACCCGCTGTGCGTGGACGCGCCGGCGACGACCGCACCGCAGACCAACGTGCTGCTGCTCGGCGACTCGATCACCGAGGGAAGCCCGGGCGACTACACCTGGCGCTACTTCGCCTGGAAGCACCTGGTGCAGGGCGGGGTGAACGTCAACTTCGTCGGTCCTTCGTCGGGGATGCTCGACATCGTCGGGCGCTACCTCGACAGCCACGACTACGTCTGTCCCTTCGACGAGGACCACGACGCGATCCCGGGCGGGCTGATCGCGTACTACCTCGCACCGAGTGCTGCCGACCCCAGCCAGACCCGGATGCACTACGACGTGTCGCACTACGCCGCCGACGCGGTGGTTCTCTACGCAGGCATCGGCGACCTGTTCCAGAACGACGACCAGCTCCCGGGCGACGACCCCAACGTGCCGGACACCCCGCAGCAGGCGCTCGATCACGCCCACCAGGCCGTGCAGGAGGCGCAGGCAGCGAACCCGGACGTGAAGATCGTGATCGGCACGGGTGCCACCTACCCCGACTCGGTGTTCCGGTCGGCGCTCCAGCAGCACGTCCGGACGTTCAACCAGCTGCTCGAGGACGACGCCCCGACCTGGTCCGTCGCTGGGCACAGCCAGGTGGTCGTCGCCCAGACCGGGAAGAACTGGGGCGGTACCGACCTCACCTACGACAACCAGCACCCGAACGTGCAGGGCGAGGTCGGGCTGGCGGCGATCATCGACGAGTCCCTGCACGACGTGGGCATCGGACCGGCAGCCGAGCCCGTCCCCGACCTGACCGCCTACCTGGGGCCACGCCAGCCGGCCGACCTGCTCGCCCCGACCACGAGCGGGGCCTCGGTCAACCTGACCTGGACCCTGGTGCCGGGCGCGACCCGGAGCGCGATCGAGCGCCGCGAGGTCGGCACGTCGACCTGGACCACCCTCGCGGAGCCCCCGGCGAGTGTCGCCGACCGAGCGCCGACGGATCCGCCGGCGTGCACGGACGCCGACGGCCACGTTCTCGGCGCCGACCCGAACGTGCAGCTCGTCGCGCCGTACACCTGCACGTACTCGGACCCGACGACGGTGATCGGTCACAGCTACGTCTACCGGATCCGACTTGCCAAGATCCTGCTCTTCGCGACGCAGCTGACCTCGAACGAGATCACTGTCAACGGTTTGGGTCCGGCGCCGTTCGGCACGGCGCTGGCCCCGCAGGTCGTCGCCGGCGTGCACGCCGTGACGATCTCGTGGCACCCCGACAGCCAGGCCACCGGCTACACGGTGGAGTGGCGCCCGGGGACGTCGGGCAGCTGGTCGTCGCACACGGTCGCGGGTGCGGCGGCGTCGTCGTACAAGATCACCGGGCTGCGCACCGACGCCACGTACCAGGTCAGGGTCACCGCCGTTCGCGCCGGTGCGTCCGGTCCTCCGACGGCGACGTTGTCGGCGAAGGTGAAGGGCGCTGTCCTGGCGGCGCCGGGCACGCCGGTGCTGAAGATCGCGAAGGGCCAGCGCATCCAGATGACCTGGGCGGCACGAGCCGGGGCGAGCCGGTACCAGGTGCAGATCGAGAAGTCCGGGCACTGGGTCGTCGTTGGTTCTCCGGTGCACGCCGCCTTCACCAGCGGACGACTGACCAAGGGCAGGACCTACCCGGTGCGGGTGCGCGCGTACGACGGCTCCGTGGCGGGCGCGTACTCGGCTGTGGCCAGGATCAAGGTCCACTGAGAGGTGCGTTTCGGGCGTTTCGGACTCCGACGTACCCAATTGTCTGGACCAGGTCCTGTGGGTCTTCGCGTTCGTTCGCTCCGGCAGAAGACGGAACCTAACCTGACCCGGTGGGTTACGGAATTGCGAAGCGCGCCCGTACGGTCGCGCTCGTCTCGGTCGTGGTCGCCGCAACGCTCCTGAGCGGGCGGTTGCCGGCGACCGCGGCCGATCCGGACCCGAACTGCATCACCGGGCCGACGCCGAGCGGGACCAGGATCCTGACGTTGGGCGACTCGATGACGCGGGGCGCCGACGGTGACTACACCTGGCGGTACTTCACCTGGAAGCACCTGGTCCAGAACAATGTGCCTGTCGACTTCGTCGGAGCCACCACCGACCAGATCGACCCGATCAACTCCAACCAGAACACCAGCGGCTACCTGTGCCCGTTCGACGAGGACCACTCCTCGTTCCCGGGCTACCAGCTGGCTCAGTTCTCCACGCCGACGAAGGCCGTGGAAGACAGCCCGATCTACAAGGCGCTGAACACCTCGACCGGCACGCTGCAGGCCGACGTGCTGATCATCTTCGCCGGACTGACCGACCTCACCCGGGCCCCGTACGACGGGTCGAGCACCAGCCCGTACACGCCACAGCAGCTGCTGGCCAGTGCGAAGGCGGCCGTCACCGAGGCTCAGGACGCGAACCCGGACATCAAGATCATCCTGACCGATGTACCGACGGCCGACTCGAACCCGAGTGCGAACAGCGTCTCTTACAACTCGATGCTGGCCAGCGCCGTCGGTACGCCGGGCACGGTCGGGGGCATGCAGACGGCCACCAGCACGGTGGTGATCGCCGATCCGGAGCCGCACTGGGGGACGCACGCGCTGACCTACGACGGCGAGCACCCGAACGCGCAGGGCGAGGTGAGCATCGCAGCGGCGTTCGACGACGCGCTGCACCAGCTCGGCGTCGGACCGGCGGCGACGGCGGCCGACACCCCGGACATGACGGCGTACCTCGGCCCGCACTCGACGGCAACGCTCGACACCCCGGGCGCCGGGGCCGGGACCGGCAACCAGGTCTCCCTGACGTGGCACGTGCCGATCGGGCCCACCGCGGTGCAGCTGCAGCGGACCGACCTGACGACGGGCAGCCCCTGGACCGTGATCGTCCAGTCGTCGATCCTCAACGCCAGCTACGGGATCTCCTGCACGACGTCGACGCCGCCGTACCAGTGCACGTTCACCGACACCACGCTGCAGACCGGTGACCACTACGAGTACCGGGTCCGGCTGGCCAAGGGCTACGAGCTCCCGACCACGGATCTGGCCTCCAACGTCGTGGACGTGACCGCACCGGGGGTCGCCGCTGTGCCGCACCTCACGGGTGCCCCCGGCATCCACCGCGCCACGCTGACCTGGGGCGCCGTGCCGGCAGCGACCGGGTACCGGGTCTCCTGGCGCAAGCACGGCACCAGCACGTTGTCCTCGCGGGACGTGACGACCACGAGCTCCGCGATCACCGGCCTGGAAGCGGGTCAGCCCTACGACTTCCTGGTCCGGGCCGTCGACGGAGCTGCGCTCGGCCCGGTGGCCACCGTGGTCGCGACCCCGAAGGCCAACGCGCTCCAGGGATCCGCCAGGCCCGTGCTCTCGTCGGTGGCCGGGCACAAGATCCACGTCCGGTGGTCCGCGACAGCAGGGGCGAACCGGTACCTGGTCCAGTACCGGCTCGTTGGCGGCGCCTGGAAGACCCTGGTGGTCACCACGGCGCGGGCGGTCACGACCAGGGCGCTGGTGAAGAACAAGTCCTACGACGTCCGAATTCGCGCGTACGACGGACTTGTCGGTGGAACCTTCTCCGCCGCCGCGCGTTTCAAGGTCAAATAGGACGGTGACCTCCCCCCGCACGATTCGGCGTGCCCTGGCAGCCCCGCTCGCCGTGCTGATCGCCGCCGCTGCACTGACCCTCGGTTCGAGCGCGGGTGTCGCCACCGGCGGCGACGCGCAGTGCCTGGCCACCAAGCCGGCCATCGCGGCCGGCCCGACGAAGATCCTGACCATCGGGGACTCGCTGACCAGCGCCGCGTCCGCGGACTACACCTGGCGGTACTTCCTCTGGAAGAACCTGGTCACGAACGCCGGGGCCGACCCGGCGCCCACGTCGACGTCGTACCGGCTCGTCGGTCCGTACAGCGACCTGGTGGACCCGGTCGACCTGGCGCGGGACAGCGACACCTACCGCTGCGACTTCGACAAGGCGAACGGAGCCTGGCCCGGGGTGTTCCTGTCGAGCTACCTGACCAGCGTCACGAACGGCCCGATGCTGATCGGGCCGATGGTGAGCTCGACCGGGGCCGACGTGGTCGTCGTCTTCGCCGGGGTCAACGACATCGCCCGGAACTCGAAGACGGCAGCCGACGTGCTCACCGAGAGTCACGACCTGGTCACCGCCGCCCGTGCGGCCAACAGCAGCGTCAAGGTCGTCTTCGTGACGGCCCCGAGCGCTCCGGGCACGCCGGCGGCCGGGAGCAAGGCCGCGATCGTGAGCGACTTCGACTCCCAGCTGGTGGCGCAGGCGCCGGGTTGGTCGTCCGGTGCCAGCAAGGTCGCGGTCGCGAACACCGCCAAGAACTGGGGCCAGCCGAACTACACCTACGACGGCACCCACCCGAACCCGGTCGGCGAGGTCCTGATCGGCGCTGCCGTCAGCACCGCGCTGCAGTCGATCGGGGTCGGTGCGGGAGCGCCCGGCTCGTTGCCCGACCTGTCCGCCTCGATCGGACCACGCGACCCCGCCGTGCTCGCGCAGCCGACGATCACCGCCGGGGTCGCGCACCTCTCCTGGGCGCTGCCGCTCGGCGCCGTCCAATCGCAGGTGCAGCGCAACGACGGCAGCGGCTGGACCACCCTGGGGTCGCCGATCACGCTGACCTCGAGCGCGGCCAAGCCGTACACCAGCACCTACAACGACGCGTCCTACGTCACCGGGCACGTGTACGAGTACAGGATCCTGAGCGGGAAGGGCACCACCGCGACCCCGGGCATCTGGCAGTACCCGCTGACGCTGACCTCGAACGTGGTCACCGTCCCTGCGGGCGGGACCCTGCCGACCGCGACGCCGGACCCGACCGCGACGCCGGACCCGACCACCCTGGGTGCCGTCACCGGAGTGAGTGTCACGCCAGGGGTGCACGCGATCACCGTGCACTGGAACCAGGTCTCCGGGGCGGCGGGCTACTTCGTGACGGCGACGCCCCACGGCGGATCCGCGATCGTCCGGCAGGAGAACGGTGTGGCGACGACCGTCGACACGGTCCCGAACCTGGTGGCCGGTCGTACGTACACGATCAAGGTGGCGGCCGCGGATCCCGGGGTGACCGGCCCGCTGTCGGCCGGTCGTACCGCGACGCCGCTGGCGTATCCGCTGGCGCACCCGCTCAAGCCGACGCTGAAGAAGTCGGGCAAGCGGTTCAAGGCAACCTGGTCGGCCGTCCCGCACGCGACGGCGTACAGCGTGGAGTACCGGGCGCCCGGCTCGACCGTGTGGAAGGTGGTCCAGGTCTCCGACTCGCGTTCGTGGGTCAGCTTCGCCACCAAGAAGGGCAAGAAGTACCGGGTCAGGGTCCGGGCGTACGACGACTTCGTCGCAGGCCCGTACTCGCCGGTCGCCACCTACAAGCCCAAGTGAGCAGAACGCGATTTCAGTTCGCGCGCTGCGCTGCCTAAGGTGAATCGCGTGACCCTGCGCCGAGTACTGCTGGTCGCCGCGCTCGTCGCGGGACTGGGCGTGGTGCTGCCCGGGAGCGTCTCGGCCACGTCGGCCGCCTGTGACAACGCGCCGCTCCCCGGTGCGCCGACGCTGAAGGTGCTGGTGATGGGGGACTCCCTGTCCCAGCAGTTCGCCGGCGACTTCACCTGGCGGGACCGGTTCTGGTGGGCGGAGCGGGCGAAGGGCGTGAACATCGACTTCGTCGGTCCCTACACCGGCCTGATGCGTACCTGGGACACCCCGGTCGACAACAACCAGGACTACGCCGACCCGTGCTTCGACAAGACCTACCAGACGGCACACTTCGCGGTCGGCAGCAAGGATCTCGCAGCCACGCTCCAGACGGCGACGTGGGACTCGGCAGGCCGGTCCCAGGTCGCCTGGGCGACGGCGTACTACCAGCCCGACGTGGTCGTCGGCTTCATGGGCTACAACGATCTCAAGGCGTACAACGCGAATCCGGTCAACCCCGCCGACGGGCACCACGGCTACACGGCGGACCAGCTGCTCGCGACGGCGAAGTCGTTCGTCGCGCAGGTGCAGGGCGCCAGGCCCGGTACGCCGGTGGCGATGGCGACGGTGCTGTCGACCAAGGCTCCCGACGTTCCGGTGGACGCCTCGTCGTACAACACGAAGCTGAAGGCGGCGGTGGCGGACTGGAGCACCGCGGCTGACCCGGTCGGTCTCATCGACGTGACGACCGACTGGAAAGCCGCACCGACGGACACCTGGGACGGCTACCACCCGAACGAGAACGGTGAGATGCACCTCGCCTGGGACGTCGCCGACGGGCTGCACGCGATGGGCCTGGCAGCGGCCGCGCTGGACCGCCCGATCCCGGTGGAGATCCCGGGCCCGCCGACGCCCGGAACGGTCTCGGTCACCGGCGGAACCAGCTCGTCGGTGGACCTGACCTGGACCTTCCCGATCGGTGCCGATCGCGAGACGCTGGGCGAGCGGGACCTCACCGCCGGGACGGACTGGGTCGTGGCGCACGACGTCCGCTACGACAAGGGGTACACCGTCACGGGCCTTGCCGAGCACCAGTACCAGTTCCGGGTCCAGGCCGCGAAGGGAACGGCCGTCGCCACCGGTGTCTACTCGCCGTCCGTGGACGTGGACCTGCGCCCGTTCCCGCCGATCGGCGTTCCGCAGGTCGCGGCCGAGCGCCACGCCGCGAGCGTCACCTGGCCCGCCGTGGACACGGCCGACCACTACGAGGTCCGCTGGCGCCGCGCGCACACGTCGTCGTGGTCGCTGCAGACCACGACCGGGACGACGTCCGTGGTGTCCGGACTGATCGCCGGCGCGCACTACGTCTTCACCGTCACCCCGGTGCGCGACCGGATCGACGGCAGCACCAGCGCGACGGTCCCGGCCCTGGTCGAGGGGTACGTCAATGCCGCCGGTGCGGCACCGCACGTGGTCGAGGTGAACGGTGACCGGCTGCGGGTGACCTGGAGCCGTGCATCGCACGCGACCCGCTACCAGGTCCGGATCCGCGGTCACGGCGGCTCCTGGCACACCCTCGGCTGGACCACGTCGACCCGGATGACCAGCAAACGGTTGGTCAAGGGCCGTACGTACGCCGTCGACGTGATCGCGTTCGACTCCTACGTCGCCGGCCACGCCTCGTCGACCGCGGTGCACAAGGTCAGCTGAGCCGCTCGCCGTTCGCGTCCTGCAGCAGGAAGCGGTCGACGGGGGACAGGCCACGCCCGGTCTCCAGGGCGGCGTAGTGGTCGTCGGCCGGAACCCGACCGCTGCTGAAGGCGTCCCGACGCACCCAGGCGACCAGGGCCGCGAAGCCTGCGATCAGGACCAGCACAATGATGGTGTCGTTCAGAATTTCGCTCATGGCAGTAATCCTGCGCTGATCTCATTCCTGCCAACAGTGGCAGAGATGACACTCTCCCTCGATTTTCTGCCAAGTCTGTGCGACCCTGACGGGATGCTGTCCAACGTCGCCGTTCTGACCTTCGACGGCGTCGCGCCCTTCGAGCTCGGAGTGCTCTGCGAAGCCTGGGGCATCGATCGCCGCGAGCACGGCGTCCCGCTGATCGACTTCGCCGTCTGCGCCGCCGGGGCGGGTCGCGTTCGGACCAGCGCCGGCTTCGACCTGCACGTCGAGCACGACCTGGACCGGGCCGCCGAGGCCGACCTGGTCTGCGTCCCGGCGATCAAGGACGGCGAGCGGGTGGGGGACCAGGTGCTGCAGCTGCTGCGCGACACGGTCGATCGCGGCGGGCAGGTGCTGTCGGTCTGCACCGGCTCCTTCGTGCTGGGTGAGGCCGGCCTGCTCGACGGTCGGGACTGCACCACCCACTGGATGCACGCCGCGAAGCTGCAGGCCGCGTACCCGAAGGCGTGCGTCATTCCCGAGGTGCTGTACGTCGACGCGGACCCGGTGATCACCTCGGCGGGGTCGGCGGCCGGGCTCGACGCCTGCCTGCACCTGTGGCGCAAGGAATTCGGAGGCCGGGTCGCCTCGATGGTCGCCCGCCGGATGGTGGTGCCGCCGCAGCGCGAGGGCGGTCAGGCGCAGTACATCGCCCGCCCGGTCCCGGACTGCGTCGCCGAGACGCTCGGTCCGCTGCTGACCTGGATCAACGAGAACCTCGCAGAGGACCACGGAATCGAGGAGCTGGCTCGGCGGGCGCACATGTCGCCACGGACCTTCGCCCGCCGGTTCCGCGCCGAGACCGGCGCCACCCCGCACGCCTGGGTCACCAACCAGCGGGTGATCGCGGCTGAGGAGCTGCTGATCGCCAGCGACTCCTCGATCGAGTGGATCGCCGGCGAGGTCGGGTTCGGGAACGGCGCCATCATGCGCCAGCACTTCTCCCGGGTCCGCGGGATCAGCCCGCAGGGGTACCGGCAGTCGTTCAGCTGTCCTGCGTAAGGCCTGGAAGGGGACGGCGCAGGATCTTGCCGGTCAGGGTTCGCGGGATCGCGTCCAGGGCGACGTACTGCTTGGGGCGCTTCGGGGGAGCCAGCCGCTCGCGTGCCCAGGCGTCCAGCTCAGCAGCGGTCGCCGTGCCGACGTACGCCGCGCACACCCGTTGGCCCCAGGTCTCGTCGGGGACGCCGTACACCGCGACATCGGTGAGGCCGGGCTGCTCGGCGAGGGCGTTCTCGACCTCGGCCGGATAGACGTTGACGCCACCGGTGATCACGAGGTCCTCGCGCCGACCGTCGAGGTACAGGTAGCCGTCGGCATCGAGGCGGCCGAGGTCGCCGACGGTGAAGGCGGCACCGCGCGGACCTTCGCGCCAGGCGGCTGCGGTCTTCTCCGGAGCGCCGAAGTAGCTGAACCGGGCGTGCTCGGGCACCGTGCACCAGATCAGGCCGTCGTCGTCGACCTCCAGGGTCCGCCCCGGTCGGGCCCTGCCGACGGTCCCCGGACGCTCGAGCCACTCCTCGCTGCGGCAGGCGGTGAACTGTCCCTCGGTGGACCCGTAGAACTCCCACGTCGAACCGGGAGGGAACACGGCGATCAGGCGGCGCTTCAGGTGATCCGGGCACGGCGCTCCCGCGTGCGCGACCAGGCGGAACGAGCTCAGGTCGGGCCAGGCCCCGCCTGCCTCGACCCCGGAGTCCCAGTACGCGAAGAGCCGTTGCAGGTGGGCCGGGACGCAGAACATCGTGGTCGGCCGCTCGGCCTCGATCGCGGCCGTCACCACCGCAGGATCGAACGGACCGGGGATGACCACCCGACCGCCGGCCAGCAGGGTTCCGCTGGCGAAGCGCAGCGGAGCGGAGTGGTACAGCGGGCTCAGCACCAGGTTCACGTCCTCGGAGGTGAAGCCCCACAGGTCGCGTTCCTCGGCGAGCAGAGCTGCAGCGGCCTCGGCTTCCAGGATGCCGCTGAAGACGCCCTTGGGCGCTCCCGTGGTCCCGCTGGTGACGTGCATCGGCCGGGACAGCGGGAGATCGCCTGCGACCCAACCGGACGGAACGTGCACCAGGTCGCGCGGGTCGGTGATCGTGATCGTCGGAGCCAGGTCGGCCAGGATCCCGCCGCGTTCGTGCTCGGTCAGCCTCGGGTCGAGGGGGATCGGTACGACGCCGCGGACGAGCAGCCCGAGGACGGCGTCGAGGTAGGCGTGCG
>JAOPXD010000181.1 GCA_025965315.1 Marmoricola sp.
GCCATGAAGCCGACCCCGACGAGCAGGTTCAGCTGGTCCAGCTTGTCCATCACCGGGACGTTGAAGTTCGTCGACTGACCGGCGAAGTAGTACGTGATGATCCAGACCAGCCCGATCCCGAAGCAGCCGAGCATCCCGACCACGACGCCGCGACCGCGGCCCAGCGGGGTCTTGGCGTGCGCGGAGAGAACCAGACCGACGAAGATCGCGCCGAAGCCGATCGCGTAGTTCCACTTGTACAGGTGCGACATCCAGGGCAGCGGGTTCTTGGTCTTGGTGAAGAGCAGCTTGTGGGTGAACTCCGCGTGGTCCATCGCCGCGTGCGTGTACACGGTCATCCATGCGATTCCGGCAAGCACCAGGACGACGACGATGGCGCAGCGGACGAGAGACGTCTCGTAACCGCTCACCGTCACGGTGGGCTTTCGGGCGGCAGGCTTGGACACGACAGGGCTCCTGAGGATCGGGGCTAGAGATTGGAGGTCGTCGGTTAGCGTAGTCACCGCTGGCCGGGATCCGGGTAGCGGCCGGGAAATGCCTGGTCGGACGTGGGAGCAGGGTGACCAGGTGGCGACCGATCGTGGTCCTCTCGGCGGGCCCTGGCGCGACCTGTTCCGGTTCCGGTTGCGCGGCCGCTGGCGACCGGCAGCGGTGGCGATGTTCGTGATCGCCGGAACCCTGTTCGTGACCACCGCGATCAACTCCAAGGGTCTGGACCTGCGCGCGGGCAGCGTCACCGACCTCGCCCACGTCGTCCTGGACGAGCGGTCGCACGCCAACGACCTGCAGGCCCGGGTCGCGGACCTCAACAAGCAGGTCAGCGGTCTGAGCCACCAGGTCGGCAACCACCAGGTCGACGCGCTCCAGAAGCAGGTCGACGCGCTCCGGGAGCCGGCCGGGTTCGCGGCCGTGCACGGATCCGGGCTGACGGTGACGCTGAACGACGCCCCTAAGAGCGAGATCGATGCCGCCAGCCAGCCCGGCGGGGTCACCCCGGACGAGCTGGTGGTGCACCAGCAGGACATCCAGGCCGTGGTCAACGCGCTCTGGCTCGGCGGTGCCGAGGCGATGACGCTGCAGAACCAGCGGGTGATCTCCACGACCGGGATCAAGTGCGTCGGCAACACCGTCGTGCTGCACGGCGTTCCGTACTCGCCGCCGTACGTGATCTCGGCGATCGGCGACCCGACCGCGCTCCAGACGGCGCTGGACACCAGCGACTACGTCAGCGCCTACCGGACCTTCGTCGACACCTACCAGCTCGGGTACGTCGTGACCCCGAGCGTGGACTTCGACTTCGATGCCTACACCGGCTCCTCGGCGCTCAAGTACGCCGTCGCCGGGAAGCCCCCGAAGCCCACCAGCAACTGAGTACGACGAGGAGAACCGTGGGTCACTCGCATTCACATTCGCACCGGCACGGGCCGAGCACCGTCGAGGTCGGCCGCGGGCCGCTGAGCATCCTGATCGGGTTCCTCGCGCTGGTCGCCGTCGCCACCGTCATCGGGGTCGTGGTGCTGTGGCCGAACGCCGGCACCCTGCACAAGCTGCGCGAGACGGCCCGGTACGACGTTCCCGGAACCACGTTCCCGAAGGCCGAGGTCACCGCGATCGCCAAGCCCTGCAAGAACGCGAACGGCGGAAGCGGTAGCGGCGGCGAGCAGACCACGGCAGGGACAGTCGCGTGCGGCACGATCACAGCCCTGGTCAAGGAAGGCCCGGGCAAGGGCACCTCCCGGACCGTCGGGGTACCGAGCCAGGTGATCCAGAGCGGTCTCGCCAAGCACGACACTGTCCGGTTGATCCTGGTGCCTGCGTCCCACGGTCAGCCGGCCGGCTACTCCTTCGACGACGTCGACCGTGGGTTTCCGCTGCTGCTGATGGGGCTCTTCCTGGTCCTCGTGGTCGGTGCGGTCGCCCGGGTGCGCGGGCTGCTGGCGATCGCGAGCCTGGGGTTTGCCGGCTTCGTGCTGCTCAAGTTCATGCTCCCGGCGTTGCTCTCGGGCTCCTCGGGGATCGGGGTCGCGCTTGCCGGTTCCGCGGCGATCATGTTCGTGGTGCTCTACCTGGCGCACGGGTTCTCGGTGCGCACCAGCGCGGCTCTCGCCGGCACGCTGCTCGGGGTCGGGGTCACGGCCCTGATCGGCGAGGTCGCGATCCACGGCTCGAGCCTCTCCGGGTTCGGCGACGAGAGCAGCGCGCTTCTCTCGACGTACGCCAGCAGCATCTCCTTCCAGGGCCTGTTCACCTGCGCCCTGGTCGTGGCCGGGCTCGGGGTGCTCAACGACGTCACGATCACCCAGGCCTCCGCCGTGTGGGAGCTGCGCGAGGCCGGGACCGAGCTCACCCGGGCCAACCTGTTCACCAGCGCGATGCGGATCGGTCGCGACCACATCGCCTCGACGATCTACACCATCGTCTTCGCGTACGCCGGCAGCGCGCTCGCGGTGCTGCTGCTGCTCTCGCTCTACGACCGCCCGATCTTCGAGCTGCTCTCCAGCGAGAACATCTCCGAGGAGATCATCCGGACGCTGGCCAGCGCGATCGGTCTGGTGCTCGCGGTGCCGATCACCACGGCGATCGCCGTCCTCACCGTCGGCGGCCCGGCTCCCATTGCCGCGAACCGGGCCCCCGGACGACGGATCGCCGACTGACCCGGTCCCGCTAGGGCGTCGGGGTGGCGGTCGGGGTGTCGGTGGGGGTGTCGGTCGGGGGTGGCGGGACCACGTAGGTCGAGACCAGGATCGTGATCAGGGTGCCGGCGTTCTGGGTCGACCCGGCCGGCGGGCTCTGCTGGGTCACGGTGCCCTTGGGCTCGGTCGAGGCCGTGTCCGGGAGGCTGTTGACCTGGAAGCCGGCAGCCTTAAGGTCCTTGGTCGCCTGCGCCTGGGTCTCGCCGACGACGTTCGGGACTGCCTGCGGGCCCCGTGAGAACGTGATCGTCACCGAGGTACCGACGATGACCGAGGTGCCGACGTCCGGGTTGAGCGCGACGACGTTGTCCTTGGACTCGTCCGACTTCTGCGCCTTCATCCGGACGGTGAGCCCGAGCGCCCGTAGCTGGTCGGCGGCCGAGGCCTTGTTCTCGCCGATCACGTTCGGGATCGACACGGTCTTCTTGCCGGTGGAGACGATGAAGTTGATCGCCTCCCCGGGGTCGACGAAGCTGCGGGCGGTCGGGTCCTGGGAGACGACCATGCCCTTGGCGACGGTGTCGTCGGCCTGCTCGGTCACGGTGCCGACGGTCAGGCCCGCGGTGCGGATCTGGCTCTCGGCGGCAGCCTTGGTGAGGTTGACCAGCGACGGGACCTGGGTCTGGTCCGGGGAGTTCCCGATCAGCTTCGGGATCAGGAAGGCCGCTCCGGCGATGACCGCGATCAGCAGCACGGTGAGCAGGGCGATCGGGCCGAACCGGCGCCGCGGTGCCTCCTGCCACTCGCCCGCCGGGACGATGCCGGTGGTCGCGGTGTCCGGTCGGACCGGGATGATCGGCGGCGCCGCTGCCACGGCGACCGGGACCACTGCAGGCGCCTGCACCGGACGGCCGGCGAGGAACCGATCGATGTCCTCCTTCATGGCAGCCGCGCTCTGGTACCGCTCGTCGAGGGGCTTGGCCAGCGACTTCATCACGATCGCGTCGATCGCCGGCGGCAGGTCCGCGTCGAAGGCCGACGGCGTCGGCGCCTGCTCGCGGACGTGCTGGTAGGCGACCGAGACCGGGCTGTCGCCCACGAACGGCGGTCGACCGGTGAGCAGCTCGAAGAGCAGGCAGCCGGTGGAGTAGACGTCCGAGCGTGAGTCCACGGTCTCGCCGCGGGCCTGCTCGGGGGAGAGGTACTGCGCCGTGCCGACGACGGCCGCGGTCTGGGTCATCGTCGAGGACGCGTCGGCCAGCGCCCGGGCGATGCCGAAGTCCATCACCTTCACGTCGCCGCTCGGGGTGAGCATCACGTTGGCGGGCTTGATGTCGCGGTGCACGATGCCGGCCCGGTGGCTGTAGTCCAGCGCCGCGAGCACGCCGGAGGTGATCTCCAGGGCCCGCTCCGGCAGGATCTTGCGGCCCTCGCGGAGGATCTCGCGCAGCGTCCGGCCGGCGACGTACTCCATTACGATGTAGGGCTGTGGAACGTCGGACCCGTCGGTCGACGGCTCCTCGCCGGTGTCGTAGACCGACACGATCGCGGGGTGGTTCAGGGAGGCGGAGCTCTGCGCCTCGCGGCGGAAGCGTGCCTGGAAGGTCGGGTCGCTGGCCAGGTCGGTGCGCAGCCGCTTGACGGCGACCACGCGTCCGAGGCGGACGTCGGTGCCCTTGCGGACCTCCGCCATCCCGCCGCGTCCGAGCAGGTCGCCGAGCATGTAGCGACCCCCGACGCGGGGACCGTTGCCCTCGGGCTGATCGTTGCTCATGGCTGCTTCTTGCCCTTTCCCTTGGCCTTGCCGTTGTCCGCGGCGCCCGGGCCGGTGCTCGAGCCGGGCACCTCGACCTGCACCGGGTCGCCGTACACCGAGAGCGTCACCGTGGACCCGGGCTCGACCTCGCCCGAGGGACTGACGCCGGACACCACGTCCTTCTCCTGGTCGCCGGGGTTGTCCACCGTGGTCTCCGCAACGGTCAGGCCGAGCTTCTCGAGGTCCTTGCGGGCGTCCTTCTCCCGCCGCCCGACGTAGGCGGCCGGGTCGACCGTCACGGTCTCCACGGACGGCGACTCCGACGGCGTCTCGGACGGCGTCTCGCTCGGGGTGTCGCTAGCCGACGGGGTGCGCGACGGGCTCGGCTTCGGCGCGGTGCTGCGGGAGGGCGCCTTCGAGCCCTTCGTCGCCGACGGGGATTCCCCGGACGTCTGCGCCGCGGGGTCGTCCCCGTTGCCGCCGAGCTGCGAGACGACCAGCACCACCACGAGCACGGCGGCCGCGGCCGCTGCCCACGGCAGCCAGCCCGGGGTACGTCGCCGCTCGGCCGGACCGGGCGGCGGAGCGGGAGCCGGGCCGCGGGGGGGCACGTCGTCGG
>JAOPXD010000198.1 GCA_025965315.1 Marmoricola sp.
CCCATCGGACCGGCTCCGACTCGACTTCCCCTGATCGCGTTGCCGCCTGCCACTGCTGCTCCTCGGTGTCTCGTCGTGCCGGTGGTGCGGTTGCGGTGCAGTCGTGCTTGCCGATGGTACGGCCCGGGCGCCGGCTCAGGTGTGCTTGAGCAGCAACCCGATCGAGACGATGCAGACGACCCAGACCAGGCCCGCGATGATGGTGAGCCGGTCGAGGTTCTTCTCGACGACCGCGCTGCCCCCCAGCGACGAGGACACGCCGCCGCCGAACAGGTTGGACAGGCCCCCGCCCTTGCCACGGTGCAACAGGACGAGCACGACCAGCAGGATGCTGGAGATGCTCAGCAGGATGTCGAGCAGGGTGACCACGGTTGGCAAGCCTCCGGAGACGGGATGTGCCTCAGGATAGTCGCACGCGAGCGTCGAGGACGGCGTAGAGCAGGTCAACGACGATGTTGGCGAGCACGATGAAGAACGCCGCGACGAGGACAGTTCCCAGGACCACCGGCAGGTCGTTGTTGTGCACCGCGTTCAGGGCGCTCTGGCCGATGCCCTGCAGCCCGAACAGCTGCTCGGTGACGACCGTGCCGCCGAGCAGGGTGCCGATGTCGATGCCCAGCAGGGTGATGACGGGCGTGAGGGCACTGCGCAGCCCGTGCTTGTAGATCACGGTGCGTTCGCGCAAGCCCTTGGCCCGGGCCGTGCGGATGTAGTCCTCGCCGAGCACCTCTAGCATGCTGCCTCGGGTCAGCCGGGCGTACGCGGCCGCCGTGATGAACGCCAGCGTGAACCACGGCAGCAGCAGGTGCCGCGCCCACTGCAGCGGGTTGTCGGTGATCCCGACGTAGCCCGAGGGCGGGAACCACGGATGCCCGTGCGTCGTCAGCTGGAAGAACAGCAGGTTGAGCAGCATGAGGCCCACGACGAAGGACGGCAGCGACACACCCACGAGCGCGAACAGCGTGGCGAGCCGGTCCCGGACACTCCGCGGCTTGGTGGCTGCCGTGATGCCGATCGGGATGCCCATCAGCAGCCAGAGGACGGCCGCCCCCAGTGCCAGGGAGGCGGTGGCCGGGAGCCCGGACTTGATCACGCTGTTCACGCTGATCCGGTTGACGAAGGACGTGCCCAGGTCACCGTGCAGGAGGTGGTTGAGGAAGGACAGGTACTGCCGGGGGTAGCTGCGGTTCAGACCCAGGACGATCTTGATCTGGGTCTTGCGCTCCGGCGTGCAGGTGCGGCCGCAGAACGAGGAGGCCGGGTCGCTCGCGACGTAGAACAGGATGAAGACGACCAGGCTGACGATCAGCATCACCAGCGCGCCGAAGGCCACCCGGCGGACAAGGAAGCGAAGCATCGGGCCCTCCTACTTCGTCGCGAGGACGCGGTCGGCGCGGGGATCGAGAGCGTCCCGGAGCCCGTCGCCCAGCAGGTTGAAGGCCAGCGTGGTCAGCACCAGGGCCATGGCGGGGAAGGTGAGGTACCACCACGCGACGCGGTACAGGCCGTCGGCGGAGCCGGCCAGCATGTTGCCCCAGGTCGCCGTGGGCGGGACGACACCCAGGCCCAGGAAGGACAGGGTCGCCTCCGACACGATGTTCACCGGGATGAGCAGGGTGCTGTAGACGATCAGCGGTCCGACCAGGTTGGGCAGCAGGTCCTTGCGCATGATCCGCAGGTCGCCGGCGCCGAGGGAGCGGGCCGCTTCGACGAACTCGCGCTCCCGCATCGAGAGCACCTGTCCGCGGACGATGCGGCCGATGTTGCTCCAGCCGAAGAAGGTGATGACCACGATCGACACCCACAGGCTCGGCCCGGTGACCGCGACGATGCTCAGTGCCGTGAGGATGAACGGGAAGCTGAGCACCACATCCATGAAGCGGGACAGCAGCGTGTCGGTCTTGCCGCTGTAGTAGCCGGCCAGCAGGCCGACGACGATGCCGATGACGAGCTCGAACGCCGTGGCGAGGACGCCGACGATGAGGCTGATCCGGCTGCCGTAGATGAGCCGGGCCAGGACGTCGCGGCCGACCTCGTCGGTCCCGAGCCAGTGGTAGCGGCTCGGACCGACCGGGACCCCGTCCAGCGTGAGACCGTGGTCACCCCGGTCCTGGCTGGTGGGTGACTGCCCGATGATGTGGCAGACCACCGGCGCGAAGATCGCGACCAGGATGACGAACAGGATGAACACGGCTGCGGCC
Organism: Marmoricola sp.; assembly: GCA_025965315.1. GTDB lineage: Bacteria > Actinomycetota > Actinomycetes > Propionibacteriales > Nocardioidaceae > Marmoricola. Next base: position 2,202 of record JAOPXD010000198.1, read on the forward strand.
AGGGAGACCTTGTCGCGCTTGATCCGGCGCCAGGCGAGCTGGGTCGGCGTCCGGGCGACGACAGCACCCTCCTTGGCCGCGGCCGTCACCGGGGTGTCCGGCTGCGCAGGAACCAGCGTCTCGCTCATGGCGTCCTCCGGTCGGCGAGGGAGTCGGCCGTGGGCAGGTCAGGCGCCTCCGCCACTGGATCGGGCTGGCTGATGGAGGGCCTGGCCAAGGCCAGGTCCTCGCCGTCCTCCACCGGGTGGTGACAGGCGGTCAGGTGATCCGCCGGATCGCCATGCGCCGGGATCAGCAGCGGATCGACCGTGGTGCAGTCGTCCTGCGCCTTCGGACAGCGCGGGTGGAAGCGGCAGCCCGACGGTGGGTTGATCGGGGACGGCACGTCGCCGTACAGCCGCACGCGCCGCTTGCTCGCCGCACGATCGGGATCGGGGATCGGCACCGCCGAGAGCAGCGCCCCGGTGTACGGGTGGCGCGGGTGTCCGTACAACTCATCGGCCTCGGCCTGCTCGCCGACCTTCCCGAGGTACATGACGGCGACCCGGTCAGAGACGTGCCGCACCACCGACAGGTCGTGCGCGATGAACAGGTAGGTAAGGCCGAACTCCTTCTGCAGGTCAGCGAGCAGGTTGATGACCTGCGCCTGGATCGAGACGTCCAGTGCGGAGACCGGCTCGTCACACACGATCAACTTGGGCTTGAGGGCGAGCGCCCGGGCCACCCCGATGCGCTGGCGCTGACCGCCGGAGAACTCCGCCGGGAAGCGGTTGTAGTGCTCCGGGTTGAGGCCGACGACCTCCATCAGCTCCTGTACGAGCCGCTTGCGCTCGTCCCCGGCCGCGACATCGTGGATGTCGTACGGGTCGCCGATGATGGATCCGACCCGGCGGCGCGGGTTCAGCGAGCCGTAGGGGTCCTGGAAGATCATCTGGATCTCGCGGCGGTACGGCGTCATCTGGCGTCGGCCGAGCTTCGTCAGCTCGACGCCCTCGAAGGTGATGGACCCCTTGGTGACAGGCTGCAGGCCGGTGATGAGCCGGGCCAGGGTGGACTTGCCGCAGCCGCTCTCCCCCACCAGGCCCAAGGTCTCGCCGCGCCGGATCTCGAGATCGACACCGTCGACGGCGTGGACCCGACCGACCTCCTTGCGCCGGATCACCCCGGAGGTGATCGGGAAGTGCTTGACCACGCCGGTGAGGCGGACGAGGACGTCACCCTCCGGCCGAGGCAGGTCGGCACCGGCCTCCGACTTCTCGATCGACAGGCTCATCGGCCCTCCTCTTCGGCGGTGCGCTCGACGATCGGGTCGGTGAGCAGCGACAGGTCGGGCGGCACGTCGAGGAGCGCGCGGGCCGCGACGAGCCCGGCCAGCTCCTCCTCGGGACTGGCCTGGGTGGCGCTCAGGGCCTCGCTGAGCGTCTCGGCGGTCGGTCGGTTGCTGGTGGCAGCCGCGAGCCGGGCCGCCTCGGCGTCAGCGTCGAACCCGACCACATCAGGCAGGAAGCACGCCGACAGGTGCATCCGGCCAGTGGCCTCGACCTGGTGCAGGGCCGGCACCTCGGTGAGGCACCGGTCCATGACGTAGGTGCAGCGCGGATGGAAGGCGCATCCGCTCGGCGGCGTGATGAGCGACGGGGGCGTGCCAGGGATGGGCTTGAGCCTGGTCCGCTCGCCGGTGAAGCTGGGGATCGACTCCAGCAGACCCCGGGTGTACGGGTGGTGAGCGCGGTAGTAGGCCGTGGACCGGTCGGACTGCTCGACGCTGGTGCCCGCGTACATGATCAGGACATCGTCGGCGATCTCCGCGACGACCCCGAGGTCGTGGGTGATCATGATCATCGCGGCGTTGAAGTCGCGCTGCAGGTCGGCGAGCAGGTCCAGGATCTGGGCCTGGACCGTGACGTCGAGGGCCGTCGTCGGTTCGTCAGCGATGATCAGCCGCGGGTTCAACGCGAGCGCCATGGCGATCATCGCGCGCTGCCGCATGCCCCCGGAGAACTGGTGCGGGTGGTCATCGACCCGCCGGTTGGGCTGGGGGATCCCGACCAGGCCGAGCAGCTCGACCGCCCGGGCGCGGGCCTGGGCCCGGGTCTGG
>JAOPXD010000036.1 GCA_025965315.1 Marmoricola sp.
CGCTGGAAGCAGGAGCTCGAGAACCGCGAGGAGCACCTCGCCCAGTTCGAGAACCTGCCCGAGGAGATCTGGGTCGCGCACCGTCGCGTCGCCGCCGCGCTGGAGAACGAGCCCGAGGACTGAGCTCAGCCCACCAGAAGCGACGAGACCCCGGCCAGCTTGCTGGCCGGGGTCTCGTCGCTTTGAAGCCTGTGGACGGCCGTTCGCGCCGCGCGCGAAAGACCCGAAGAATGGCGGGATGAGAACCGCATCCCAGATCGGTACCATCGGCGCTATGAGTACCCAGATCGCTGTTCGGCTTCCCGACCACCTCGTCGACTTCCTCGACCTCATGGTCGCTGGCGGAGAGAAGTCGCGGGCTTCCGTGGTGACCAAGGCACTGGTGAGGTACGAGCGGCAGCTGTCAGCCGAGCACGATGCCGAGGTCTATCGCACGACCCCCGACGATCCGGACCTGACGGCACTTGCTGCGCGGGGTGCTCGCCAGCCCCTGCCCTGGCTCGACTGATGCGCCCGATCCAGCTGGCGAGGCTGGACAAGACCCGACCCGTGGTCGTGCTGACCCGTGAACGCACCCGGGGGGCGATGGCCAGTGTCACGGTTGCCCCGGTGACGACGCGCATCCGGGGTCTCGACACCGAGGTTCCCCTGGGACGGCGACACGGTCTCGACTCAGCGAGCGTGATCTCCTGCGACAACGTGACGACGATGCCGTCCGCCGACCTGGGACGGGTGGTCGGATTCCTCGACCGAGCAGACGAGGCGGCGTTGGCTCAGGCACTGATCCACGCATTCGACCTGAGCGTCGAAGACCTACCGTGAGGATCTAAGAGCCGACGTCGGTGAGCCGGCCGGTCGAGCTCTCATGAAGCGATCGCGGACGCCGGCGCACCGGCAGTGACAGCGGCCTGCTCCCCGACCCGCAGGAAGCGACCGGTGCGCTGCGTCCCCAGGATCTCGGTCGGCTTGCCGTCGCGGAACAGCGTCCGGCCCGCGACGATGACCGCACGTACGGTCGCGTCGTTGCGGTTGACCATCCGCGACAGCCCGCCGTACTGGTCGACCGGGCTCTCGGCGTACGCCTCGAGGCTGGCGTCGAGCCGCTCCGGATCCACGATCACCACGTCGGCACGGTCACCGACGCGCAGGTGCCCGGCGTCCAGGCCGTACCAGTCCGCCAGCTCGCCGGTGAGCCGGTGCACGGCCTGCTCGTTGGTCAGGAACGGCTTGCCGGCCTTCTCGGCATCGCGCACGTGCTTGAGCAGCCGCAGGCCCATGTTGTAGAACGCCATGTTGCGCAGGTGTGCGCCGGCGTCCGAGAAGCCCATCTGGATGCCGGGGTTCTGGGCCATCTTCCTGAGGAACTCGGGACGGTGGTTGGAGATCGTGGTCCGCCACCGCAGCTGGGTGCCGTGCTCGAGGACCAGGTCCAGGAACGCGTCCACCGGGTGCAGCCCGCCGCGCTCGAGACCGACCTGGCCGAACGACTTGCCGACCAGCGACGCGTCCGGGCACTCGACGATGTCGGCGTCGAAGAAGTCCCGGTGCCAGACGCGCGGGCCGTACTTGGCGTCGTAGTCCTTGCGGAACTTCCGGCGGTACTCCTCGTCGGCGATCAGGGTGTTGCGCGCCATCGCCTCGGACAGGTGCAGGGCGGCTGCACCCGACCCGAACTCCTCGAAGATCACCAGGTCGATGCCGTCGGCGTACACCTCGAACGGCACCGGCAGGTGCTGCCAGCGGAAGTTGCCGCCGAGGGCGTTCACGCCCCTCGCGATCGGCCCCATGATCTTGATGACGAACGGCAGCGCCTTGATGTCCGCCGCAGACAACAGGCTGGTCTTGAGCCGCTTGCGGAACAGCCCGAGCGAGGAGAGCGACTGGGCCACGATGTTCAACGGGTTCTTGATGTTCGGCCCGGACTGCAGCACCCGGTCACGGCGCCGCAGGATCGCGTTGAGCCGACGCAGCTCACGGGTCTTCGCGAAGGTCGAGGGCAGCGTCCGCGAGCGGCAGGTGTCGCCGTCGAGCTTGTCGAAGAGGAGCTGCTGCGAGCTCATCCCGAGGAAGCCGGCATCGAGGGCCTCGGTGAGCATCGCCTCCATCTGACCGATCTCGGCGGTCGAGGCCTTGATGCCCTTGCGGGTCGCGCGGTCCAGTCCCATCACGGCGGTCCGGATGTCGGAGTGCCCCAGGAAGCCGGCCAGGTTCGGACCGAGCGCGAGTTCCTCGAGGGCATCGACGTACTGAGCGGCCGTGGACCAGTTCTTGTGGCGCTGGACGCCGTCGATCACGTGCTGGCGCGGGATCGCCTCGACGCGTCCGAACAGGTCACCGGCATCGACCGGGTCCACGTGGACGGTCGAGAGCGAGCACGACCCGAGGAAGATGGTGGTGACGCCGTGGCGCAGCGACTCCGGCAGCGTCGGGTCGCCGAGCACCTCGATGTCGTAGTGGGTGTGGATGTCGACCATGCCGGGCATCACCCAGGTACCGCTGGCGTTGATGACCTCGCCGCAGCCCGCTTCGTCCAGCGGGGTCTCGGAGACCGCCTCGACCCGACCGTCCTTGATCCCGAGGTGCCGGACGGCGGAGGGCGCACCCGTCCCGTCGAACCAGAGCCCGTTGCGGATGATCGTGTCGTAGGTCATGAAGACATCGAACGGGATCAGTTGACACGTGTCAACAGTTTCGACCGGACAACCCTCAGAGCGAGTCGGGGACGACGAAGGTGTCCGGGTCCGTCCACGGCGGGATACTCGCGAGGGCGGTGTGCACGAGCGCGGTCAGCGCCAGCACCAGGGCTTTCCGGCGTACCCGGCCACCCTCGTCCGGGGTGTTGCTCTCGACGGCTTCCTTGATCTGGGCGCCGCTGTACGTCGGCCGCTCCCCGACCGTCCTCGGTACGTCGGGCAGCGCGACCAGGATCGGCAGCAGCTGGTTCCCGAGCGGCTCGAGGAGCTGGTAGCGGCCGTACCCGCCCAGGTCGTGCCAGGCCTGCTCAAGATCGACCCGGCCCTTGCGGATGTCCTTCGACTGCGCGGCGAACGTCGCCTTGGCGGCTCCGGTCAGTGCTGCGGTCAGCTCGGCTTCGGTGAAACGCATGCCACCAGGATCGCAGGGGTCCGTGGGAGCATCGCTCATGGCCACCTCCTTGCCCGGTCCGGTGCGTGCCTGGCGCGACGGCGGTCGGATGACGACCGTTGCCGGACGAGCGCTGTTCGTCCGCGACAGCGGCCCGGTGCCGTCGGACGACGGTTCGCCGACGATCGTGCTGGTCCACGGGTTCCCGAGCTCGTCGTACGACTGGGCGGAGGTGGTCGGGCTGCTCCCCGGCCGGGTGGTCGCCTTCGACCTCCCCGGGTACGGGTTCTCCGAGAAGTCCCCGGGAGCGTCGTACTCGCTGTTCTCCCAGGCCGACGTGGTCGAGGCCCTGCTGGCCCGGCTCGGGATCGAGCGCTGCGTGCTCGTCGGTCACGACATGGGCGACACCGTCACGGCGGAGCTGGCCTGCAGGTCGAACGCCGGCACGCTCGGGTTCGGGATCGAGCAGATCGTGCTGACCAACGGCTCTATCTTCATCGACCTCGCCCAGCTCACCCGGGGACAGCGGCTGACGCTGCGGCTGCCGGCCCGGGCTTCGCTGTTCTCGATGCCGACGCCGATCCTGCGGCGCAGCCTGCTGGAGAGCTTCACCCGGACTGCGCCACCGCCGCCCGGCGCGCTCGAGGGCCTGATCGCGATGATCCAGCACGACCGCGGCGACCGGCTGATGCCGAAGCTGATCCGGTACATCGAGGAACGCCGCGCGAACCAGGAGCACTGGACCGCCGGCTTCGTCGACTACCCCGGGCCGCTCACCCTGATCTGGGGCGAGGAGGACCCGATCGCAGTGCTGCCGATGACGGCGCGGATGGCGTCGCTGCGGCCGACGACGACGGTGATCCCCCTGGCCGGCGTCGGGCACTGGCCGTCCCTGGAGGCGCCGCGACTACTGGCGTCGACGATCGAGGGGCTCCTCCAGGTGTCCTGATCGGGCACCGACCGCTCGGAGGCAGAACGTCAGCACCTGGGAGCGCACCTGGTCCCGCGCAGTCCCATCGCCCGCCCAGCGCCGCTCGATGCTCGCCCAGGTGACGCTGTCGATCGCGTGCGCGTCCGCGACCGGGTCGACGCTCGTGAAGGCACCGGACCGGGCGCCCCGGGTGAGCTGCTCCACCAGCGGGGCCAGCATCGCGGCATGGACCGCGGCCATCCTCGCGGGGTCCGCAGCATGGGTGGCCTGGGCTTCCCGGGAGACGTGCTTCAGATCGGACTGGACGGCGTCGTCGAACGCGAGGTCGAGACGCCCGTCGATCCAGGCGATCACGGCGCCGACCGGTTCGGGAGCGCTCGCCATCCGCTCCCGGAGGCGTTCGGCCTCGGTCCGGGCCGCCTGCACGAACACCTGCGTGATCAGCTCGGACCTGGACGCGAAGTGCCGGTAGAACGCGCGGGTGCCGAGACCGGCGCGAGCCAGGACGTCGTCGACCGTCAGGCTCCGCGCCCCGCTGTCGCGCAGGGCCTCGAGGGCAGCGGCGACCAGCGCCTCCCGCTCCGGGAGCGCGGTCTCAGACGGAGGCGTCGAACGCAGCGAGGTAGTCACTGAACCGTTCCCTCACATCGGTCTCGCTGATCCCGTACGCCGTCAGGTCGTAGTCGTGGCTGCCGCGTCCTCCGGGCTTGTGCTCCTCCGCCCAGTCGGCGATCGCGGTCGTCGAGGCGTCGCTCAGCTCCAGGCCGAGCTGCTCGTACGCCGACGCGAGCGTCCCGACCGGATCGCGGTGCAGGTCGCTGAAGGCGACGTCCACGAACCGGTCGTCGCCGTGCTCCGCCCGGAACGCCATCGCGCGCCCGATGCCCTCGACCCAGAGCGCGAGCTGCTGCTCACCGAGGGTTGCCGCGTCGTCCCGGTCGCTGCCCCAGCTGCGGACGTAGTGGATCAGGCTGCAGACCGACCCGAGGACCGGCGCCGGGTCCCGGTGGCTCCAGAGGAACTTCGCGTCCGGGTAGGTCTTGACCAGCGACGGCAGCGCGAACACATGCACCGGCGTCTTGAGGTGCCACAGGGTCGGCGGGCAGTGCCACTGCAGCAGCTTGAGCACCCGGCGGTGGTACTCGTAGGTCTGGTCCATGTCGCAGTCGACGACCCAGTCCGTGTACGACGGGCAGCGCACCATCCCGTCGTAGTGGACCGTACGGAAGCTCATCCCCATCAGGTCCTGGCACTCGGTCGGCGCCGTCGGCTCGACGTTGTACATCGCCCTGAACAGCGGGAAGGTCAGGTTCAACATCTCCAGGTTCTCCGCCGTACGGGCGATCCGCGGGTCGTCGTGCTGGGTCGCTGCCTCCGGGGGCGGGGTCGGTGCGGTGGACTCCCAGGTGCGCAGCGAGCGGAACTGAGGATCGGCCGCGACCAGCTGGCTCAGGGCCGTCGTACCGGTCCGCGGCAGGCCGATCACGAAGACCGGGCCGCCGACCACTTCCTCGTCGATCTCCGGGTGGTCGCGGTAGGTCTGCTCGACCGACAGCCGCGACGAGAGGTGGTTCACCAGGGTCGCCCGCTGGATCATCTCGCCCATCTCGCTGAGCTCGGCCTCGTGGTTGATCGAATCGAGCAGGCGCTCGAGGCCCTCGCGGTAGTACGGGTCCCCGAAGTCCTCGAGACCAGTGGCTGTCCGGGCCTCGGCCTCGAGCTCGTCGGCGGTGAAGGTCATCGCGGGAACCTCGCCGCAACCGCGGCGCGGCGGACCGCCAGGACGGCGGAGCGCTGCTCCGGAGTGACCCGCGCGGTGCCGGGAGGGAGCACATCGGCGAGCTGGTCGAGCTTGACCACCCGCACCTCCGGGGTGGGGGCGGTCTCGGTGCGCACGCAGCGCAGGATCATCGGCCCGTTGGAGTGGCCGGCGTTGTCGATCCAGTTCGCGATGCCCGGGTCGTGTGCGGAGATGACCGCCCGGAAGACACCGTCCTCGTCGAGGACGGCCTGATGCGCGTTGAGGCTGGACTGGTGCCGACCGTAGTGGATCGTCTCCCACCACGGGTTGCCGACCGACAGGCTCCAGTAGACGCCGACCGGCGGCACCACCTCGAGGACCAGGGCCTCGTCCTCGGCGAGCTGCCAGCGGCCGATCACCGGCCGGTTCTCGGCCGCACCTCCCATGGAGGTCTGGTCGAAGGGCGCCATGAAGGTGTTCGGAGCAGCTGCCTGGCCGAACGCGAGGAAGAAGTTGAGGTTGCCGAGCACGAAGTCTCCGATGGCCGCGATCCGCGCCGGGGTGGCTGCCACCGGGTTGGTCGGCGCAGGAGCCGATCCGGTGCCGTCGATCCTCTCGATGAACAGCGTCGAGGGGACCTCGGTCTCCCAGTCGTAGAAGAAGTGCCGGACGACCAGGTTGGGCTGGTCGCCGGTGATCTGCATCCAGTTGCCGTCGCGCTTGTCGGACGAGAGCACCACCTCGAAGCTGCCGTCGGCAGCGACCTCCAGCTCGTCGACGAGCGCGTTCGACGTCGACGTGGCTCCGTCCATCGTCTGCAGGCCGACGTACTGCGCCGTTCCGCGGTTGCCCCACAGCCGGTAGGACTCTCCGGCCTTCAGTGCGGCCCGGGTGTAGAGCGCGTCGGCGCACTCCATCCCCCAGCTCATCACGTCGTCGGTGCTGGTGGTGGCCACCCGCAGGACCGGGGTGTCGTCGGCGTACAGGGCGCCGTCGAGAGCGACCGCGAGCAGCACCAGGACGTGGCGCAGTCCGGAGACCAGGTCGGCATCGTTGACGGCACCGGGGTCGTGGGTGATCACGTCACCGGCCTCGCCGAGGCGTCGGATCAGCCGTGACCACGCAACGCCCGCTGCGTCCCGGTCGATCACGGTCGCATCCACGCCCGCCCGCGGAACGGAGAACGGCAGCCAGGCGTCGGCACTCAGGTCGTCGGTCATCGGTTCTCCTTGGAAGGCAGGGTGAAAACGTTGTTTTCAACGATCATGACGCCGATACGTCACCCGGACCTGTCACCAGGTCGCCATCCGGCTGGCTATCTTCCGCCCCTGCGCATGCGAACGGCGGTGATCGCCGCGGCGGTCGCACCGGACCCTCGCCGTTAGGCTCGCGCGACCGGTCCAGCTTTCGCGCGGACCAGGCGCGCGACCTCGTACCGGTGCACGACTAGGCAGGACGCCTCAGAGCGTCGCGATGTCGATGACGAACCGGTAGCGGACGTCGGAAGCCAGCACCCGCTCCCAGGCTTCGTTGACCTGGTCGGCGCTGATCACCTCGATGTCGCTGGCGATCCCGTGTTCGGCGCAGTAGTCGAGCATCTCCTGGGTCTCGCGGATGCCGCCGATCCCTGACGCCGAGAACGACCGCCGTCGCGCGGCCAGCGCGAACATCGGGACCGCGAACGGCTCCGGCGGTGCACCGAGGTTGACCATGGTGCCGTCCAGGGCGAGCAGCGACAGGTACGCCGTGGCGTCCAAGGTCGCGGACACGGTGTTGATGATCAGGTCGAAGGAGTCCACCAGCTTCTCGAAGGTCTCGGGGTCGCTGGTCGCGTAGTACGCCGTCGCGCCCAGCCGCTTGCCGTCGTCCTCCTTGGCCAGGGTCTGGGAGAGCACGGTCACCTCCGCGCCCAGCGACGCTGCGAGCTTGACCGCCATGTGCCCCAGACCGCCGAGGCCGATCACCGCGACCCGGGTGCCCGGACCTGCCTTCCAGTGCCGCAGGGGCGAGTACGTCGTGATGCCCGCGCACAGCAGCGGCGCGGCCGCGGCGAGGTCGAGGCCATCGGGGACCCGGACCACGAAGTGCTCGTCGACCACGACATGGCTGGAGTACCCGCCCTGGGTGATCGTCCCGTCGCGATCGACGTCCCCGTAGGTGCCGACGCCGCCGTTGAGGCAGTACTGCTCCTCGCCGGCCAGGCAGTTCGCGCAGGACCGGCACGAGTTGACCAGGCAGCCGACCCCCACCCGGTCACCGGCGGCGTGCGCGCTGACCTCGCTGCCGACCTCAGCGACGATGCCGACGATCTCGTGACCGACGGTCAGCGGGTACGGCACCGTGCCCCACTCGCCGCGGATGGTGTGGATGTCGGAGTGGCAGATGCCGGCGAAGGCGATCTCGATCAGGACGTCGCGCGGTCCGACCTCGCGCCGCTCGATCGTCGTCGGGACCAGCGGGCTGGTAGCGGAGTCGGCGGCGTACGCACGGGCAGTGACCACGGGAGTTCCCCTCGATAATTGTCTAGTGGCTTCCTAGACTATCTGGTG
>JAOPXD010000050.1 GCA_025965315.1 Marmoricola sp.
GTCACCACGACCACCCGCACCGAACGGTCGGCTGCGAGCTCGTCCACGGCAGCCACCCAGGAGGCCGTCATCGCGTCCGACATCGCGTTGCGCTGGGACGGGTTGTCGAGCACGAGGCGGGCCACGCCGGGGGCGGGCCGTTCCAGGCGGAGGTCGATCAGGGCGGGGGTCTGTTCAGGCATGGGCGCGAGGCTACCGGGGCCCGAGGGAGCTGAGCGGGGCACGCGAGCGATCTCACACGGTTTGCGACACGCGGGGACACGCTCACGCTGAGCGCCCCCGGTGCACCATTTGGGGCTACGCGTGGTCTAGGGTCGAATTGGTCCTGAACGGACCCCGGCGGGTCTTCCCCCAGACTCCCGCCGCGACGACCAGGCAACAGATATCAAGGAGGCCGTCATGGCGGAGAGCTGGAGCGGCGAATTTTACTGCGTCAAGTGCAAGGCAAAGCGTGAGGCCGAAGGCCACATCGAGGTCAACGAGAAGGGCACCAAGATGGCCAAGGCCGTCTGCCCCGTCTGCGGGACCAAGCTGAACCGGATCCTCGGTCGCGCCTGAGGCATCGCCTCACTGCACCACGAGCAACGCTGACGGCGGGAGCTCCACCTTCGGGTGGGCGCCCGCCGTCCGCTTTGCCGCCCCTGTGGACTCGCGTTCGCGCCGTCGGGCCCGGGTCCCTAACCTCGGCTCGCATGACCCATCACGGCAAGAGCCCCCGCCACGTCCTCGCTCCCGGTCTCTACGCGCACGCCGACGGAGCGGGCCGGATCCGGATCGGCAACGGGATCCGCGCGGTCCTCGAGCTCCCCGCGAGCCCCGGCCTGCGACGGGCGCTCGCTGCGGTCGACCGCGGTGAGGCGCCGCCGGGTGACGCGAGCACGCGGCGGGCGGTCAGGCTGCTCGCTCCCGTCCTGGTCGAGGCCGACCGGCTGATCCGTCCCGGCATCGACCCGGGAGACGCCGCTGCCGCTGCCGCTGACGAACCTGTTCTGTTCACCGAGCGGCTCCAGGCGCGGTGCGCGACCCGGGTCGCCGTCGTCGGCGACCTCGGCGCCCGTGCCGACCCCGGCGCGCTGCTGGCTTCCACCGGGATGGTGGTCACCTCCGAGGACGACGGTCCCGACATCGTGCTGCTGCTCGCGCTCGGCGAGACCGACCGCGATCGCACCGACCCGTGGACCAGCGCCGGGGTCCCGCACCTACCCGTGCGCGCGATCGGCGCCGAGGTCGTCCTCGGGCCTCTGGTCGTTCCCGGGCGCACGGCCTGCCTGCGCTGCGTCGACGCCCACCGGATCGGCCAGGACCCGGGGCTGCGCCGCGCGCTCACGCTGCACCTCGACGCCGTGCGCCACGACGGGGTCGCCACGCCCCGGGACTCGGCGCTGGCCGCGCTCGCGACGGCGTGGGCGGTGCGCGACCTGGTCAGCCTGGCCGAGGGCCGGCAGCCGTCGACCTGGTCGACGACCCTGACCTTCGGTGCCGACCTGAGCGAGGTCGACCGGACCACCTGGCCACGCCATCCCGACTGCGGCTGCGTGTGGGCCACCGACGCCGCTTGAGGGCGATCAGGGAGGATGGAGCCATGACCGAACTCCCCCGCAGGGCTGTGGCCCGCACGGCGCGACTTGCAGCGCTTCCTCTGGGGTACGCCGGTCGCACCGCCATCGGGTTCGGCAAGCGGATCGGCGGAGCACCGGCCGAGGCGGTGATGACCGAGCTTCAGCAGCGCACCGCGGAGCAGCTGTTCCGGACCCTGGGCGAGCTCAAGGGTGGTGCGATGAAGATGGGGCAGGCGATGTCCATCTTCGAGGCCGCGCTGCCCGAGGAGCTCGCTGCGCCGTACCGGGACCAGCTGACCCGGCTGCAGGACTCGGCCCCGCCGATGCCGACCATCACGGTCCGCGAGATCCTCACCCGCGAGCTCGGCGCCGACTACCAGCAGCGCCTGGTCAGCCTCGATCCGGTGCCGGCCGCAGCAGCCTCCATCGGCCAGGTGCACCGTGCCCGGTGGCGGGACGAGGACGGGGTCGAGCGCGACGTCGCCGTGAAGGTCCAGTACCCCGGCGCCGGACAGGCGCTGCGCAACGATCTGCGCCAGCTCTCGCGGGTCGCCCGCGGCCTGGGTCCGGTCTTCCCCGGGATCGACGTGAAGGCACTGGTCGCCGAGCTCAAGGAGCGGGTGACCGAGGAGCTCGACTACCGCCTCGAGGCGGAGGCTCAGACCGCCTTCGCCGCCGAGTACGCCGGTGACCCCGAGATCGTGGTGCCGGGGGTCGTGGCCGGTACCGAGCAGGTCCTGGTCACCGACTGGCTGGAGAGCACCAGCTCCCTGGCCCAGGTGATCCGCGACGGAACCCCTGCCGAGCGCGACCACTACGGCCAGATGTTCGTCCGGTTCCTGTTCGGTTCCCCGGCCCGCACCGGGATGCTGCACGCCGACCCGCACCCCGGGAACTTCCGGGTCGTCCCGGGCATCAACGGCGGGCCCGGTCGGCTCGGGGTGCTCGACTACGGCGCCGTGGCCCGGCTGCCCGAACGCGGACTACCGCGCTCGCTCGGGTCGTTGATCCGGATCGCCTGCATCGACGACTACGACGCGCTGGTCACGGCGTTCCGCGACGAAGGCTTCATCCGCGAACGCATCAAGATCGACGCCGATCAGCTCCGCGCCTACCTCGGACCGTTCGTGGAGCCCGCCAAGGTTTCCGAGTTCACCTTCACCCGGGAGTGGATGCGCGGCCAGTTCAAACGGCTCAACGATCCGAAGGGCGACGCCTACCCGGTGATGCTGCGCCTGAACATGCCGCCGTCGTACCTGCTGATCCACCGCACCTGGGTCGGTGGCATCGGGGTGCTGAGCCAGCTCGGCGCGACCGTGCCGTTCCGGGAGATCCTCACCGAGTCGCTGCCCGGCTTCGCTTCCTGAACGGTCCGGCTGGCGGTCACCACCACTCGCTGTCGAGCTTCGACTCCATCGCCCGCAGGTGCTCGCGCGAGCACGAGTCGCAGAACCACTGCCGCCGGTCGCGCTCGACCGCGGAGATCCAGGTCAGCGGCGGTGGGTCCGACGCGGCCAAGCCGCAGAACGAGCAGTGCACGGCGGAGGTCCCCACGCAGCACACGGTAATCCCGCGCGGGCCCGGACATGACGAAGGCCGGGTCGACGACGAACGTGTCGTCGTCGACCCGGCCTCCTGGTTCCCGCGATCGAACGAGAAGTCAGGTGCTTCCTGCTCAGATCACGCGGGCGAGGGCCAGGCGCGCCTGTGCAGCGGCGCGCTCAGCCTTGCGGGAGAGGCGCCTGGCAGTCGCGAGCTGGTGCCCGCGCTGCTCACTTCGCGCCTGCTCGAGGCGCGCGGCCATATGGGCGCGCGCCAGTTCCTCGTGGATGAGGTTCATCGTGGTGCTCCGTTCGAAGGTCTGGTTCATGTCTTCTGGGTTCCGTTCAGTGCTCGGTGGGCTCGGGTCGTGCCTGGATCAGGCGGCGACCGGGTTCTTGCGCGGGCGTCCACGGGGGCGCTTGCGGGGGATCACCACTCCTTGCAGGAACAGCTCACCTCCCCAGACTCCCCACGGTTCGCGCCGCTCGAGCGCCCCGGCGAGGCACTCCACGCGAACCGGACATCCTTGGCACAAGGACTTGGCGAGCTCCACGTCGCTGGGCGATTCGGCGAAGAACAGCTCCGCGTCATTGACGTGACACGGCAGCAGCTCCTCATCGAGCCCGACGGGGTCGAGAACGCTGATGCTCATGGGGCACCTCCTTCACTTCTCTGCTTCGATCGCTGACTTGGTGCTTGTTTCGTGTCCGGAAAACACGAAGGCCGCGGATCCCTTGGTGGGATTCCGCGGCCTTGGAGGTGCCGGTCACTGAGTGTCTACTCAGGTGACTGGTGGTCTCCAAGGCTGGCGGGCCCACACCGGGTTTGCCTTGACGGCATTGGCGTGGCGCTTGAGCGAGGACGTACCGGACGTGACTCCGGCTGCCATCAGGCGCACCTCACCCATGCCAAAACCGTGGACGGGCACGACGGAGGTCGACCGCGTCACGGTCGTGTTGAGCCAGTTGATGTTGCTCATGTCGCACACCTCCTTCGGGGCTTCGGGCGCCAGCGTCGTCGACGCTGCGGCTGCGCATTCGTTCAAGTTCGGCAAAGGTACGCCCGGGCTAACACGGTCCGCAAATCATTTATCGACCGAATATCTTCCGCCGAGGACGGCCAGGACGTCGTCGGCGTACTTCTCGAGCTTCGCGGCCCCGATGCCGTTGATCCGGAGCAGGGCCTTCCGGTCCGCGGGCTGCACCTCGGCGAGCGCTTCCAGCGTCGCGTCGGAGAACACCACGAAGGCCGGCACGCTCTCGGCGTCGGCGCGTTCCCGGCGCCAGACCTTCAACGACTCGAACAGCTCCTCGTCGTACGGGATCGGGCAGTCCGCGCAGAAGCCCCGGTTGCGTTCCTTCGAGGTCGCCAGCGGTCGCTGGCAGAGCTTGCAGGTCGAGGCCTTGCCGCGACGCCGGGCCTTCGGGTCGCGGGTCGCAGCCGGGGTCCTGTCCGTCACCGACTCCGGGCGCAGGCTGGCCAGGAACCGGGACGGCTTCCGACGGGCCTGACCGCCCGGGTTGCGGGCCAGCGACCACGAGATCATCAGGTGCGCGCGCGCCCGGGTGATCCCGACGTACAGCAGCCGGCGCTCCTCCTCGACCGCCGCCGGGGTGTCGGCGTACGTGATCGGCATCGAGCCCTCCTGCACCCCCACCAGGAACACGGCGTCCCACTCCAGGCCCTTCGCGGTGTGCAGGGTCGCCAGCGTGACACCTTCGGCGACCGGTGCGTGCTGCTCGGCGGCGCGGCGGTCCAGCTCGGAAACGAGGCCCTCCAGCGACGGCGCGAGCTCGGTGGTGGCGTACTCCTCGGCCTGGGAGACCAGCGCCATCAGCGACTCCCAGCGATCGCGGGCCTGGCCCCGGGCGGTCGGCGCCTCGGTGCTCCAGCCCATCCCGGCGAGCACCCCGCGGACCTGCTCGAGCATCCCGTCGCTGGCAGCCTCCCCGGCCCGCAGGCTGGCACGGAGCAGCGCCAGCGCCTGGCGGACCTCCGGGCGCTCGAAGAAGCGAGCCGCACCGCGGACGACGTACGGGATCGAGCGAGCGGTGAGCGCCTCCTCGAAGGTCTCGGACTGCGCGTTGATCCGGAAGAGCACCGCCATCTCGCGCAGCGGCACCCCGGCCTTCACCAGCTCCGCCACCCGGGCCGCGACGGCATCGGCCTCAGCGACCTCGTCGGTCGCCTCGTGCCAGCGCACCTCCTCACCAGCAGGGCTCTGCGCGCGCAGCTGGACCGCGCCGGTGGCCGTGCCCGCGAGCAGACCGTTGGCCGCCAGGATCACCTGCGGCGTCGAGCGGTAGTTGCGGACGAGCTCGACGTTGGTGGCCTCGGGGTACTTCGTCCGGAACCCGGTCAGGTACGACGCCTTGGCGCCTGCGAAGGAGTAGATCGTCTGCGCCGGGTCGCCGACCACGCAGATCTCGTCGCGGCCACCGAGCCAGAGGTCGAGCAGCGTCGACTGGATCGGGCTGACGTCCTGGAACTCGTCGACGACGAACCACCTGTACTGCTTGCGCACCTGCGCAGCCACCCGGTCGTCCTCGCTGAGCAGCGCGGCGCCGATCAGCAGCACGTCCTCCATGTCCATCCGGCCCTGCTCGCGCTTGAGCTCCTCGTACGTCGAGAACACGTGCGCGACCGTCGACGGATCGAGGCCGTTGACCTCGCGGCCGTGGACCGGGGCCAACCGCTCGTAGTCGTCGGGGCGGACGTTGGTGACCTTGGACCACTCGATCTCGCTGGCCAGGTCGCGCAGCCGTGCCTGGTCGACGTCGAGCCGGTTGCGGCGCGCCGCCCCGGCGACGATCGGGATCTTCGACGCGGTCAGCTCGGGCGGTTCGCCGCCGTACACCTTGGGCCAGAAGTACCGCAGCTGGCGCAGTGCCGCGGCGTGGAAGGTACGGGCCTGGACGCCCGGGGCACCGAGGGTCCGCAGCCGGTTGCGCATCTCACCGGCAGCCCGCGCGGTGAAGGTGACCGCGAGGACCTCGGCCGGGTTGTAGACACCGGTCGCGACGCCGTACGCGATCCTGTGCGTGATGGCCCGGGTCTTGCCCGTTCCGGCGCCCGCGAGCACCCGTACAGGCCCGCGGAGAGCCTCGGCGACCGCGCGCTGTTCGGGGTCGAGCGCCTCGAGCAGGCGGTCGGCGCTGCCGGGAAGTGTCACGGAATGATTCACCCTCTGCTCTGGTTGGATGCTTGAAGCCTAATTGCGAGAGGGGACATCCCGATGTCCGGTCAGTTCACGATGTACTCCACCCCGTGGTGCGGTTACTGCCACCGGCTGAAGGGACAGCTCGATCGCGAGGGAATCGCGTTCGACGTCGTCGACATC
This sequence comes from Marmoricola sp., assembly GCA_025965315.1. GTDB lineage: Bacteria > Actinomycetota > Actinomycetes > Propionibacteriales > Nocardioidaceae > Marmoricola. The sequence continues at coordinate 6,442 of JAOPXD010000050.1, forward strand.
GAGCAGGACCCCTCCGCCGCTGACCTGGTGATGGCGGCCAACAACGGCAACCAGACGGTGCCGACCCTGGTCTACTCCGACGGCAGCGCCCAGACCAACCCCTCGATCGCCCAGGTCAAGGCGAAGTTGGCTTCGCTGGCTTCCTGAGTTGTCGCCTGCGGCGAGATTTCCGCCTGCGGCGGGCTTTCGGTGGCCGGGGGTGCGGGGGTGTCGGTCCGAGTCCCCCTCCGCCATCGGCTCACCGCGTCGCCCGTGACTCGGTGCGGTGCCCGAGCTGGTCTCGGGCGCCGCGCTTCGCTTTATGCTGGCCGATCGGCGGCCTCCGACCGCCACCCCCGCCTTCACGGTCACCACGGGTGTGGGGAAAAGGCGCGGAGAGGTCACCTTTGGCGGTGCTTGGCTCACCATTGGCCGGGAAGGGCCTCGCCGTACCAGTGCTCGATCAGGGAGCGCGAGATCGAGATACCCCCGGGCAGGACCAAGGTTCCTTCCTCGGCTTCTGCTCTCATCTGCTCGCGGGTGAACCAGCGGGCGTCCTCGATCTCCTCGCCGTCGACGTCCACCTCGGTGGAGGTGGCCTTGGCGAGGCAGCCGATCATCAGGCTCCTGGGGAGGGGCCAGGGCTGGCTCCCGAAGTAGCTGACCTCGCCCACGTGGATGCCGGACTCCTCGTGGACCTCGCGGCGTACCGCCTGCTCGATGGACTCGCCGGGCTCGACGAAGCCGGCCAGGGTCGAGTAGCGGCCCGGGGGCCAGGCGGGGTGCCGGCCGAGGAGGCAGCGGTCGTCGGGGTACTCGCCGTCGGTGACGACCATGATCACCGCGGGGTCGGTGCGCGGGAACTCCTCGCGGCCGCAGTCGGTGCAGCGCAGCACGTGGCCCAGCAGCATCGGCTCGTACAGCCCCCCGCACCGGATGCAGTGCCGGGTGGCCCAGATCCACTCGGCGATGCCGAAGGCGTGCACCAGGAACGGGGCCTGGTCCTCGTCGATCACGGAGACCAGCCCGCGCAGGCCGGTCCAATCGTCCCCGGCGATGGAGCCCGACGCGATCACCGCGAAGTGGACGACGCCGTCGCGCTCGCCGAGCAGGACCTTGATCCCGTCCGGTGCCTCGTGCGGCGAGACCCAGGCGACCTTCCCGTCGTGGAGCTGGACGCGGGTGCCCGCGAGGACCAGGACGCGGGTGCCGGGGTCGGCCCACATCTCGGCGACCCAGCTCTCGTCGGTACGCCGGTGCCCGATCCGGTCGTGCGGGTGCTGGGAGAAGGCGATCTCGGTCCCGGTCATCGGTTCAACCACGCCGTGAAGGCCTCGGTGTCGTAGGGACGGCCCAGGAAGTCCGCGACCAGGTCCGCCGCGTCGCGGGACCCACCCGCGGTCAGCACGATGTCCCGGTACCGGTGCGCGCGGGTCTGGTCGAAGAGGTCGACGGGATCGAAGGCGCTGAACATGTCCTTCGCGATCACCAACGACCACATGTAGGTGTAATACGCCGAGGAGTAGCCCTCGAGATGTCCGAAGCCGGCGTGGAAGTGGGTGCCGGGCAGCGGCGCGACCAGGCTGTACTCGGGATAGAGCTCGTAGAGCCGGGCGGTCAGGTCGTCGGGGACCTCGAGGTGGAAGCGGTACGACAGCGCGGCGTAGAACATCTGGGTCCGGGCGCCGAAGGCCTTGCCGAACTCGTCTGCGGCGCGCATCTGCTCGACCAGCTCGCCCGGGATCGGGGTGCCGGCGTCATCGGTGGCGAACATCTGCAGCACCGAAGCATCCCAGGCCCACTCCTCGAGCATCTGCGACGGCGCTTCGACGAAGTCCCACTCGGTGGCAACACCGGAGAACGCGACCCAGTCGTGACGCCCGGCGAGCACGTGATGCATCAGGTGACCGAACTCGTGGAACAGGGTCACGACCTCGTCGTGGTCCATCAGGCCTCGGGGGAAGTTGCAGACCAGGACGCCTTCGGGCAGCTGCCGGTCGCGGACCCCGGGAACGAGGTCGAACTGGGCGGCGTGGTTGTACTTGCGGTCCCGCGGGTGCAGGTCGAGGTGGATCCGGCCGAGGTGCTGCGAGCTGCCGTCGGCGCCGGCCAGGTGGACGTCGTAGGAGGTGACGTCGTCGTGCCAGGTCGGGGCGTCGACGGCGACGTAGGTCAGCCCGAAGAGGCGACCGGTGACGTCGAGCAGACCCTGGTGGACCTTGGCGAAGTCGAAGTAGCGACGGACCTGCTGGGCGTCGACGCCGTACTGCTCGCGCTTGACCGCCTCGAAGCAGTACCGCCAGTTGGAGACGTCGATGGTGGTGATCCCGTCGACCGCGCCGCGCTCGGCGAGGACCGCGAGCTCCCGCTGTCCGGCAACGAGCGCGTCGGCGGCGATCCTGTCGATGAACTCGGCGATCGCGGCGCCCTTGCCGATCATCTTGAGCTCGGCGTCGAAGTCCGGCCAGCTGGCGTAGCCGACCAGCTGGGCCTTGTCGCGACGCAGCCTCAACAGGTCGCCGAGGACCTGGTCGTTCTCGGGCCAGCCGATGTTGAAGTACTCGTTCGCCACCGCTCGTCGGGCCTCGTCGTCCTGGCTGTAGGTCAGGAACGGGTGCACGTCGGGGTACTCGGTGGTGACGACGACCGTGCAGTCGCGATCCACGGGATGGTCCGCGACGTAGTCCTCCGGCAGACCGGCGAGCGCCGCTGCCGGCACCCGGGCCTCACGCCGGCCGTCCCGGATGTTCCGCGAGAAGGCCTGGCTCAGCTCGGTCTCGCGTTCGTTGAGGGCACGCACCCGGACCCGGGTCTCCTCGCCGCGGTCCACCCCGGAGCGCCGGAAGGTTCGCAACGCATCCTCCAGGACGCGGCGGGCGCCGGAACCGAGGGCGCCGGCATCGAGGGACGACAGCTGGTCGAACACGTCCCGGTCCAGGTGCAGGTCGTTGGCGAACCGGCGGACCTCGACCTCGAACTCCTCGGCACGGACGACGACCGAGGCGTCGGGGTGGACGGCGGAGAGCAGGCTGGTGATCGCATCGGCGTTCCTGAGCGCGATCTCGGCGTCGTTCCAGCGGTCGAGGATCGCGACGGCGGCCGGCGCGGTCGCCTTGAGCGCCGCGATCTGCGCCGCTGCCTGCTGCAACGAGCCGCGGACCCGGTCATCGAGCCAGGCACCCCAGGCAGCCGGGTCGGTGGGCAGGGACAGCGGCTCGAGCGGCTTCATGGAGCGAGGCTAACGGGTGCCTGGTGCGCCCGGCCGGGCCGTTCCGGACGGGCGGTCACGACGAGGTTGGACGCGTAGTGGAATCCACCCCCGCTGGTGGTCCGCCGATCGGTGCAGGTGACCAGCCGGAGCAGGTGCGCACCGCCGGTGCTGAAGACAGCGGCCGGAACGCCGCGGGTCCGCGGATAGCGGTGCACGCGTACGACGACGAAGCGGTACGCACGACCGTCGGCAGCGGTCCACACGATCACGGCGCCGAGCCGGATCCGGTCGAGGGTCCCCAGCGCGCCGGGGATGTCGTGGTCGTCGGAGACGTGCCCGGCCAGGACACTCGATCCGGTGCGGTCGGCATCCGTCGCGGTGGTGCGCAGCCACCCGACCCGGTGCGGGTCGTCCGGGATCGCCATCGCACCGCCGTCGAGGCCGACCGCGTCCACCGGAGCCGCGATACCGAGTCCCGGGATGCTCAGCGCGCCGCCGGCACCGGGGTCGACCAGAGCCGACGGCGCCCGGTAGTCGGCCCGGACGTAGCGCGGTTCGGCCCGACGTACCGGCACCAGCCCGAGCAGGGTGTCGGAGATCAGTGCTGGAGCGCGCACCGGCGGCTCCCCCGGTCTCGCGGAGCCTCCGAACCGGGCGGGAGGGTCCGCGTCGCTGGCAGCGATCCCCAGGGAGGCGACCAGGACGGTGACGATCACGACCCCGAGGACCGGCCCGGGGCCCGGGGCCCGACGGCGGCGCCGGTGGGACGGCCTCACCGATGCCGTCCCAGATGGCGCCGGCGCCGCGCCCGGGCGCTCGCCAGGGCCAGGGCCAGCAGTCCGAGGGCCCCGGTACCAGCTGCCGCTCCGTCGCCGCGGCGCCCGAACCACGGCGATCCCGCAGGCGTGGTCGCTCCGGCGTGGAACGGCCCCGACGGGATCTCGGGAACCAGCGGGGTCGGCGGCCGGGTCGCGAGCACCGTCTCCTCGACCGCGCCGGGAGTGGTGTCGACAGCAGCCGTCGTGTCCGTCGCGGCCAGGTGCTCGGCGTAGGTGAGACAGCCCGCCGTCCGCAGCACGGTCGCGCTGGTGACGAAGGATCCGTTCCGATCGGCGACCAGGGTCCCGCGGTCCACGACACGAGCCCGGCTCCAGTCGACGCCGGCACAGCTGGAGCCCCGGGGAGCGAGCGTTCCGAGCAGGCGCCAGGACACCGGCACCGACGACCCCTCGGCCAGTCCGGAGACGTGGACGGTGTCGTGCACCCGGTCGCCGACCAGGGCGCGCTGGGTGGAGGCAGTGGTGCGCACCGTCGGCACCGAGGGCCTGAGCACCGTCGTCTCCTCGACCACGCCGCACGGCGTACTGACCGGGTTGGTCAGCGAGTCCCCCGGAAGGATCTCGGTCCAGACGTAGTAGCCGGGGTGCTCGATCCTGACTGAGGGAGTCTCGAGGGTGCCGTCGGCGGCCACCGGGAAGGTCACCGCACCAACCTGCGCCGCCGGGATGCAGTCCTGGCTCGCCGGCTGTGCGGTGAACGGCCCGTAGAGGGTCGCCGTCGCGTGCTGGACCGAGCCGGCCGGAAGACCGGTGACAGCGACGACGTCGTGCAGCAGCGCGCCGGGCGCGGTGGTGGCCGCCGATGTCGTCGTGGTGATCTTCGGCGTCCCCTTGACGATCTTCGCTGTCGCCGACACCTGGGCCGAGGCGTTCGCCCGCTCGGCGATCCAGCCGCGCTGGATCCCGTCGCCCGCTGCCGTGCCACCGCCGTGCACGTGCCAGCTACCGACCCGGTAGAGCCGACCGTCCGCGGCCGGTCCGGATGCCGTGGCTCGGATCGTGAACGAACCGATCGTCCTCGGCGTCACCGTGACCGGCACCGGGGAGGTCCGTGTGGTCACCGGCTTCGGGCAGCTGATCGGCCCGGTGCAGCGGAAGGTCATCCTGGTCCCGGGAACCGACCTGTCGGCACCGGACAGGACCGCGGCACGGTAGGTACGCGACCGGCCGAGCGGGAGCGAGCCGGTCTGGTCGCTGGTCAGCCGGAGGCGGTAGCTGCCGTAGTAGCGCGACGCCTCGGCCCACATCGCGTTGGCCAGGCCGAGGACCGGACCGGTGAGCCCACCGATGGGCGGACGGACCCGGTCGCCCACCTTCAGACCGCGGGGATAGATCACCTCACCACCGGGGCGCACTCCGTCCGACATCAGCTCCCGGATGGTCAACGCGATCGCCGCATCCCGGTCCGCGCTTCCCGTGGACCCGTGCGCGGCCCAGGTGGACACGATGTAGTTCAGCGCCGCCACCTCGTGGGGCCCGATCCGCTGGCCCAGCTGGTTGACCAGCGGGTGCGTCCCGATGATCGTCGGGGTCCCGGCGATCCGGGAGTCGTACAGGTAGTCGATGCAGAAGAAGACCCTCCCGTTCGCGGCGCGGAACGAGCCGATGAACGTGTACGACGTCGCTGATCCGGAGCTGTACGCCAGGCAGGCTCCCCGGACCAGGTTCGGATCGATGCTCCGGCAGTGGCTCGTCGACACCCGGGTGGCCGCCTCCGCGGCGGGGAGGCCGGACCAGAACGGCAGCCCGACCAGGACGGCAACCGCCGCCAGCAGGACCGACAGGGACACAGGACGTTTCGTTCGCAGGGCCATGGCCAGACCGTGCCGGTCGCGACGTCTCGGAACCACTACGGACCGCAGCACTGGGGAAAGCGACGCTCTGGCGGGTGCTGTGGATACATCGTCGAGTTGTAGGTTCTCGGGCATGAGCATCCACATCGGCGCGCAGCCCGGCCAGATCGCGCCGACGGTGCTGCTCCCCGGAGACCCGTTGCGGGCGAGGTGGATCGCCGAGACGTTCCTCGACGATGCCGCCTGCTACACCGAGGTCCGTGGCATGTACGGCTTCACCGGCACCTGGCACGGACGTCCGGTCTCGGTCCAGGGATCGGGGATGGGGCAGCCGTCGATGGCGATCTACGTCAACGAGCTGTTCCGCGACTACGACGTCCAGCAGATCATCCGGGTCGGCTCCTGCGGAGCCCTCACCACCGAGCTCGGCCTGCGCGACGTCGTCCTGGCCTCGGGGGCCTGCACCGATTCCAGCATGAACCGGATCCTCTTCGGCGGCCTCGACTACGCCCCGGTCGCCGACTTCGGTCTGCTCCGGGGCGGCACACGACGCTGCGGCAGCACGGACCGACGTGATCAGCCACGTCGGCCTGGTCTTCTCCTCCGACAGCTTCTACTCCCCGATGGCTGCCGAGCTGGCCAAGCCGTTGATCGCGCACGGCGTGCTCGCCGTCGAGATGGAGGCCTCCGCGCTCTACACCTTGGCGGCGGCGTACCAGCGCAGGGCCCTGGCGATCTGCACGGTCTCCGACCACATCGTCACCGGCGAGGAGACCACCGCCGTCGAGCGTCAGAACACGTTCGGGGCGATGGTCGAGATCGCGCTCGAGGCGGCGTTCAGCTAGGCGCCAGCAGCGCCGTGAGCCGGGCCCGGTCCGGAAGGTCCTCGAGGACGACGGTCTCCGAGGTGCGCACGAACACGAACGCAGCCCGTACGTCGTCGAGCGGTACGCCGACCAGATCGGCCCACGCCAGCCGGTACAGCGCCAGCTGCAGCGGGTCGGCCACCGGCGCCCGGCTGGTCTTCCAGTCGACCACCAGCCAGGTCCCGTCCGGCTCGGCGTAGACGGCGTCGATCCGACCACGGACCACCTGCCCGCCCAGGACCAGGCTGAACGGTGCCTCGACCGCGTGCGGGACCCGGTCCGCGAACGCGCCCGACTCGAAGGCTGCGATCACCGCGGCCAGGTCGCCGTCGTCCTCGATGCCGACGTCACCGCGGCCGGGCAGGTCGTCGGGGTCGAGCATCTGCTGCTGGTCGAAGCGTTGCTCGACCCAGGCGTGGAACCTGGTCCCGAACCTCGCGGCCGACGACGGCGCGTGCGGCGTCGGCCGCGCCAGGTCGCGCAGGAACGTCTCCGGATCAGCCTGCAGGCGGGCGAACGCCGTCGCCGACAGGCTCTCGGGCAGCGGCACCTCCAGGACGTCGCTGCGCTCGGCACGGGCCTCGACCAGGAGCCGCTCCAGCTCCAGGTCCCAGGTCTCCACCCGCGCCAGGTCGACCATGTCGAGGTCCTCGGTGTCGGACGTCGGATCGATGCGGCGTACCAGGGCCGCTGCCTCGATCCGCCGGGCTGCCTCGACACCGGGTCCGGCCGCGGGCCACGGCCGGGAGGTGTCGGTGCCGTCGTACGGGTTGGGGCTGCCCTTCCCGGGTTTCTCCAGCCAGGGCGCCGGCGGCTCGCCGCAGGCGGCGAGCTCGTCGCGGATCGCGTCCTGGTACGGCGACGGGCCGAAGGCGGTGGCTCGCGGCGTCCACAGGTACGAGGTCACGCTGAGCAGGTGCTCGGCGCGGGTGAACGCGACGTACCCGAGCCGGAGCTCCTCGGTGCGGCCGTGGCTGCGGGTGTCCTCGCGGTACGCATCGAGGCCGGCCTTGTCGTAGGAGCCGAGCTGCGGCAGGTCGGCGGCGTCGCCGCGCAGCGGCGCCGGCAGCACCGCCGGCGAGGAGGTCCACAGGGTCCGCGACCGGTTCGAGGGGAACCTGGTCTCGCAGGCGCCGACCACGAATACGCTGGCCCACTCCAGTCCCTTGGAGCGGTGCACCGTGAGCAGCTTGACCGAGTCGGCCTCGCTCGGCGTCGCCACGTCGAGCCCGTTGCCCTGGTCGTCCTCGGCCGTCAGGTAGGCGAGCAGGGCCGGCAGCGTGACGTCCCCGTCGACGGCCTGGAACTCCGCGACGCCCTTCACGAAGAGGTCCAGGTTGTCGCGACGCGCGGCCGCCGCCGGACTGTTCGAGGACGCCAGCTCGACGTCGACCCCGGTCACGTCGATGATCCGCCGTACGACGTCCAGCAACGGCTCGCCGACCGCCCGGCGCAGCAGCCGGAGCTCGGCGGCCAGGAGGGCGAACCGCTCCAGCGCCTGCGGCGAGTACGGCAGCTCGCCGGGGTCCTCGAGGGCGTCGGAGAGCGCCGGCAGCTCAGCCGGGTCCACACCGTCGGCGATCTCGCCGAGCTGGTCGAGCAGGCTCTGGCCGGTGTCCCCGCGGCCGTTCCGCCCGGAGATCTCCTGCGCCCGCTGGGCCAGCAGCCGGAGGTCGCGCGGTCCGACCGCCCAGCGCGGGCCGGCCAGCAGCGTGACCAGGGCCGGGTTCGTCGTCACGTCGTGCAGCAGGTGCAGCACGGCCACGACCTCGGCGACCTCGGGCAGCCGCAGCAGTCCGGAGAGACCGACGATCTCGACCGGGACCGCGGCGGCGGTCAACGCGTCGAAGACCTCCTCGGCGTGGGAGTTGTCGCGGGTCAGCACCCCGATCTCCGACCAGGCCCCGGTGTGGGCCGCCAGCACCGCGTCGACCAGCCAGCTGAGCTCCTCGCGGTGCGTCTCGAACACGGCAGCCTGTACGCGTCCTTCGGCGGCGCCGGGGCTCGCCTCGAGCGGACGCACCTGCGGCAACGCGTCGTACAACGGTTGGGCCAGCCGGTTGGCGACGGCCAGGATCCGCCGGTCCGAGCGCCGGTTGACCGTCAGCGGCAGCACCGGGACCTCGGCTCCGCCAGCCGCCGGGAAGGTCTCGGCGAAGTTGAGGATGTTCGAGACCGAGGCTCCACGCCAGCCGTAGATCGCCTGGTTCGGGTCACCGACGGCAGTCACGGCGTGCCCGCGGCCGCTGGCCTGGTCGGCTCCGGAGAAGAGCCGCGCGAGCATCGTGGCCTGGGCCACCGAGGTGTCCTGGTACTCGTCGAGCATCACCACCTTGAAGCGGGCCCGTTCCAGGGCGCCGACCTCGGGCTGCTCGGCGGCCAGCCTGGCCCCCAGCGCGATCTGGTCGGAGAAGTCCATCAGCCCGAGGTCTGCCTTCAGCCGCCGGTACGACGCGACCAGGCCGAGCAGCTCGGCACGCCGGTCGATCGCGGAGATCGCGGTGCTGGCGGCATCGCGGTAGGTCTTGCGGTCCTTGCCGGCACGCTCGTCCTCGATCGCGCGCACGAAGCCGGCGCGCGCCTCGGCATCGACGCGGGCCACGTCCTGGGCCGCGACCAGGTGCTCGCTCATCGAGGACTCCAGGGCGAGCAGGTTCTGGATCACCGTCGGTGGATGGTCGGACAGGTACGCGACCTCGCCGGTGTAGCGGTCGACGGCGCGAGCCCCGAGCTGGAACCGGGACGCGTCGGTGAGCACCCGGGTGTCCGGCTCGTGCCCGATCCGCAGGCCGTGGTCGGTGAGCAGCGTCGCCGCGTACGCGTTGTAGGTCGCGACGGTCGGTTCGAGCACCTCCTCGACGTCGGGTCCGGGTCGTGGGAGCGCGCCGGCCTTCTCGAGCGCGGTACGGATCCGCTCGCGGAGCTCGGCCGCGGCCTTCGTGGTGAAGGTCAGCCCGAGCACCTCCTCGGGCCGCACCTGTCCGGTCACGACCAGGTAGACCACGCGCGCCGCCATCAACGTGGTCTTGCCGGAACCGGCACCCGCGATGACCACCGCAGGCGCGAGCGGGGCGGTGATCGCGGCCCACTGCTGCGGGCTCGACGGGAACGTCGCCTGCATCACCTGCTGGAGCTCCTCGGGCGTGCGGATCTGCACCCGGTCCACCGGTTCGGTGCTCACGCGTCCAGCACCGCCCCTGCACTCTTGATCGGGCAGACCGGGACGAAGTCGCAGGACTCGCAGTGGCTGCCCGCCACCGCCGGGAAGCTCTCCGCACGCACCATCGCCGAGGTCTGGTCCAACCCGGCCCGCAGGCCGGTGCGCAGGTCGCCGTCAGGGTTCGCGGCCGCCTGTCCCTGGACGGTGACGCCGAGCGACTCGTCGAGCTGGCCGAGCTGGACCAGCTCGGCGCCGCCGCTGCGTGCCGGGACCTGGCTCGGATCCAGCAGGTCGTCGATCGCACCGGCCTCGACGGCGTACTGGTAGAGCGCGAGCTGGACGTTGCGCTCGACCGCCGGCGCCGACGGGAGGCCGCGGCCGGTCTTCAGGTCGACGACCACCACCTGGCCCTCGACGTCGAGCTCGATCCGGTCCGCGAACCCGACGAGCTTGACCTGGACGCCGTCGGCCACCTCGACCACGGTGCTGAAGCGCTGCTCCACACCCAGCAGCGTTCGCGGGTTGGCGTAGTGCCACTCCAGGAACCGACGCAGCGCGGCGCGCACCCGGGCGAGCTCGCGCGCCTGGGACCACGGCGTCCGGAACTGCAACCGGTCCCAGACCAGGGCGACCTGCTCCATCAGGATCTCGACGTCGTCGGGACCGGTGGTGAGCTCACCGCGGGCCACCCGCTCGGCCAGGGCGTGCAGCAGCTGGCCGAGGTTCGCCGCCTGGTGCGCCGCGGTGACCCCGCCCGCCTCCCGGGTCAGGAACCACCGGGCCGGGCACTGCAGCACCGCCTCGAGCATGCTCGCCGAGACCGCCACCGGGAGGTCCGTCGGGCGTACCGGCTCGGCCGAGCGGCTCGGCGCGCGGGTCCCCCACCAGGTACCCGGGTCGGCCTGCGGCACCAGCGCCCGTGCCCCGACCCGTTCGGCGGCCAGTCGCGCGAGGCGCCGCGCAGCCGCGGCGCGCAGCCCGTCGGCGGTGTCCGGGTCGGTGACCGTACGGCGGAGCTCCGCGACCAGCCCCGGCAGCGACAGCGGTCGCAGCGGTCGACCGATCACGTGCTGCGGGTCGAGTCCGAGCTCGGCGAGGAACCGCGACGGCTGTTCGCCCTCGTCGTCGGGCGACGCGACCGCGGTGACCACCAGCCGCTCCCGTGCCCGGGTGCAGGCGACGTAGAACAACCGGCGCTCCTCGGCGAGCAGCTCCCGGGTGGTCACGGGCGGCTGCATCATCGCGACGCCGTAGCCGTCGGTGCCGATCCGGTCGGCCTGCAGCAGCGTCGAGCGCCGGCGAAGGTCCGGCCAGCCCTGCTGCTGGACGTGGGCGACGACGACCAGGCGCCACTCGAGACCCTTGGAGCGGTGCGCGGTGAGCAACCGGACGGCGGAGCCGCGGACACCGCGCTCGGCCAGCGTGTCCGCCGGGATCCGCTGGGCGGCCAGCGAGGCCAGGAAGGCGCGGACGCCGAGGTGGCCGCGACGTTCCTCGGCCCGGCCCGCGGTCTCGAACAGCGCGCACAGCGAGTCGAGGTCCCGGTTGGCGCGACCGGCCGCAGGGCCACCGGACTCGGCCTGCCGTCGCAGCCGCTCGGGCCAGTACGTCGAGGACCACAGCAGCCAGAGCACCTCCTCGGCACTCCGGCCGTCGGCGACAGCCGCGGTGCCGTCCACGATCAACTGGTTCAGCGCCCGTGCTCGATCGGCCTCCGGGCCGTCGACGCCGTCGCAGAAGCCGGGCTCCAGGACGGCGGACCGGAGCAGGTCCCGGGAGGTCCGGTGCCGGTCGGTCGTCGCCCCCGGGTCGAGGGCACGAGCCTTCTCACGCGCACGGAGCAGCCGGCCGAGCCGACGGACGTCGCCGGCATCGAGTCCGGCCAACGGCCCGAGCAGGAGCGCCTCGACCCGGCCGGCATCGATGAAGTCGACGTGCTCGGGTTCGTCGTTGTCGTGGTTCAGCACGGCGCGGAGGGCATCGAGCAGCGGCATCACGGACGGGTCCGCGACCAGCGGGACGTCATCGGCCGCGACCTCGACCGGGATCCCAGCCGCTCCGAGCCCGCGTCGCAGGCCGGGGATCGAGGTCCGGCCCGAGCGGACCAGCACCGCCATCTCGTGCCAGGCGATCCCGTCCTCGAGATGTGCCCGCCGGAGCAGGTCGGCCAGGTGTTCCGACTCGGCCCGGTCGGTGTCGAAGGTGACCACCTGCACGCGCCCCTGATCCGCAGCATCCACCGCCTCGGGGGACCGGAAGGCCTCCCGGGCGGTCGCATCGATCGAGCCGCTCCAGGCCAGCTGACCGGCCACCCGCTGGGAGGCGAGCAGGATCCGCGGCCCGAAGCGACGGGTACGACGCAGCACTGCCACCTCGGCCGGGGCCCCGGCAGTGGTCCGGAACTCGTCCGGGAAGTCCAGGATCCCGCGCACGTCGGCGCCGCGGAACCCGTAGATCGACTGGTGCGGGTCGCCGACCGCGATCAGGTCGCGACCGTCACCGGCGATCTCCCGCAGCAGCGCGACCTGGCCCGGATCGGTGTCCTGGTACTCGTCGACGAACACGTGCCGGAACCGCGCCCGGAGCTCGTCGCGGTGGGCCCGGGCCTCGATCACCGCGCGCCTGATCAGGTCGGAGTAGTCGGTGGCGCCCTGGTCGTCGAGGTTGGTCAGGTACTGCTCGAGGAACAGCGCCGCCGCCACCAGCTCCGGGGCACCGGCCTCCTGCCCCAGGTCCCGCAGGGCCTCGGGTTCCAGTCCCTGGTCACGGGCCCGTCCGAGCACGGTGTGCACCTCGCGGGCGAACCCGCGGGTCCCGAGTGCGTGCCGGAGGTGGGCGGGCCAGGCGACCGCCTCGGGCGCGTCGTCGAGCAGCTCGCGCAGGATCACGTCCTGCTCGGGAGCCGAGAGCAACCGCAACGGTCCGATGTACAGATCGGCCGGGGAGTACTGCCGGACCAGCCCGTAGGCGAACGAGTGGAAGGTCGAGCAGACCGCCGCCGACGTGGTGCGCTCCAGCCGAGCCGTGACCCGGTCGCGGACCTGCTCGGCCGCCTTGCGTCCGAAGGTCAGCGAGAGCACCGAGCCCGGGCCGGCCCCACGCCGCTCGATCCGGTCGACGATCGCCTCGACCAGCGTGGTGGTCTTCCCGGTCCCGGGACCGGCCAGGACCAGGAGCGGTCCGCCCGGATGGTCCACGACGCGCTGCTGGTCCTCGTCGAGGACCGGCGCCACCGGAGGACCACCGGGTCGCGCAAGGCGGTACGTCGGGCTGGTCACGGGATCACCTCATCACCCGGGGCCGACAAGTTCCACGTCAGGCCAGGTGCTTGCCGACGAAGGCGAGCTGGGCCGGGAGCATCCGCCGCATGTAGCCGTAGTGGTGGCCACCGGCCTCGAACCCGCCGGCAGGCCGCGGCCGGATGTCGTCGACGTAGTCGCGCACGGTGAAGTAGAACGGGTCGCCCTTGCCGCCGTCGATCCGGACGGGCACATCCGGGAAGCTCGCGCCCTGGCCGCGCAGGCCGTTGGCCCGGAAGTCGGCAGCGTCGTCGAACGCACCGGGCGAGGTGGCGCCGTACGACGCGAACAGGGCCGGGCTGACCGCGGCGACCACGTCGACCGCCGCCCCGCGCGTCGCCATCCCGAGGACGCCGTACCCGCCCATCGACCAGCCGTACAGGCCGAGCCCGTGGGCGAGGCCGAACTTCGTGCGCAGCATCGGGACGAGCTCCTCGGTGACCATCGCGCCGGCATCGGTACCGTCGGCACGCGGGTGCCAGTAGCTCGCAGAACCGCCGTCCACCGACGCCGCGACGAACGGCGGTACCCCGGCTGCGACCGCCTGGGCCAGGAACCGGTCGATGCCCATCGACGTGAACGCGGCGTTGTGGTCCGCCCGCGCGCCGTGCAGGCAGACCAGCAGCGGGAGGCCCTTCGGGTCGTGGCCCGGGGGCACCGTCAACGACCACCCGGTCCGGACCCCGCCCCGCGCCTTCGACGTGAACGAGCCGTCGTACCGCTTGCCCGGGGTCACGTCCGGGATCGGTGCCGAGGAACCGTCGAGGCCGAGGACCTCGTACATCCGGACCCGGCCCGGCAGCACCCCGTGATCGATGAGGACTCCCCCGACGCCGGCGGCTCCCACGGCAGCAACGCCGGCACCTCCGAGCAGCAGGTGCGACGCGAGATGGCGGCCATTCCCGGGACGCTAGCGCACGAGCGGGTGCCTCCGGGGAAGGGTGAAGGCCCCGCGCAAGTATGAGTTGCACGGGGCCTTCGGTGTGATCTTCGGGTGATGCCTCCGATCGACCTGCTCCTCCTCGCGGCTCCCTCCGGCACATCACTGCCGAAGCGGCGGGTTGCCCCGCCGGGTGGAACCTCGTCTCCGAGCCGATCCGCTCTCCCCGAAGGGATCGCTTGAGGAGAGTTCTATGCCTGCTGCGACCCCCGGCGCAAGAGGTTTCGCCAGTTATCTCAAGCAATTCTCGCCGTACGGCGTGTCCTCCACAGATACGCCCCCGCTATCCACAGGAAGGACCGGGTTGTCCACCGGTCAGGGGTCGGGCCTGTGGATATCCGGGGGCAGCCAGACGGCCTCGGCGAGGTCGACGGAACCGGACGGACGCAGCGGCGTGCCCTCGCCGAGGTAGGCCTGCCGAGCCTCAGGACCGTGCGAGTCCGGCAGCGAACCGTCGGCGCGCACGACCCGCCACCACGGCACCGGGCCGCCGTACAGGCTCATCACCTTGCCGACCTGCCGCGGCCCGCGGTGACCCACGGCCTCGGCGATCAGCCCGTACGTCGTCACCCGCCCGCGCGGGATCTGCTCCACGATCCGGAGCACCGACTCCACGTAGTCCTCGAAGTCAGGCTTCTCCACCTGCGGAAGCCTAGGGCTTGAACCCCCGCGTCCCGTGGACGAGCACCAGGCCCTTGATGCCCGAGTACTTCTGCGCCCAGTCGAGCTCGGCGGTCAGGTTGCCCATCGTGTTGGTCACCGGCATCAGGGCGATCCCGACGTTGAGCGTGGACAGGACCCCGGTCACCCGGCCCTTGGAGTCCAGGAAGCCGCTCCCGGAGTCTCCGGGGACACCGGGGTTCCCGGTCCGCACGTCGTAGGCGAACCCACCGCCGTCGACCGCGAGCACGGTGCCGGTCTTCGCTGCCGTGGTGCCGCGGAGCGAGGAGCTGCCGATCGTGTAGATCGGCGCGCCGACGGCGAGCAACGGCGCCACGCCGGTGGGGCCGCCGAAGGTCGGGACCGTCGGGTTCACCTTGCCGACGCTGCCCGGGTCGACCCGGACCAGCGCGAAGTCGTTGTAGGCGCAGCGGTTGACGTTGGTGGTCCTGCGCTGGTGCATCGTGACCCAGGAGCTGTACGCGAGCTTGCCCTTGCCGACCGTGGTCCCGGCGGAGAAGAAGTTTCCGCCGGTCACGAAGTCGACCTCGGTACCGATCTTCCTGCTCGAGGTCTTGCACCCGTTGGTCTGGCTGTCGCTCCCGGTGCCGGCGCAGTGCGCGGCGTACCCGACGTACACGTGGCCAGCCTTGTCCTTGAAGACGAAGTTGCCGGTGCACTGGGCGTCACCGGTGTACATCTGCACGCCCGGCTTGATCGTCGCCGTCGCTTCGGGCGCCCAGGCGCGCGAGGCATCGGCGGTCGGGGCGGCGACGAGCACCAGCCCGATCAACGGGACGACGCCGAGCAGCGTGGCGAGCAGACGGACGCGGACTACGGACATGCGGAGGACCCCCGGTACAGACGATGAGATCCTGAACAACGACAACGCCCGCCCCCGGGTCACGAGGGCGGGCGTCGTGCTTGGATCAGTACGTCGGCTGCGAGGGGTCGATCTGGTTGACCCAGGCCACCACGCCACCGCCGACGTGCACGGCGTCGGCGTACCCGGCACCCTTCACGATCGCGAGGCACTCGGCCGAACGGACGCCGCTCTTGCAGTGCAGCACGATCGGCTTGTCCGCCGGGAGCTGCTCGAGCGCGCTGCCGTTGAGGAAGTCGCCCTTCGGGATCAGCACCGAGCCCGGGATCGAGTTGATCTCGTACTCGTTGGGCTCGCGGACGTCGACGAGGACGAAGTCCCGGGTGCCCTCCTCGCGCTCCTTGAGCATGTGCGAGAGCGTCACCACCGAGATCGTCGAGTCGGCGGCGGCGTCAGCGGCCTCGTCGCTGATCGCACCGCAGAAGGTCTCGTAGTCGATCAGTTCGGTGACGGTCGCGTGCTCACCGCAGAGTGCGCAGTTGGGGTCCTTGCGGACCTTCAGCTTGCGGTACTCCATCTCCAGGGCGTCGTAGATCATCAGCTTGCCGACCAGCGGGTCGCCGATGCCGGTGAGCAGCTTGATGGCCTCGTTGACCTGGATCGAACCGATGCTCGCGCAGAGCACGCCCAGCACGCCGCCCTCGGCGCAGCTGGGAACCATCCCCGGCGGCGGAGGCTCGGGGTAGAGGCAGCGGTAGCAGGGCGCGTCGTCGGCGAGGTTCGGCGCGAACACGCTGGCCTGGCCGTCGAAGCGGTAGATCGAGCCCCACACGTACGGGATCTTCAGGAAGTACGCCGCGTCGTTGACCATGTAGCGGGTCGCGAAATTGTCGGTGCCGTCGACGATCAGGTCGTAGCCGCGGAAGACGTCGAAGACGTTGTCGTTGTCGAGGCGGTCGGGGTGCAGGACGACGTTCACGTAGGGGTTGATCTCGGCGATCGACTCCTTGGCCGACTGGCCCTTCGGCTTGTCGATGTCGCTCACGCCGTGGATCACCTGGCGCTGCAGGTTGGACTCGTCGACGGTGTCGAACTCGGCGATGCCGAGGGTGCCGACGCCGGCCGCGGCCAGGTACAGCAGCGCCGGGCTGCCGAGACCGCCGGCGCCGATCACCAGCACCTTGGCGTTCTTGAGCCGCTTCTGCCCGGTCATGCCCACGTCGGGGATGATCAGGTGGCGGCTGTAACGACGTACTTCGTCGATGGTGAGCTCAGCTGCTGGCTCGACCAGTGCGGGCAGGGACACGACGCTCCTCGGTGCTTGGGTTGCTGAGTGCTGGGTGGGCGCATCCGGAGAAGCGCCTCATGGATCCGAACAGCACGGACCCCTCCAGTGTTCCCGCGGGACACGCCCGTGAACCGCCCGGTCCGGCATCTGGAACCGACGGAGTAGGCTCGCGCCCGACCAGCAGGCAAGAAGGAAGGCTCTCCCCGTGACCAGCCCGGCCACCCCCACGACCGGCGACCAGCCGGTCGTTCGCGGTGCCCGGCTGCCGCGTCGCGCACGCCGGGCCCAGCTGCTCGAGTCCGCGCTCGAGGTGTTCGTCGCGCAGGGGTACCATGCTGCCGCGATGGACGACATCGCCGAGAGTGCCGGCGTCTCCAAGCCGGTGCTCTACCAGCACTTTCCCGGCAAGCTCGACCTGTACCTGGCCCTGCTCGACCAGGCCGTGCAGAAGGTCATCGACGGGACCAGGGCAGCCCTGGAGTCGACCGACGACAACAAGCAGCGCGTGGCCGCGACGATGCACGCCTTCTACACCTACGTCGCCAGCGACCAGGGCGAGTTCCGATTGGTCTTCGAGTCCGACCTGACCAACGAGCCCGCCGTCCGCGAGCGCGTCGACCGGGTCACCACCGAGTGCGCCGACCTGATCGCGCACGTCATCCGCGACGACACCGGCCTGCCGGACGACGCCTCGAAGCTGCTCGCCGTGGCCCTGGTGGGAATGGGGCAGGTCAGCGCCCGGTTCTGGCTGCAGGACCGTTTGACCGCCAGTGACACGATCGGCAGTGACGGCACCATCCAAGCAGGAACGACCCAGGCCGGGATCACCCAGGCCGACGCCGCCAGCCTGGTCGCCGGCCTTGCCTGGCGGGGAATCCGCGGGTACCCGCGGTCCGACGAACCCGCCTGACTTTCAGCAGCACCCCACCCGAACTACACAGGAGGTCCTCCTCATGGAGGTCAAGATCGGCGTGACCTACGCCAACCGCGAGCTCACCGTCGACACCGACCTCGACGCCGCGGCGATCGAGGAGCAGGTGCGTACCGCCCTCGACAAGGGTGGCGTGCTGTCGCTGACGGACCTCAAGGGCCGCCGGATCGTCGTCCCGGTCGACAAGCTCGCCTACATCGAGATCACCACCAGCACGGTCGGCCAGGTCGGCTTCCGCTCCTAGCCGGCGCGTTCCCGGTCAGCTGGCGAGGCCGAGCTCCGCCATCCGGTGGGTGTGGTTCTCGGTCAGCCGGTTGAACATCCGGCCTAGCGCCACCAGGTCGAGGCCCGGACGGTCGACGCCGCCGGCGAGCAGGGCTGCCAGCGAGTCGCGCTCAGCAGCGACCCGCTGCGCCTGGGACAGCGCCTCGCCCATCAACCTGCGCCCCCACAACGCGAGCGCACCGCCGACACGGGGATCGTCGACGATCGCCTGGCGGACCCGGTCGACGACAAAGCCGGCGTGCCCGGCGTCGGCGAGCGAGGTGATGATCAGGTCGCGGGTGTCCGCATCGAGGAACGCGGCCACCTCGCGGTAGAAGTCCGCCGCCAGCCCGTCCCCCACGAACGCCTTGATCAGGCCCTCGAGCCAGCTGCTCGGCGCCGTCTTGGTGTGGAACGCGTCGAACGGCTCGACGAACGGCTCCATCGCGACCATCGGCTCGGAGCCGAGCGCCGCGATCCGCGCGATCAGCGGCTCGACGTGGTTGAACTGGATCGAGGCCATCTTCCCGAGCGCGAGCTTGTCGGCCAGCGTCGGCGCGAGCTTGGCGTCCTCGGCCAGCCGCTCGAAGGCCGAGATCTCGCCGTACGCGATCGCCCCCAGCAGGTCGACGACAGCGGCGCGGTAGCCCGGGTCCTGGAAGGCCACCGGGACGTCGGTCGCAGCCTCTGATTCGCCGATTTCGGTCATGGGGGGAGCGTACCGATAGACTGGGGGTGGCAGACGGCCCCCGTCAGCGCCCGGACACGACCGGGGAACAACACCTGGACGACACCGCTCAGGCGAACGGGGAAGCAGCCGTGCCTTCGCCCCTCTCGAATTTTCGAGCCACACAGAACGGCAAGATCCTGACTACCTTCCGAGAGCTCGGGGTACTCCCCGAGATTTGCGACGCGCTCGAGCGCGGCGGCATCACCACCCCCTTCGCCATCCAGGAGATGACCCTGTCGGTCGCCCTGATGGGGACCGACCTGATCGGCCAGGCCCGCACGGGTACCGGCAAGACCCTCGCCTTCGGCATCCCGGTGCTGCAGCGCTCGGTCGCGCCGCACGACCCGGACTACGCGGAGCTGGTCGCGCCGGGCAAGCCGCAGGCCCTGATCGTCGCCCCGACCCGCGAGCTCGCGCTCCAGGTCTCCAGCGACCTGGCCCTGGCCGGCAAGGACCGCGGCATCCGCGTCCTGACCGTGTACGGCGGCGTCCCCTACGAGCCGCAGCTCGAGGCGCTCGAGACCGGGGTCGAGGTCGTCGTCGGTACGCCGGGCCGGCTCATCGACCTGATGAACCGTCGCGCCCTGGACATCTCGCACGTCAAGAGCCTGGTCCTCGACGAGGCCGACGAGATGCTCGACCTCGGGTTCCTGCCCGACGTGGAGCGGCTGCTCGCCAAGACTCCCGAGACCCGGCAGACGATGCTGTTCTCGGCGACGATGCCGGCAGCGATCGTCTCGCTGGCCCGCACGCACATGCGGCACCCGATGAACATCCGCGCGGAGTCGTCGTACGACAACCAGACGGTGCCCGCGACGGCGCAGTTCATCTACCAGGCGCACGACCTGGACAAGACCGAGATGATCGGCCGGATCCTGCAGGCCGAGGGCTCGGGCCTGACCATCGTCTTCACCCGCACGAAGCGCTCCTCGCAGCGGGTCGCCGACGACCTGACCGAGCGCGGCTTCGACGCGAGCCCGCTGCACGGCGACATGGCCCAGACCGCCCGCGAGAAGGCTCTGGCCAAGTTCCGCGAGGGCAAGCTCCGGGTGCTGGTCGCCACCGACGTCGCGGCCCGGGGTATCGATGTCACCGGGGTCACCCACGTCATCAACTACACCTGCCCCGAGGACGAGAAGACCTACATCCACCGGATCGGCCGTACCGGCCGCGCGGGTGCGACCGGCATCGCGGTGACGTTCGTCGACTGGTCGGACCTGCACCGCTGGAAGATGATCAACAAGGCGCTCGACCTGCCGTTCGAGGACCCGGCCGAGACCTACTCCAGCTCGGAGCACTTCGCCCACGACATGGGGATCGCGCCCGGCGTCAAGGGTCGGGTGATCCCCGAGGGCCAGGTCGTCATCCCGCGCCAGCCCCGCGACGATCGCGGAGGCGGCCGCAACGGCAGCTCCAGCGGTGGTTCGCGCGGCGGCCGTGATGGTGGCTCGCGTGACTCGCGCGGTGGTGGACGCGGTGGCCGCGACAGCGGCGGCGAACGTCCGGCCCGGTCAGAAGCGCCGGCTGGTGCCTCCGCCAGCGCGGACAAGCCTGCTGCCTCGCGCAACCGCAACCGTCGTCGTACCCGCGGTGGCGGCGAGGGCGGCGCTCCGGCGGCTCAGCAAGCTGCTGAGTAGGACCTAGGCGACAACGACGACGTCGGTACCGACCGGCGCGAAGTCCCACAGCCTGATCGCGTCCGGCAGGTTCTGCCGGATGCAGCCGTGCGACTCGGGCGTCCCCAGCTGGGAGACGCTCTGCAACGGCTTGCCGTTCTGCGTCGGGATGCTGTGGAACCCGATCGCCGCGTTCACCCCGTGCGCGAACCGCACGAAGTACTGCATCACACCGGAGTCGTCGACGCCGACGGCCCAGCGGGACTTCGAGAACACCGCGTACTTCCCCGGGTCCAGGTTGTGGGTCAGGCTGCCCGAGACCAGGTAGGTCGAGAACGCAGTGTTCTTCGCATCGACCAACCAGACCCGCTGGTCCTTGATCGAGAAGACGATCCGGCGTCCGGAGCCGCTGTCCGCAGGCAACGCTGCCGCGGTCGTCCGGGCCGAGCTGACCGTCCTCGACGGGGTCGTGCTCGCGGGTGTCGTGGAGGGCGCCTTGGTCGGCGTGGTGCGCACCGGAGCCTGCGGCGTCGGGACGGCTCGGTGCGTCGACGGGGTCCTGGTCGAGGCCGCGTTCGCCAGGTGCGAGCCCGCGGCCCCGGCTCCGCCGAGCGGGATCACGCCGATGCCGCCGAGCAGCGCGATCGAGGTCACGATCAGCGAGAGGCCCGCAGCCGCCATCCGGCCGAACCGCGGGCGTACCCGCTTCGGCGGCTCGAGGCGATGGCGGGACACGGCTCAGGCCCTCGCCAGCAGGTTGGCGGCGACCTCGCGGTACGCGATCGCGCCCTTGTTGCCGGTCGCCGTCGTCAGGATCGAGCGGCCCGCAGCAGGTGCCTCGGCGAAGCGGATCGACTTCGGGATCGGCGGCTCGATGACGGCCAGGTCGTACGTCGCCGAGATCGTCTCCAGCACCGTCCGGGCGTGCGTGGTGCGGCCGTCGTACAGGGTCGGCAGCACGCCCCAGACCTCGAGCTCGCGGTTCGTGAACCGGCGTACGTCGTGGACGGTGTCCAGCAGCTGGCCGACGCCGCGGTGGGACAGCGTCTCGCACTGGAGCGGGATCAGCACCCCGGTGGCAGCGGTCAGGGCCGCCACCGTCAGCACGCCCAGCGAGGGCGGGCAGTCCAGCAGCACCCAGTCGTAGTCGTCCTCGAGCTCCTCGACGACGGTGCGGATCACGTACTCGCGACCGGTACGGGTCAGCAGGTCGGCCTCGGCGCGCGCGAGCTCGATGGTCGCCGGCAGCAGGTCGACGCCGTCCTCGGTGGTGACCATCACCTCGGTCGCCGGGACGCCCTTGGTCAGGACGTGGTGGATCGAGAGGTCCAGGTCCTCGGGGTCGATGCCCAGGCTGAACGTGAGGCAGGCCTGCGGGTCGAGGTCGATGAGCAGGACCCGCTGCCCGAGCTCGGCAAGAGCCGTTCCCAGGGAGGCAACTGTGGTTGTCTTCGCCACGCCACCCTTCTGGTTGGCGACGGCGAGCACGCGGGTCGTGGTCATCAGGGTCCATCATGCCGCACCGGCCTTGCCTACGCCGACCACGGCCGTGGATGCTGTGCCGCATGTCGCCTTCCCGCACCCGCGCAACCACGTCCTGGGCCCTGGTCACCGGAGCCACCGCTGGAATCGGTCTGGAGATCACCCGCCAGCTCGCAGAACGGGGCCACGACCTGGTCCTGGTGGCCCGCAACGAGGACCGTCTCGGGGAGGTCGCCCTGGAGCTCGCGCAGGAGTTCGGGGTGCGCACCGAGGTGCTCCCAGCCGACCTGGCCGACCGGGTCGCGCTGGCGAGGGTGGAGGCCAGGCTGGCCGATCCGAGCCGGCCGATCGACCTGCTCGTGAACAACGCGGGCTTCGGCCTCAAGGGCCGGTTCCTGGACAACAGCATCGAGGCCGAGCAGGCGCACCTGGACGTGCTCGTGGTGGCCCCGATGCGACTGTGCCACGCGGCGCTGGGCCCGATGGCGGCCCGGGGCAGCGGCCAGATCGTCAACGTGTCCTCGGTGGCCGGGTTCCTGCCCCGCGGGACCTACTCGGCCGCGAAGGCCTACGTCACGAAGTTCAGCGAGTGGGCGCACCACGAGTACGGCCCCCAGGGCGTGCACGTGATGGCGCTCTGCCCCGGCTTCGTGCGCACCGAGTTCCACGAGCGGATGGAGGTCGGCCGGGACTCGGCGCCGGCGTTCCTCTGGCTCGACACCGAGGAGTTCGTGACGGCCGCGCTCGCCGATCTCGACGCCGGCAAGGCGATCAGCATCCCGACCCTGCGCTACAAGGCGATCGTGGCCGGCGCCCGGTACATCCCCTCCGGGCTGCTCCAGCGGTTCCAGAGCTTCGGTCGCAGATAGCCCTCGGAGATCGAGCAGGTCTCGACTGAGCTCGACCACCGTTCGATCAGTCGGGATCAGCCCTTACCGGCGATGAAGGCCCGGACGGCGTCGGCGACCATCTGCACCGCGATCGCCGAGAGCAGCAGTCCGGCGATCCGGGTGACCAGCATGACGCCGCCCTCTCGGATCACCCGCAGGATCGGCAGCGAGAACCTCATCGCCAACCAGATCGTCAGGTGCACGCCGATCACTCCGAGGGCGACCGCCGCGAAGTCGGGGAACTCGTGCACCCGCTTGCTGAACACCATCGTGGCGACGATGGCGCCGGGGCCCGCCAGCAACGGCGTACCCAGCGGGACCAGGGCGACGTTCGTCTCCAGCGCCGCCGTCTCCTCGGACTGCTTGCCGGTGAGCAGCTCCAGCGCGACCAGCAGCAGCAGCAGCCCGCCGGCGCACTGCAGTGCCGGGAGCGAGATGTGCAGGTACCCCAGGATCTGCTGACCGAAGAACGCGAACGTGACGATCACGCCGAAGGAGACCGACACCGCCTGCCAGGCGAGACGTCGGGACGCCTGGGGCGAACGACCGCCGGTCAGGGACAGGAAGATCGGGATGGTCCCGACCGGATCCATGATCACGAACAAGGTCACGAAGACCTCGGTAAGCATGGTCCACTCCATGGGACCCCACCCTAGGGGTGTCGGGAGCCGCTCACCACGCCGGGCGCGGCCCGCCGAAGGGCATCTCCAGCGCCTCGGGCCCGAACCCGGTGACATCGGCGAGCAGCCACTCGTCACGCAGCAGCAGTGCGGCCGAGGCCGGCCGGATCACCAGCCACAGCCAGCGGCCGTCCGCCTCACCGGCGAAGACCGACTTCGCGAGCAGGTCGTCCTCCAGCGAGGAGTCCACCGCCCACAGCGGCACCTGGCGGCCGCCGGCACGGACGTGGATCGCGTGCGGGCCGAGACCGATCTGCTCACCAGGATCGTCGTACGACGTCCCGGCGCAGCGGGCCCCGAGACCGACCCCGGGCTCCTCGGCGATCACCGTCACCTCGACCGGCCCGTCCAGGTCGCTCGATCCCACCGTCGTGGTCACGGTGGCGTAGGTGCGCTCGCCGGTGACGCACCCGAAATCGGCGATCGACCAGCCCGGGCTCATCGGCCACGGCAGGTACGTCGGCAGGTCGTCGGTGCGGGAGACCAGCTGGGCGAACGTGCCGTAGTCGGCCTGCACCGGCCGCCAGAACGGGTGGATGGTCCCGTGCACGTGGCAGGAGAAGCTGCCGTCCGCCTCGGTGATCGGGGACGTGCAACGGGGGCAGGAAGCCGCGAGCGACACGCCCCAGAGAGTAGTGGTCAGGCGTTCCAGCGCGCCACGGCGGGCCCGTCGTGCTCGTACCCGAGGACCGAGACGGTCGCGGTGTCGAGGCGGAACAGGCGGCCGTCGCCCACCGGTTGACCGAGCCAGCGGGCGGCCAGGACCCGGGTCGCGTGCCCGTGCCCGAAGACCAGCACCCGGCCTCCGTCGGCCCGCACCCGCGCGACCACCCGGTCCAGGCGCCCGGCCACGGCAGCAGCGTCCTCACCACCCGGACACGGGTGGCTCCAGATCGTCCAGCCGGGGACGGTCTCCCGGATCTCCTCGGTGGTCACGCCCTCGTAGTCGCCGTAGTCCCACTCGGCGAGGTCCGGCTCGACCACCGCGTCCGGGAACCCCGCGAGCTCCGCCGTACGCCGGGCGCGGTCGCGCGGACTGGTCAGCACCAGGTCGAACGTGATCGCTGCCAGCCGCGGGGCGAGACCGCGAGCAGCCAGCTCTCCTGCGGGCGTGAGCGCGACCTCGGTGCTCGAGGTGTGCTTCCCGGCCAGGCTCCACGCGGTCTCGCCGTGGCGGACCGTCCAGAGCTCGCCCGCGGAACCGTCGGTCATGGGAGGCGCCTTCTGGGATCATCTGCTGGTGACAAGTCCTGCTCCCGCCACCGAGGTCCCGGTCACGCTACGCCGCGCCCGGCTGGCCGTCGCAGCCGCCTTCGCCACCCAGGGCATGGTCTTCATCAACCTGACCACCCGGCTGCCGGACTTCACCGACAAGTGGAACATCTCCGACAACCGGCTGACCCTGCTGCTGCTGATGATGGTGCTGCTGGCAGGTGCCGGGTCGGTCCTCGCCGAGACGCTGGCGAAGACCCGCGACTCGGCCCTGCTGCTGCGTTCCGGGCTGGCCGGGATCGCCGTCGCCGTACCGGTGATGTCGCTGGCCCCGTCCTTCGGGTTCTTCATGGCGGCGATGGCCGTCTACGGGCTCGCGCTGGGCATGGTCGATGCGACCACCAACATGCAGGCGGTCGCCCTGGAGCACCGCTACGGACGCCCGATCCTGCCGTCCTTCCACGGCGCCTGGACCTTCGGCGGGCTGCTCGGCGCCTCGGCCACGTTGGCGACCTCGCACCTGTCGCTCGGAGTCGGTGCTGCGCTGGCGGTCGTCCCGCTGGTGGTGCTGACCCGCCCGTTCCTGCGCCGCGTCGGCGACCCGGCCGCCGATGCTCCGAAGCTGGAGATCCCGTGGCGGCCGATCGTGCTCGTCGGCATCGGGATGGTGCTCTTCTACATGGTCGACACGGCCGCGTTCACCTGGGGCCCGCTCTACCTCGACCACGTCTTCGACAACACCCCGAAGGGGCTGTTCGCGCTCGCCGTCGTCCCGTACCTGCTCTCCAGCGGGGCGATGCGGTTGGCCGGCGACGGCCTGGTCGCCCGGCACGGCGCCGTCACCGTGCTGAGGGTCGGCGGGGTGATCGCCTCGGTCGCACTGGCGATCGTGGTCTTCGCTCCGGCCTGGCCGGTCGCGGTCCTCGGCTTCCTGGTCCTCGGCAGCGGCGTCGGCGTGATCGCGCCGCTCAGCTTCTCGGCCGCGGGCCGGATCGCCGGCGGCACCGAGGAGGACCCGGCCACCCGCCAGGCGCGGGTGGACGCGGTGATCGGCCGGTTCAACCAGTTCAACTACCTCGGAGCGCTGTTCGGCTCCGTGCTCACCGGCGCGGTCGGCAACAACGACCTCCGGTACGGGTTCGCCGTACCGATGGTGCTGATCCTCGGGATCCTGCCGCTGGCACGAGCCTTCGCGCCGCGACCTGCGAATTCACATGGCGCCATGTGAATTCGGCACTCTGAACATCAGATTCGATGTTCATCGCGATGAAGTGATGTTGTTCGGATCAATCCACATGTGACTCCTGCGATCGAGTTGTTCACAAGGTCGAAGGCTGCACTTTGAGTCGAAGGAGTGGAGCCCGAACCTTGTCGCATGGATGAGCTAATGCGCCTGCACAGTCACGGAGTGTTCCTACGTCGAGAAGCACTGGAGGTCGGGTACGACGACCGAGCCCTGTACGCCGCCATTGCATCCGGTGTACTTTCGCGCGTTCGCCACGGTGCCTACGTGAGTTCCGAAACATGGCGTGCGTCGGACGAGAATCAACAACACCTCCTTCGGGCGCACGCCGCTGGATTGGTCCACAGTCAGCCAGCAGAGCTCAGTCACATATCGGCAGCGATCGCGCACGGTATGCGGGTGTGGGGTGTCGACCTGTCGCGGATCCATCTGACTCGCCCAGAGCACACAGTCGGTCGTAAGCACCGCGACATCGCGTACCACCGAGGTGCCGTGGGCGGGGGCGATCAGATCTCGGGGACGCCCGTCAGGCCCGCCGCAGAGGCGGCGTTCGGAGCGGCGTGCCACGCAAGCGTCGAAGCGGGAACGGTCATCCTCGACTCGGCGTACCACCTCGGGATCTGCTCGCAGGACCAGCTCCGAGAGCAGTACGAGACGCACCGTGGCTGGCCCGGAACGGCCCGGCTCAACGTCACACTTCGTTTCGCTCAGCCGGGATCGCAGTCGGTCGCTGAATCGCGCATGCGGTTTCTGTTTTACCAATACGGCCTGCCGAAGCCCCAGCTCCAGTACGTCGTACGCGATGGTTCCGACCTGATCGGCAACACGGACTTCGGCTGGCCCGAGTACGGCGTTCTCGGCGAGTTCGACGGCCGGGTCAAATACGAGAAGTACCTGCGACCCGGCGAGACCCCGGCCGATGCCGTCATCCGGGAGAAACTGCGTGAGGACCGTATGCGCGAAGCGACCGGCTACAGCTTCATCCGCTTCACGTGGGCGGATTTCTACAAGCCGGACCAAACTGCCGAACGCACACGGCGTGCGCTCAGTCGAGGCAACCGATTGGTTCTTCCAGGTGACATCAATTCTGCACGATGAACATCAAATCTGATGTGCATCGTGCAGAAACCTCATGCTGCCATGTGAATTCGCGGCTCTCTTAGGCGGTCGGACCGGCCCAGTTCTTGTCCGGGACCGGAGTGGGCCGACCGGGCTGCTCGCCGCCGCGTGCAGTGAGGTAGCTGTCCTTGGGGACCATCACCTTGCGGCGGAAGATGCAGACGACCTTGCCGTCCTGGTTGTAGCCGATCGTCTCGACGTAGACGACGCCCCGGTCGTCCTTGGACTTGCTCTCGGTCTTCTCGAGCACCGTCGTCTCGCCGTACAGCGTGTCCCCGTGGAACGTCGGCGCCACGTGGCGCAGCGACTCGACCTCGAGGTTGGCGATCGCCTTGCCGGAGATGTCCGGCACCGACATGCCGAGCAGGATCGAGTAGACGTAGTTGCCGACCACGACGTTCT
>JAOPXD010000058.1 GCA_025965315.1 Marmoricola sp.
CAGGTCCTCGGCAGCGGCGACGATAGGGGCCTCGTGCGCCGGGACTGCCTCAGGTGCGAGTTCTGCGCTCATCGCGATCACCACCTCGGTCCGGTCGGCCGTCGTTCTGACGGAGTGCCTGGAATACCTGTCACGTGACAAGTTAGTCGCGTCAATGACGCGTCACGCTTCCGGCAGGTAACAAGTACGTTTCCAACTTCCGGCGCCGCAGCGACCGCCGGCGAACCCCTCGGGCCGGGGCGCCAGGTGTGCCACCATGTGTCGCGTGACAGGTAAACGTGCAGGCCGGCCGCGGCACGCCGACATCGGCCGCGCCGGCACCGGTGGCCGGGCCCAGATCCTCGACGCTGCCGCCGAGCTGTTCAGCGAGCAGGGGTACGGCGCTGCCACGACCCGGCAGATCGCGGATGCGGTCGGCGTACGGCAGGCCTCGATCTACTACCACTTCAGCAACAAGCAGGAGATCCTCGCCGAGCTGCTCGCCGGCACGGTCCGGCCTTCGCTGGAGTACAGCCGCTGGCTGACCCCGACCGGGGAACCGGCGCTGGTCCAGCTCTACGCCCTGACCCGCTTCGACGTGACCCTGCTCAGCGGGGGACAGTGGAACATCGGAGCGCTCTACACGATGCCCGAGCTGCGAGCCGCGGAGTTCGCGCCGTTCCGCGAGGAGCGGGCACTGCTCCGGCGCGCGTACGGCGACCGGGTGGCCGCCGCTGCGGCCGAGGGCGCGATCACGGTCGAGGACGAGTCGGTGGCCACCTCGTTGGCGTTCGCCCTGGCCGAGAGCGTCATCGCCATGCGGGCGGAGGGGAGCCCGTCGCACCCGGACCTTCCGGACCTGATCGCCGCCGGCGTGCTGCGCATCCTGGGCTGCCCCGAGCGGAGCATCGCCAAGGTCCGGTCGCGGGCGGTCGAGGCCCTCGTCCGCGCCCCGGGCGACGAGTCCTCCTCAGCGGTCTCCTAGGGACCAGGCAGACCGAAGACCGAGCCCCAGCCCTGCGCTGCCGGACCGGCGTAGCCGGCCAGCTCGAGTCCGTGCCAGACCGCCAGCGCCACCGAGTCGAGCACCGGCACCCCGAGGTCGCGTTCCCACCCCGCGACGCGATCGGCCGCAGCGAGGTTGGTGCAGAAGACGGTGATCGCGTCGGGTCGCACTGCGGCGACGTCGGCCACCGCGGCCGCGATGGCCTCCGGTTCGACCAGGCACAGGTCCCAGTTCGACTCGGTGGCGGCGAGAGCGGCCGACGAGACCACCTCGAGCCCCTGACCGGCAAGCGTCGCTGCGACCGCGTCGTGCATGTCGGGTGGGTAGGGCGTGACCAGGCCCAACGTACGGGCGTGGCTGCGCCGCAGGGCTTCGAGGAGGGCCAGCGTCGAGGTCGTGGCAGGGACCCCGGTCCGCTCGGTGATCGCCGAGCAGAGCGCCAGGTCGTCCGCGATCCCGCGCCAGCCTCCCGACGTCCCGCTCCAGACGATCGAGTCGACCCGGGCGTCGGCGAGCAGTTCCGCAGCGTCGAGGATCACGGCGGGATCGAACTGGTTCGCGGCCGCGAGGCCGACGTCGACGACCCGGAAGCGGGAGAAGTGCGCGCTCACCCCGGGCAGGTCGGCGACGAGCGCCGAGGTGAGCGGTTCCAGGCGGGTGTTCGACGACGGCGTGAGCACGCCGAGGATGGTCCGGTCGGTGCTCGTCATCGCAGGCTCGCCAGGTAGGCGCGCCAGCCACCGAACGCGGTGATGTCGTGCGCGGTCCCGAGCGCGGCGGGCTCGACCAGGAACCCGCTGACCGACCGGCCCTCCTCGAGGGAGACCTGGCCGATCACCATCGGTGCCGGGATCGCGGCGACGAAGGTCCCGAACCCGGCAGCCGGCAGCCGCCAGAGCTCACCGACGATCGAGGCGCCGTCGTCACCGTCGGGAACCCGGACCAGGCCCGGCTTGGGCGGCACCGTGTCCAGCGCGTGCAACCGGTACTGCGCTGCGGTGCGAACCTCGCCGACCAGCGAGCCGCCGGCCAGCACCAGCTGCGAGTTGAGCGGTTGCCCGGTCAGGTGCGCCCCGGCGACGAAGATGTCGAGGGTGCGGTTCGCGAACCGGTCGGCCAGCCCGGCCAACGCCTGGTCGGAGAACGCCGGGCCCGACAGCATCACGCCGAAGGGCAGGCCACCGACGAAGCCGGCCGGGACGGCGATCGCGGCGAAGTCCAGCAGGTTGGCGAAGTTCGTGAACCGGCCCATCCGCGCGTTCGCACCGATCGGGTCGGCCGCGACCTCGTCGAGGGTGGGGTGCCACGTCGTCGTCGGGGTCAGCAGGGCGTCGTAGTCGCCGAGGGCCTCCCGCCCGGCGGCTCCGAGCGCTGCCAACCGGGCGGTGTCCGCGGCCCAGTCAGCCGCGGTCTTCGCCCGCGCCCCGAGAATGATCGAGGCAACGACTGCGTCGAGGTCGGTGCCGATCAGGTCGCGGTGCTTCTCGAGGTGGCTCCCGACCGCGGCGTACCGCTCGGCGACGAAGGCTCCCTCGTAGAGCAGGGCGGCGGCGTCGAGCAGGGGAGTGATGTCGACCTCGACGATCTCGGCGCCGAGCTCGGCGAACCGCGCGACCGCGGCAGCGAAGGCCTCCTGCCAGCCGGCCGCGAGGCCGTCGAGGTGCGGTGCCGTCGGTACGGCGATCCGCGGCCGCGCCGGCGCCGGTGGCAGGGGAACGCCGGTCCGCGACAGTGGATCGGCGTGGTCGGGTCCGGCCATCACCTCGGCGGCTGTGCGCGCGAGGGCGAGGTCGCGCGCGAAGGTCGTGACGCAGTCCAGCGTGTAGCACGCGGGAACCACTCCGGTGATCGGAACCAGTCCCCGGGTCGGCTTGACGCCGACGATGCCGTTCAGGGCGGCCGGGACCCGTCCGGAGCCGGCGGTGTCGGTGCCCAGCGCCAGGTCGACGATGCCGAGAGCGACCGCGACGGCTGACCCGGAGGACGATCCTCCGGCGATCCGGGTCCGGTCCCAGGCGTTCCCGACGGCGCCGTACGGGCTGCGGGTCCCGACCAGACCGGTCGCGAACTGGTCCAGGTTCGTCTTGCCGATCACGATCGCGCCGGCGGCGCGCAGCCTCGCCACCGCGGTCGCGTCGGCGGTCGGGCGGTAGGCGAACGAGGGCGCGCCAGCGGTGGTGGGCAGGCCGGCGACATCGATGTTGTCCTTCACCGCACACACCACGCCGGCCAGCGGGAGCGACGGATCGAGGCCCTCGGCCTCGGCCAGGACGTCCTCGAGGCCGCGCAGGCTGATCCACAGCTCGGGTCGGTCGACCGCGTCGATCCGGGCGTAGGCGGCGCGGACGCGTTCGGTGGCTCTCATGGCGTGATCGCCGCGAGGACCTGGCCGGCCGACACCTGGTCGCCGGGCTTCACGTAGACCTCCACCAGGGTCCCGCTCACCGGTGCTCCCACCTTCGCCTCCATCTTCATCGCCTCCACGGACAGGATCGGGTCGCCCTCGCTGAGCACGTCCCCGGGTTGCGCGGTCGTCTGCCAGACGGTCGCCGTGTACGGCGCCGTGACCGGCACGGCCCCCGCGGGCAGGTCGATCGGAGGCGCGTCGGCCGGAGGTGGATCGTCGCGCCGGTCGAACTCGCCGGAGGCGCGCCAGCGCTCCTTCTCGGCCTCGAAGGCTGCGGACTGCTGGTCGCGGAACGCGCTGATCGAGTCCGCGTTCTCGGCCAGGAACGCGGTGTGCTCGGCCAGCGAGAACGTCCCCTCCTCGGTCTCGAACACACCGCGGCCGGCGTCCGTCTCGGCGCGCAGCTCCAGCAGCTCGTCCGCGGTGACCGGGTACCACTCGATGCGGTCGAAGGGCCGGAGCGCCCACGGGTTCTCGGCGAACAGGCCACCACGACGGAACCGGTTCCAGATCTGCACGGTCCGGCCGACGAACTGGTACCCGCCCGGACCCTCCATGCCGTAGATGCAGAGGTAGGCGCCGCCGATGCCGACCGAGTTCTCCGCGGTCCAGGTCCGCGCCGGGTTGTACTTCGTGGTCACCAGCCGGTGCCGCGGGTCGAGCGGGGTGGCCACCGGCGCGCCGAGGTAGACATCGCCGAGTCCCAGCACCAGGTACTGGGCGTCGAAGACCGTCCCGTACACGTCGTCGACCGAGTCGAGCCCGTTGATCCGGCGGATGAACTCGATGTTCCACGGGCACCAGGGGGCGTCGTCGCGGACCCCGGACATGTACCGCTCGATCGCCAGCCGGGTCGCCGGGTCGTCCCAGCTCAACGGCAGCCGCACCCGCCGGGACGGCACCACCAGCTCGTGGCTCGGTGGGACCTCGTCCTCCAGCTCGCGCAGGATCTGGGTCAGGTCGCGGGCCCGGAGCACCGAGCCGTCGGTGTGGACCTGCAGGGACCGGATGCCTGGGGTGATGTCGAGGATCCCGGCCGGGCGGTGCGCCTCCAGGGTCTGCTGGAGCGCGTGCACCCGCATCCGCAGCGCCAGGTCGAGCACCATCGGGCCGTACTCGACGAGCACGTTGTCGTCCCCGTCGCGGCGGTAGGTCACCGCGGGCCGGTCGTCGCGCTCCTCGAGCCGAGCGAGAACGCCGTCGTCACCATCTCCGCCGGTTGTCCTGACCAGCGGCGCGGAGCGTCGGTCGACCAGACCCGCAGCCTCGTCCTCACGCACCGGCACGAACCGGATCCGGTCCGCGGGTCGCAGCTGGCCGAGCTTCCAGAGCTCGCCGCTCGCGACCACCGCAGGACAGACGAACCCACCCAGCGACGGACCGTCCGGCCCCAGGATGATCGGGGTGTCCCCGGTGAAGTCGAGGGCGCCGACGGCGTACGGGGTGTCGTGGATGTTCGAGGGGTGCAGCCCCGCCTCGCCGCCGTCCGGTCGCGCCCAGGTCGGCTTGGGGCCGATCAGCCGGATGCCCGTCCGGGCCGAGTTGTGGTGCACCTCGTAGTCGGAGGCGTAGAGGGTGTCGATGTCCTCGCGGGTGAAGAACTCCGGCGCTGCGTGCGGCCCCTCGGTGACACCGATCTGCCACTGGTGGGTCAGCGCTGGTCGCCGCTCCGGGGGCGTCGGACCGCCGACGGCCCCCTGGTCGTCGGTGCCGCCGGGTCGCAGGACGTCGCCGGCGAGCAGGGCCCGACCGCCGTGCCCGCCGAAGCCTCCGAGGGTGAACGTCGAGGCACTGCCCAGGTACGACGGGACGTCGAGACCGCCGCGCACCGCGAGGTACGCGCGCAGGCCGGGCCCGGTCGCCGTACCGAGGGCGAGCTTCGCGCCCGCGCCGACCTCGACCGGCTCCCAGCAGGGAACAGCGATCCCGTCGACGGTCACCGTCAGCGGTGCCCCGGTGACGCAGACGACCGACGGAGCCGAGAAGCGCAGGACCAGGCCGCCGGAGGTGACCTCGAGGCCCGGCGTACCGGCGGGGTTGCCGACGGCGAGGTTGGCCTCGGTGAGCGACACCGGGTCGAACGCTCCGCTCGGCGGCACCCCGACGTGCCAGTAGCCGAGGCGGCCAGGCTGGTCCTGAACGGTGGTGAACGGACCGGCCACCACGACGTCGATGCGCGGGTCGGGATCGGTCACCACCGCGAGGGTGGTCGTCGCGTGCACGGCGTCGCGGAGGTCGGGATGGGCGGTCAACGACCGCAGCAGCCCGACGTTCGTGACGATGCCGTCGATCCGGGTGGCGTGCAGCGCGTCCGCGAGCAGGTCCAGCGCCGAGTCCCGGGTCGGACCGCGCGCGATCACCTTGGCCAGCATCGGGTCGTAGAACGGCGACACCTCGAACCCGGTCTCGACGAACCCGTCGATGCGGACCCCGGCCAGGGCGGGGCTGCCCTCGCCGGGGAAGACCGCGCTGGTGACCAGCCCTGAGGACGGGAGCGAGTCCTTGCCCGGGTCCTCGGCGTAGACCCGCGCCTCCACGGCATGACCGTTCGGGACCCAAGCCCGGGTGAAGACGTCGTCCTGGACGTGCGAGTCCCGGGCCAACGTGAGCATCAACTCGACCAGGTCGACCCCGTAGACCTCCTCGGTCACCGGGTGCTCGACCTGGAGCCGGGTGTTCACCTCGAGGAAGGCTGCTTCCTCGCGCAGCGGGTCGTAGACGTACTCGACGGTGCCGGCGCCCCGGTAGTCCACCGAGGCGAGCAGGTCGTGTGCCGAGGCGTGCAGCTGGTCACGCACCCGGTCCGGGAGGGACGGGGCCGGAGCCTCCTCGATCACCTTCTGGTTGCGCCGCTGCAACGAGCAGTCACGGTCGCCGATCACCGCGACCCGCCCGGCGCCGTCGCCGAAGAGCTGGACCTCCACGTGCCGGGCCGGACGCACCAGCCGTTCGACGAAGACCCCCGCGGACCCGAAGTTCCTCATCGCGAGGCTGGCGACCCGGTCGAACGCCGCCCGGACCTCCTCGAGGTCCGCGCAGGCCTGGAGCCCGATGCCGCCGCCGCCGCTGGTCGCCTTCACCATCACCGGGAGCCCGATCAGCTTCGCGGCGGTCACGGCTTCCTCGGCGCTGCCGAGCAGCGGGCTGCCGGCCAGCAGCGGAACGCCGGCCGCCTCGGCCAGCGTCCGGGCGGTGTGCTTCTCGCCGAACGCCAGGATCTGCTCGGCGGTGGGGCCGGCGAAGGCCAGCCCGGCCGCCTCGACCGCCCGGACGAACGAAGCGCTCTCGGAGAGGAACCCGTAGCCGGGGTGGACGATCGTCGCTCCCGTGGCGAGCGCGGCCTCGATGATGGCGTCGCCACGCAGGTAGGACTCGGTCGCCGGCCCTGGTCCCAGCCGGACGGCCTGGTCGGCCTCGCGGACGTGCGGCGCTGCCCGGTCGGCGTCGGAGTAGACCGCCACGGTCGGGATCCCGAGCCGAAGGGCGGTGCGGATCACCCGGCGCGCGATCTCGCCGCGGTTCGCGATCAGGACGCCGGTCACTCCTGGGCCCCCGAAGGCTCCACGACGATCATCCGGAGCGGTGTCGGGTTGAAGTCGTTGCAGGGGTTGTTCATCTGCGGGCAGTTGGACACCAGCACCAGGACGTCCATCTCTGCGCGGATCGCGACCCGACGGCCCGGGGCGGACATGCCGTCGACGATGCCGAGCGCGCCGTCCGCCTCGACCGGCACGTTCATGAACCAGTTCAGGTTGGAGACCAGGTCGCGGATCCCCAGCCCACGGCGCGAGGCCTCGGCGAGGAAGTTCTCCCGGCAGCCGTGGTGGTACATCACGTGGTGCCCGTAGCGCAGGGTGTTGGACTCCTTGCTGCAGGCGCCGCCGATGGTGTCCTGCCGGTCGATCTCGTTGCCGACCACCGTCATCAGCGGCCTGCCCTCGTTGCTGCGCAGCACGGTTCCGGTGGTGACGTAGGCGTTCTGCTGCCAGGTCAGAGTGTCCGGGACGCTGTAGCGCTCCTCGGGGTCGGCGGCGTTGTACATCAGGCAGTCGGCGGACTGGTTGCCGCCGACGTCCACGATCGTCAGCACCTGGCCGGCGGCGACCACGGCGGACCAGGGCGCGTTGGACGCCACCTGCTCGTCGAGGACGACCCGGCCGGGCAGCAGGGTCCGGGACCAGTCCAGCACCGAGCCCTCGGCGTACGAGGCGCCGACCGGGACGGTGGATGTCGGAGCGGTCATGTCACAGACCCCGGGCTTCGGCGTAGTCGATCGTGTTCAGGTAGGCGCGTTCGAGCTCGGGCGTCGCCGCGAACCGGGGATCCGCGGGGCCGGTCGCCGCACCGCGCCAGGCGTGCACCCGCAGCGGACCGACCTGGTAGTCGGGCCGTGGGTCGAGCGGGTGCGCGACGTTCGCGACCAGCACCAGCAGCGGCAGCTCGGCGACGAGCTCGACGTGCGTCCCGGCACCGAAGCTTCCCTGCCAGGCCAGTTGCCCGTCCGTCTCGACCCGGACGCCCTGGAACAGCGAGATGCTCGGCGGCAGGTCACGACGGCCGAGACCGTGCTTGGCGGCAGCCTTGACCAGCAGGCCACGTCCCGACGGGGTCGGACCCTCGGGGCGGGAGTCGCCGTACTTCTGCTCGTTCCAGGCATCCGTCGAGGTGCCGCAGAAGGCGTCGTGCCGGCCCGAGGTGTCGGCCAGCACGGTCGCGAGCACCCGGCCGTCGCCGGAGAGGAGCGGGTGC
Organism: Marmoricola sp.; assembly: GCA_025965315.1. Taxonomy (GTDB): domain Bacteria; phylum Actinomycetota; class Actinomycetes; order Propionibacteriales; family Nocardioidaceae; genus Marmoricola. The sequence goes on from JAOPXD010000058.1 coordinate 8,142, forward strand.
CCGGCACCGAGATAGGCCTGCCAGGGGATCTTCTGGGTGTCGGCGACGTTGAGCCGCTCGGTGGGCTCGAGCGCGTTGTAGAGGACCAGGTGGGCGCAGGCGTCACCGGTCGGGTCGTCGAAGCGGATCCGGCTGCCGCGGGTGAGGACCTTGTGGGTGTAGCCGCCCGGAGCGACGGTCTCGGCCCAGACCAGGGCCGTCGGGTCGACGTCGGTGGGCACGAACGGGCTCGACGCCGCGGGCAGGTAGGGCATCCACTCGCTGCGCTGACCGCCTTGCGCGCGGGCGTCCGTGCGGGCGTTCAGGACCGTGTTCGTCGTGTGCTGCTCCCGGGGTGCGGACAACGTCACCCGACTCCCTCCTCGGCCCGTGCCGACTATTTGTCGCTTGACAGATATTGCACTGATCTTCGCGAGGCAATGCGTCCGGAGAGGGTCGCCGGTGTTAAATCCATGTATCGGTCACATCGTGATCGCGGCCGCAGCGGTCGCCCGTCGGGCCGTCGGCACGATCTGGGCATCTGTATACGAACGGGCAAGGAAACCGAGACGTCATCCGAATTTCACGCTCCCGTGATGACCGCACCTAGCCGTTCTGTATACAGTTCTGGGGTGAGTCTTCATATCCGGATGCTGAACCCGAACTCCGACGCGGCGATGACCGCGGCCGTCCTGACCGCTGCTCGCGCCGTCGCCGCACCGGACACGATCGTCTCCGGGCGGAACCCGGACACCGGCCCCGCTGCGATCGAGAGCCACGTCGACGAAGCGTTCGGGGAGGTCGCCGTCGCCCGGGCGGTCGCTGCATCGGTCGACGACGGGGTCGACGCCTACGTCATCGCGTGCTTCGGCGACACCGGCCGAGACGCCGCCCGCGACTTGGTGGACGTACCGGTCGTCGGGATGACCGAGGCGGCGCTGATGAACGCCGCCCTGGTCGCGCACCGGTTCACGGTGATCACGCTGCCGGTGCGCACGATCGCGATGGCGGAACGGGTCGTACGTCACCTCGGCCTCGAGCACCGGTGCACGGTGCGGGCCATCGACCTCGGCGTCGGCGAGCTGCACGACGAGGCTGCCCAGGTCGCCGAGCTGATGATCGCCGAGGCCCTGCGCGCCCTTGCCGACGACGGTGCCGAGGCGATCGTGCTCGGCTGTGCAGGACTCGCCGGGGTCGCCGAGGCGATCGGTACGGCGTGCGGCGTGCCGGTGATCGACGGGGTCGCCGCCGGTATCGGCCTCGCGGAGAGCCTGGTCCGCCAAGGGCTCACGACCTCGTCGATCGGGACCCACGCCCGGGTGGCACTACCGGTGGACCTGCGGTGAGCACCCTGTTCAAGGACGTCCACACCTACGACGCCGAACGCGACGGCGGGCTGTCGCGCCTCACCAGGATCCGGGTCGAAGGACAGCGGATCACGGCGATCGGGCCCGATCTGGCTCCGACCGTCGAGGACCAGGTGATCGAAGGCGCGGGTCACCACGTCGTCCTGCCCGGCCTGATCAACGCACACTTCCACTCGCCGGCCAACCATCTCAAGGGCGCGTTCCCGAGCCGACCGCTCGAGGAGTTCATGGTCTTCGAGTCGCCCAGCGACCCACGACTACGACCCACGCCGCGCCAGGTCTACCTGCGCACCGCGATCGGGGCGCTGGAGATGATCCGGACCGGCACCACGATGGTCGCCGACGACGCCTTCCTGATGCCGGAGCCCGACCCGGAAACCATCGATGCGGTGATGCAGGCGTACGCCGACACCGGGATCCGGGCCTCGGTCGCGCTGGACCAGCCAGAGCTGGCGGAGTCGGCCAAGTACCCGTTCCTCGAGCTGCTCGACCCGGCCGACCGGGCCCGGTTCGCGGTCCCGCCGGCCGCGGACGCAGCGACGCTGCTGGCGGCGTACGACTACCTGATCAGCACCTGGCACGGCTCGCACGGCGGCCGGCTGCGGGCAGCCGTCTCGATCTCGGCGCCGCAACGGGTCAGCCCGGAGTACTTCGGCGCCCTGGACGATCTCAGCCGGTTGCACGGGATCCCGCTCTACGCGCACTTCCTGGAGACCCGGACGCAGCGGGTGCTCGGCCAGACGGTGGAACGGTTCGGTGGCCGTTCGCTGGTCCGGTACGCCGCGGATCTCGGATTGCTCTCCGATCGCGTGAACGTGATCCACGCCGTCTGGATCGATGACGAGGACATCGCCCTGATCGCTGGTTCCGGGGCCACGGTGGCGCACAACCCGGTCAGCAACCTCCGGCTGGGCAGCGGCGTGATGCCGTTCCGCGCCCTGCGCGACGCCGGGGTGCCGGTCGCCCTCGGGGTGGACGAGGCGATCTGCGACGACTCGGTCAACCTGTGGGGGGTCCTCAAGATGGCCGGCCTGGTGCACAACATCAACGGCGCTCCGAGCTGCACCTGGCCGCAGGCCGACGAGCTCCTCGACTGCCTGTACGCCGGCGGTGCGGCTGCCACCGGCCTGCCCGACCTCGGCCGGGTCGAGGTCGGTGCGCTCGCGGACCTGGTGGTGCTGGACCTGCACACGAGTGCGTTCACGCCGTTCAACGATCTCGCCCGGCAGCTCGTCTACTGCGAGTCCGGGGCGAGCGTCGTGCACACGATGATCGACGGGGTGATGGTGCTGCAGGACCGGGTGGTGCAGACCTGCGACGAGCCGGCCCTGCTGGCCGAGGCACGCGCCGAGTTCGCCGCGCTGACTCCGCTGCGGCGCAGCGTGGAGCAGGAGCTGGCAGCGACGGCGGCGCCGTACGAGACGATCGTGCGTGCCGCGGCGGCCACCGAGGTCCCGATGAACCGGTGGGTGGGCGCGTGAACGGGAAGCCGTACGCCTACGCGCCGATCACCGGTGCGAGTGGTCCCGCGTGGCCGGACGGCAAGCGGCTGGCGGTCTACGTCGCTGTCGGTATCGAGGAGTACCGCTTCGGCGACGGGCACACCGAGGACCTGCTGCCCGCGAGCCCGCACGACCTGGTGAACACGTCCTGGCGCGACTACGGCAACCGGGTCGGCGGCTTCCGGCTCCTCGACAGGCTCGCTGCGCGCGACATCCCCGCCACCGTGCTGCTGAACACCGACGTCTACCGGAGCGCGCCGGCGATCGTGGAGCACGCGCGCAGGTCGGGTGCCGAGTTCGTCGGTCACGGGATCAGCAACTCCGACTCGCTCGCTGACCTGAGCCCCGACGAGCAGGCGGCGTACGTACGCCGGGTGGCCGACGAGATCGAGGAGCACGAGGGCGCGCGGCCGCTCGGCTGGTCCAGCCCGTGGCTGGCGCACACCCCGGAGACGACGCGGGTGCTGTCCGACGCGGGCTACCGCTACCTGCTGGACCTGCGCGCCGACGACCGACCGGTGCCGCTGGTCGGGACCGAGCTGACCGCGATGCCCTACGCGCTCGAGCTCAACGACTCCACGACCGTGATCGGTCGCGGGGCGAGCGCGGCCGAGTTCGCGGACATGATCATCGACGAGTTCGACGAGCTGCTCCAAGCCTCGACCGACCAGCCGCTGGTGATGAGCATCGTGACGCACGCGTTCATCTCGGGCGCGCCGTTCCGGCTGCGCCAGCTCACCCGCGCCCTCGATCACCTCGCGGCACACCGGGACCGGGTCTGGTTCACCCAGCCCGGTGAGATCTGGGGAAGGGGACGGACCGATGGCTGAGCCGACAGACATCTCGACGACCGGCCGGACCGGAGCCGGGGCACTGGCCCACCGCGTCTACACGACGGTCCGCGAGCAGATCATCCGCGGCCAGTACCCGGACGGAGCCCGGCTCGGCGAGGAGCGGATCTCCGCCGAGCTCGAGGTGTCCCGGATCCCGGTGCGCGAGGCGCTGGTGCGGCTGGAGACCGACGGCTTCGTCATCTCGGCGCCCCGGCGCAGTGCCGTGGTACGTACCTGGGACGCCCGCTCGCTCGACGAGCTGTTCGACGTTCGTGCGGTCCTGGAGCCCGGTGCCGCCCGCTACGCCGCACGAGCGGTCGCGCGCGGCGGTTCGACCGTGGCCCTGGAGCGGGCGCTCACGGCTTCGCGCGACTCGGTGCGGTCGGGGGATGCCTACCTGATCGCCGAGCGCAGCGCCGCGTTCCACGAGGCGATCGTCACCACCACGGGCAGCGACCTGCTGATGGCCCAGATGCGGGCGATCTCGGGCCGCATCCAGTGGCTCTTCTTCCGGACCTCGACCCTCGACGTCGAGACCGCGTTCGAGGACCACAGCGAGCTCGCCGCGGCGATCGCCTCCGGCGACGAGCGGGTCGCCGAGGCGCTCACCTTCGCGCACATCGAGCTGGACCGGGCGCCGACCTTCGCCGCGCTCGGCCTCAGACCGAACCTGGCGGCCGAGCCGTCCGAGGACTGAGCCGTCCGGGGACTGAGCGGCCGCACGACACCTACGCCGCCACCTGGCCGGCCTGCCAGTCGGCGAAGATCCTGAGGTAGGTCTCGGGGTCCTCCAGCATCAACGCATGACGTCGGTCGTCGAGCACGTGGCCCTCCCAGTCGGGCCGTGCGGCGATCACCGCGCGCAGGACCCTTGCCGGCACCAGCGCGTCCTGGGTGCCACCCATCAGCAGCGTCGGGGTCCGGAGCTCCCTGATGGCGGTCCAGCTGCTCCGGGGATCTGCCCAGAGCGACGCGATCGAGCAGGTTGCGGCCAGGAGAGCGCGTCGACGGTCCACTCCTTCGACGTCCACCGCGAAGTCGGCCGCCATCAGGTCCAGCACCTCCGGCTCGATCCCGTCGGGGTCGGGGAAGATCAGCTTGAGCATGGCCCGGTTGCGGTGTTCGTCGAGGCTGGGACCTGCGAGGCCCACGGCCCCCAGGGCCAGGGCGGCGAAGGACGAGACGACGAGGGGCAGCATCCCGTTGATCGTCACGCGGTTGGGCCGCAGGAAGTCCAGCGGCGAGCGTGGAGGCAGCGCCGGCGACACCAGGACCAGGCGGTCCAGACGCTCGGGGTGCTGCGCGGCGAGAAGGGTTCCGATCAAGCCGCCCATCGAGTTGCCGTGCAACGTGAAGGTCTCCCAGCCGAGGGCGTCCGCGACCTCGAGCACGAAGTCGAGGTAGCCCTGAACGGTGAGCGAATCGTCCGCTGCGATCGGAGTGCGACCGAAACCGGGCAGATCCACCGCGACCACAGGTCCGTACTCGGACAGGCCCTCCATCACCTGGACCCAGGTGACCGATGAACCGCCGAGGCCGTGCACGAGCAGCTGAGGCCGGGCGGCCGTGGTCGGACGGCTGGAGGCCCTCAGAGTCCGGACCTGCCGGCCCCGCACGTCGAGCACGGTGTCGGTCACCAGGGGCCAGTCGGCAAGTTGCTTGGTCACGCCGGGGGAGTGCCCGCTGCTGCCAAAGATATGCATGCGATCTCCGTGCACGGGGTAGTCGATCGGCAGGAACCCGAAGCGAGTCGGATCTGACCGAGGAGGAGCCGTCGTGAAGGCAGTCATCTACCAGGGGGAGCGCTCGATCGCCGTCGAGGAGCGCCCGGACCCGACGATCCAGGCGCCCGGTGACGCGATCGTGCGGATCACCACGACGAACATCTGCGGATCCGACCTGCACATGTACGAGGGCCGGACCGAGGTCGAGGAGGGAACCGTCCTCGGCCACGAGAACATGGGCGTCGTCGAAGAGGTCGGCCCCGGAGTCACCCGGGTGCAGAAGGGCGACCGGGTCTCGGTGCCGTTCAACATCGCCTGCGGCACCTGTCCGAGCTGCCTGGGCGGCTGGACCTCGTTCTGCGAGCGCACCAACCCGATCGAGGGGATGCAGGGCGCCGCGTACGGCTACGCCAACATGGGCCCGTACGACGGCGGCCAGGCCGAGCTGCTCCGGGTGCCGTACGCCGACTTCAACCTCCTCGGGCTGCCGGAGGGCACCGATTTCGAGAACGACTTCACGATGCTCTCCGACATCTTCCCCACCGGCTGGCACGGAACCGAGCTCGCCGGGATGCAGCCGGGTGACAGCGTGGTCGTCTACGGCGCGGGGCCGGTCGGGTTGATGGCCGCGCACAGCGCGATGATCCGCGGCGCCAGCGAGGTCTTCGTGGTCGACCAGCACCCCGATCGGCTGAAGCTGGCCGCATCGATCGACTGCATCCCGGTCGACTTCTCCCAGACCGATCCGGTCGAGGTGGTGCTCGAGCACACCAAGGGGACCGGAGCCGACCGCGGCGTGGAGGCAGTGGGCTGGCAGGCCCACGACCCCGCTGGCGAGGAGCACCCGGAGCTCGTGCTGGACAACCTGGTGAAGTCGGTCAAGGCGCACGGCGGGCTCGGCGTCGTCGGGGTCTACGTGCCGGCTGATCCGAAGAGCCCCGGGGCTGCGGCGGAGGGCCGGATCGGTTTCGACTACGGCACCTTCTTCACCAAGGGTCAGCAGATGGGTACCGGGCAGGCTCCGGTCAAGCGGTACAACCGGCAGCTGCGTGACCTGATCATCGCGGGGCGCGCGACGCCGTCCTTCCTGGTCTCGCACGAGCTGGGTCTGGACGAGGCCCCGGTCGGGTACGACAACTTCGACAAGCGCCTGGACGGCTGGACCAAGGTGCTGCTCAAGCCATGACGACCGAGACCGGAGGGCACGAGGTCGTCGGCGAGCACAAGGACACCCAAAAGGACACCCACAAGGACACCGGTGGGACGACCGCGGAGGAGCACGGCGGGAAGTGGTGGCCACTCGTCGCTGTCTGCGTGGCGGTGTTCATGCTGCTGCTCGACATCACCGTGGTCAACGTCGCGCTTCCCGACATCCAGCGTGACCTGCACGCGTCGTTCGACTCGCTCCAGTGGGTGATCGACGCGTACGCGCTCACCCTGGCGGCGTTCCAGCTGATCACCGGCGTGCTCGGCGACCGGCTCGGTCGACGGAGCGTGTTCACCACCGGCGTCGTCGTCTTCGCGGTCTCCTCGCTGGGCTGCGGGCTGGCCGGTACCGCGTCCTGGCTCGACGCGTTCCGGGCGGTCCAGGGCATCGGCGGCGCGATCATGTTCTCCAACTCGCTCGCCATCCTCGGCTCCACCTACACCGGACGTGACCGCGGTACCGCATTCGGCATCTGGGGAGCGACGACGGGAGCCTCGGTGGCGATCGGGCCGCTCGTCGGCGGGGCACTCACCACCGGACTGGGCTGGCGCTGGATCTTCTTCGTGAACCTCCCGATCGCGGCGGCAGCCGTGGCGATCATCGTGCTGAGGCTTCCGGAGATCCGTCCAGCGCGGGCGCGTCGCCTCGACATCCCGGGCTTCGTGCTGTTCTCGGCGGCGCTGATCCTCGGGATCTTCGGCTTGATCCGGGGCAACGACGAAGGCTGGGGGAGCGCGCAGATCCTCACGGTGCTGGGCGCTGCGGCCCTGGCCCTGGCGGTGTTCGCCGTCGTGGAGCTGCGCACCGACGAGCCGATGCTGGACCTGCGGTTCTTCAGGCGTGCGTCCTTCGTCGGTGCCCAGGCTGCTGCTTTCGGGGTCTCCGCCTCGATGTTCGGCCTGTTCCTCTACCTCACCCTCTACCTGCAGGACGTGCTCGGCTACAGCGCGCTGGGAGCGGGCCTGAGGCTGCTGCCGATCTCGGCCCTGGCGTTCGTCGCTGCGCCGATCGCCGGGAAGTTCAGCGACCGGGTGCCGTTCCGGATCCCGCTGGGGGCAGGGCTGCTGATCGTCGCGGTCGGGCTCGTGCTGATGACCCGGGTGAACGCGTCGAGCTCGTGGACGGTGCTGCTGCCCGGGTTCCTGCTCGCCGGGGTCGGGATCGGGATGGTCAACGCGCCGCTCGGCTCGCTGTCCACGCTGGTCGTGCCCAAGGACCAGCCCGGGGTCGGGGCCGGGATCAACAACACCTTCCGCCAGGTCGGGATCGCGACGGCGGTCGCGGCGTACGGCAGCGTGTTCCAGAGCACGATCACCTCCGAGCTGCGCACCCGGTTGGGGGACCGGATGCCGATCTCGAAGCTGAGCGAGGCGGTGTCCTCAGGGGCCCTCTCCACGGTGGTCCGACAGGTTCCCCAGCAGGCTCGCGGCCGGGTCCGCAGCGCCGCCGAGGCAGCCTTCGTCGCGGGACTCGACCGGCTCTTCGTGATCGGGGCCGTGGTCGCCGGCGTGGGCGCGCTGCTCTGCGTGGTCCTGGTCAGCCAGCGCGGGGACGACCGCGGCGACTGAGCGCGCTCACGCCGACCGCATAGTTCGATTGTCGAACCATCTTGCTACAGTCGTGGGGATGAGCGATCAGGAAGCGGTCCGGGCGCTGGCCCGGTTGTCACGCCTGATGGAGCGGGCCGTCCTCGACGAGGGACTCAGCCTGGCGCACTTCCGGGTGCTCGCCGCCGTGGCCGAGGGCGATGTCCGCGCCACCCGGGTCGCGCAGCGCCTCGCGCTCGGCAAGCCGACCGTGAGCGCGACCGTCGACGCCCTGTGTCGCGGCGGGTTGCTGGAACGGCACGACGTCGCCGGTGATCAGCGCGCCACCGCTCTGCACGTCACCGGCCGAGGCCGCGACGTGCTCGACCGCGCCGAGGGCGCCATGACCGAACGCCTGCGGTCGGTGCTCGCGTGCACCGAGCAACCCGAGGCCGGTCTCGAGGCACTGGTACGGCTCGGTCGGGGACTCGAGCTCGCCATGGCCGAGCGCCTCGGACAGCAGTCGTGAGCGCGGCCGAGGCGGGAGCCGGGTCCGGTGAGACCGGCTGGATCCGGCTGCTGTGGACCGCCGTGCTCCGGCACCGCCGCGACCTGATCATCTCGTTCGCCGCCGCCGTCCTGGGCAGCAGCGCCCAGACCCTGGTGCCGCTGGTCGCCCGGCAGATCGTCGACAACGTGATCGTCACCCACCGCGACCGGCTCTGGCCGTGGCTGGTGCTGCTGTTCGCGGTGGCGCTGGTGGCGTTCGGCCTCGCCTACCTGCGGCGGTACTACGGCGGTCGGGTCGGCCTGGGCGTCCAGCTCGACCTGCGCAACGCGATGCACGACCACCTGCAGACGATGGACCAGGCGTCGCTCTCGCAGCTGCCGACCGGCCAGCTCGTCTCCCGGGCCAGCTCGGACTCGGCGCTGGTCCAGGGCCTGCTGAACTTCCTGCCGCTGATGACCGGCAACGTGCTGATGATGCTGCTCTCGCTCGTGGTGATGTTCGTGCTCTCGCCGTTGCTCGCGCTGCTGGCGCTGGTGATCGTTCCGTTCCTGTTCGCGGTCTCGTACCGGATGCGCCAGCGGATCTTCCCGGCGACCTGGGACGCCCAGCAGCGCGAGGGCGACATCGCCCAGATCGTCGACGAGGGCGTCACCGGGGTCCGGGTGGTGAAGGCGTTCGGCCAGGAGCCACGCGAGCTGCGCCGGCTGGCCGAGGCGACCGAGCGGCTGTTCGGCTCCCGGATGCGCGCTACCCGGCTGCAGGCCCGCTACCAGCCCCTGCTCGAGGCGATCCCGCAGCTCGCCCAGGTCTCGGTGCTGGTGGCGGGAGGCCTGCTGGCCCTGGTGATCGTGCCCTTCCTGTTCGCGGTGTCGTACCGGATGCGGCAGCGGATCTTCCCGGCGACCTGGGACGCCCAGCAGCGCGAGGGCGACATCGCCCAGATCGTTGACGAGGGCGTCACCGGGGTCCGGGTGGTGAAGGCCTTCGGCCAGGAGCCACGGGAGCTGCGCCGGCTGGCTGATGCCACCGAGCGGCTGTTCGGATCGCGGCTGCGTGCCACCCGGTTGCAGGCCCGCTACCAGCCGTTGCTCGAGGCGATCCCGCAGCTGGCCCAGGTGACCATCCTGGTCGCCGGTGGACTGCTGGCCCTGCACGGCAAGATCACCCTGGGCACCTTCCTGGCCTTCTCGACGTACGTCGGCCAGTTCGCGGCCCCCGCCCGGCAGCTCGCCGGCGTGCTGACCGTCGGGCAGCAGGCGCGCACCGGGGTCGAGCGGATCCACCAGCTGCTCAACCGGGTGCCGACCATCCGGGACGCTCCCGGTGCCGTCGACCTGGACACCGTCGAACCGGGGAGCCTGCGTGGCGAGGTCGTCTTCGACGACGTCTCCTTCGGCTACACCGACGGGACGCCGGTGCTGTCGGGGGCCTCGCTGCGGATCGCCGCCGGTGAGCGGGTGGCGGTCGTCGGCGCCAGCGGCAGCGGCAAGTCGACGCTGGCGCTGATGCTCCCGCGGTTCCAGGATCCTGACGTGGGCCGGGTGCTGCTGGACGGCCACGACCTGCGCGAGGTCACCCTGGCCTCGCTGCGACGGCGGGTCGGCGTGGCCTTCGAGGACAGCTTCCTGTTCTCCGACACGATCCGGGCGAACATCGCCTACGGGCGACCCGGTGCCACCGACGCCGAGGTGGAGGCGGCCGCCCGGGCGGCAGCGGTCCACGACTTCGTCACCGAGATGCCGGCCGGCTACGAGACCGTGGTCGGCGAGCGCGGCCTGACCCTCTCCGGCGGCCAGCGCCAACGGGTCGCCCTGGCGCGGGCGATCCTCACCGATCCGCTGGTCCTGGTGCTCGACGACGCCACCAGTGCGGTCGACGCCCGTACCGAGGAGGTCATCCACGACGCGCTCAGGACGGTCCTGGCCGGTCGGACCACCCTGCTGATCGCGCACCGGGTGTCGACCCTGCACCTCGCCGACCGGATCGCGGTGATGGACGGCGGCCGGGTCGTCGAGACCGGAACGCACGCGGACCTCCTTGCCTCGAGCGCCCGCTACCGGGAGCTGCTCTCGGGGCTGGAACAGGCCGCCGATCCCCGGCGGGCCGCCGGCGACTCGATCGAGGCACTGGCCGCGATCGGCGGGGTCACCGCCAGTGCCTGGCAGGCGGTGGCGACGACCGGGGCGCGCGGCTCGAGCCGGGTCCCGACCGGAGGGCTCGGTGCCGGACTGGGGTCGGGACTGCCCGGGCAGGGGGGCGCCTCCAGCGCCCTGGGTGGCCTGCCCGCGACCCCCGAGCTGCTCGCGCGGGTCGCCGCGCTGCCCGCGGTCCGTGACCACGTCGCCGTCGACCTGGTCGCCGAGAGCATCCCCGAGCCCGAGTTCAGCCTGGGTCGGCTACTGCGCCGGTTCCGGCGCCCGCTCGCCGTCGGGTTCGTGCTCGTGGTCCTCGACGCACTGGCCGGGATCGCCGGCCCGTACCTGGTCAAGACCGGCGTCGACGACGGGGTGACCAAGGGCGCGAGCGGCGTGCTGGTCGCCGCAGCGGTGGCCTACCTGGTCGTCACCATTGCGGATCTCGGCGTCGAGATCGGCTCGACCTTCATCACCGGTCGCACGGCCGAGCAGATCATGCTGTCGCTCCGGGTGCGGATCTGGGCCCAGCTGCAGCGGCTCTCGCTGGACTACTACGAGCGCGAGCGGGCGGGCCGGATCATGACCCGGATGACCACCGACGTCGACCAGTTCGAGTCCCTGGTCAGCAACGGGCTGCTCAACGCGCTGGTCGCTGCCGCGACCTTCGTCGGAGTGGGCGTCACGCTGCTGTTCGTCAACGCGGAGCTCGGCCTGGTCACGCTCTCGGTCGTCGTTCCGCTGACCGCGGCGACGCTCTGGTTCCGGCGCCGTACGGGGGTCCTGTACGACGTCGCGCGCGAACGGATCGCGATCGTCAACGCCGACTTCCAGGAGAGCCTGTCCGGCATCCGGGAGTCGCAGGCGTTCGTGCACGAGACCACCACCACGGCCAGGTTCCACCGGTACGGCGAGGACTACTTCGAGACCCGGGCGGCGGCTCAGCGTCTGGTCGCGACGTACTTCCCGTTCGTGCAATTGCTCGCCGCGCTCGCCGACGCGCTCGTGCTCGGCGTCGGCGCCCACCTGATCAGGGACGGTCACCTGACCACCGGTGCACTGATCGCGTTCCTGCTCTACATCGACCTGTTCTTCTCGCCGATCCAGCAGCTCTCGACCGTCTTCGACTCCTGGCAGCAGACCCGGGTCTCGGTCAAGCGGATCGCCGAGCTGATGGCGCAGACCACCATCACCCCCGAGTCGGCGGACCCGGTGGTGCTGGGCGCGGTCGTCGGCGAGGTCGGCTTCGACGACGTCCGGTTCGGGTACCCGGGCTCGGCCGCGGAGCTGGCGCTGCGCGGGATGACCCTGAAGATCGCACCGGGGGAGACCGTCGCGCTGGTCGGCGAGACCGGTGCCGGCAAGTCCACCGTGCTCAAGCTGATCGCCCGCTTCTACGACCCGGTCGAGGGCTCGGTGCGCTTCGACGGCAACGACCTGCGTCGCTTGGACCTGCCGGCCTTCCGGTCGCACCTGGGCTACGTGCCGCAGGAGGCCTTCCTCTTCAGTGGTTCGGTCCGGGACAACATCGCCTACGGCCGGCCGACCGCGACCGACGAGGAGGTCGAGGCCGCGGCTCGAGCGGTCGGCGCCCACGACGTCGTGGCCACGCTGCCCGGCGGCTACCTCACCGACCTCGCCGAGCGCGGCAGCTCGCTGTCGTCGGGGCAGCGCCAGCTGATCGCGCTGGCCCGGGCGCAGCTCGCCGACCCGGCGCTGATGCTGCTCGACGAGGCGACGTCCAACCTCGACCTGGCGACCGAGTCGCGCGTCAACGCCGCGATGGCCGCCGTGGCGCACGGGCGCACCACGATCGTGATCGCGCACCGGTTGCAGACCGCCCGGGTAGCCGACCGGATCGCGATGCTCGAGGCGGGTCGGATCATCGAGGTCGGCAGCCACGAGGAGCTGATCGCCCTCGACGGCGGCTACGCCCGGATGTGGCGTGCGTTCGAGACGGTGCGGGAATGACTTCGGTTCCGGTTCGGGTTGGGCCAGGGTGACGACTCCGCGCACTCCCGCCAGCCTGCCCGTGCTCACCACGGTGCTCGCGATCGCCTGCGGGGCGACGGTCGCCAACCTGTACTACGCCCAGCCGCTGCTCGACCTGATCTCCCGCGACCTGCACGTCGGCCAGGGCACCGCGACGCTGGTGGTGACGCTGACCCAGGTCGGGTACGCCGTCGGACTGGTCTTCGTGCTGCCGCTGGGCGACCTGATCGAGAACCGGAAGCTGGTCACCCGGGTCCTGTTCGGTACGTCGATCGCGCTGGTCGCTGCGGCCGCGGCGCCGGCGTTCGTCGTCTTCGCTGCCGTCTCGGTCCTGGTCGGGCTGACCTCGGTGGTGGCCCAGATCCTGGTGCCGTTCGCGGCCCACCTGGCGCCGGAGGCCGATCGCGGCAAGGTCGTCGGGAAGGTGATGAGCGGGCTGCTGATCGGCATCCTGCTGGCCCGGTCCGCCTCGAGCCTGGTGGCGGGCTGGCTGGGCTGGCGGGCGATCTACGTGGTGTCGGCGGTGCTGATGCTGCTGCTGGTCGCGTTGCTGCGCCGGATGCTTCCCGAACGCCAGCCCGAGCACACGGCGGGCTACGGGTCGCTGCTCGCGTCGGTCGGACACCTGGTCCGGACCGAGCCGGTGCTGCGCGCGCGGGCGTTGTGCCAGGGCACGATGTTCGCGGCCTTCACGGCGTACTGGACGGCGGTCGCGTTCGAGCTCGTCGGCGAGCACGGCCTCAGCCAGCCCCAGATCGCGCTCTTCGCCCTGGTCGGTGCCGGGGGAGCGGCAGCCGCCCCGGTCGGGGGGTGGCTCAGCGATCGTGGCCACGGCCGCTCGGGCAGCGGGATCATGCTCGGCCTGGCTACCGTCGGCGCCCTGGTGGCCGGGCTGGGGCACCACAGCGTGGTCCTGCTCGCCCTCGGCGGTGTCCTGCTGGACCTCGCGGTGAACTCGCACCAGGTGATGAGCCAGGCCGAGATCTACGCGTTGCAGCCCTCGGCGCGGGCACGGATCAACACCGTCTACATGGGCACCGTGTTCGTCAGCGGGGCGCTCAGCTCGGCGGTGACCGGTGTGCTCCACGGGGCGTACGGGTGGACGGGCGTCTGCTGGTTCGCCGCGGCGACGCCGCTGGTCGGACTGGTGGTCTGGTCGCTCCGGCTCCGGCCGTCGATGGTCGCCCCTGCCCGGGGATAGCAGCGCGGGACAGCAGCTATTGCTAAAACTAGTCAGCACTGACTATATTCGGTGGTGACGGCCCCGGGCGAGCAGAAGGAGTGCGTGATGTCAGTCGCGCCGCAGTCCACGCAGGTCCAGGACGCGATCGACGTCCGCAACCCCGGCAACGGGACCCTCGTCGGATCGGTTCCGGTGCTCAGTCCCGAGGCCGTGCTCGACGTCGTCACCGGCCTGCGCGCCGAGCAGGTGGCCTGGGAAGCACTCGGTCCTCGCCAGCGGGCGAGGTGGCTGCGGATCTACCGCGACTGGCTGCTCGACAACGAGGCCGCGCTGGTCGCCACCGTCCAGGCCGAGACCGGCAAGCCGCTGGCCGAGGCCGAGCTCGAGGTGATGCTGATCTGCGACGTCATCAACTACTACTCCGACCGCGCGACCAAGTTCCTCTCCACCGAACGGATCCGGCCGCACGGCATCCTGACCGCCGTCAAGGTGCTCCGCAAGGTCTACCGGCCGCAACCGGTGGTCGGCGTGATCACCCCGTGGAACTTCCCGATGATGATCCCCGGGGTCGATTCCGTGACCGCGCTCCTCGCCGGAGCCGCCGTGCTGATCAAGCCGTCGGAGGTGACGCCCCTGTCCGCGGTCGCACTGGTGCGTGGCTGGCGCGAGATCGGCGCCCCGGACGTCTTCGCCTGCGTGACCGGCTTCGGGCCGACGGGTGCAGCGGTCGTCGACACCGTCGACATGGTCCAGTTCACCGGGTCGACCGCGACCGGGCGGTCGATCGCCGTACGGGCCGCCCAGCGGCTGATCCCGTGCTGCGTCGAGCTCGGCGGCAAGGACCCCGCGCTGGTACTGGCCGACGCCAACCTCGAGCGAGCCGCCAACGGGATCGCCTGGGGCGGCCTGCTCAACGCCGGTCAGGCCTGCGTCTCGGTCGAGCGGGTCTACGTCGAGGCAGGGGTCCACGACGAGTTCGTCGCGCTCCTGACCGAGAAGGTCCGCGCGCTGCGCCAGGGCGGCGACGAGCAGCCGTTCACCGCGGACGTCGGAGCGCTCGCCAACGACGGTCAGCTCCAGATCGTGAAGCGGCAGGTCGCGGACGCCCTCGAGCGCGGAGCCACCGTCGCCGTCGGTGGCAGCGCGACCGGCGTCGGCACCTACTTCGAGCCCACGGTGATCACCGGGGTTGACCACTCGATGGAGTGCGTCCGCGACGAGTCCTTCGGGCCGATCATCCCGGTGATCAAGGTCGCGGACGTCGACGAGGCGATCCGGCTGGCCAACGACTCCGAGTACGGGCTCTCGGCCACCGTGTGGACCGGCAGCCGCAGGCGCGGCCTGGACGTCGCCCGCAAGCTCGAGGTCGGCGCGGTCAACGTGAACGATGCCGTGGCGAACCTGTTCTGCTTCGGTCTGCCGCACGGCGGCTGGAAGACCTCCGGTCTGGGATCGCGGCTGGGCGGTGCCCACGGGCTGCGCAAGTACTGCCGGCAACAGGCGATCACCGTCCCGCGGGTGCCGACGCTGACCAGCGAGCTGCTCTGGTACCCGTACTCACGCAAGCGGGCCACTACGGTTGCCCGCGTGCTCCGGCTGCTGGTGGCGCGCAACCCGCGCCGCCGGACCACCAACAACTTCAAGACCGAGGGGGACCTCAAGTGACGCACACCTACGACTACGACTGGCTGGTCATCGGCTCCGGCTTCGGCGGCAGCGTCTCGTCGCTGCGGCTGGCCGAGAAGGGCTACTCGGTCGCCGTGCTGGAGACCGGACGCCGCTTCGCCGACGAGGACTTCGCCGAACGGCTCACCCAGGTCAAGCGCACCATCTGGGCCCCGAAGCTCGGCCTGAAGGGCATCCTGCGGATCACCCCGTTCAAGGACGTGATGATCCTGTCGGGCAGCGGGGTCGGCGGCGGCAGCCTCGTCTACGCGCAGACGCTGTGGCGCGCGGAGCAGGGCTTCTTCGACGACTGGCAGCGTGTCTGCGGGGTCGCCCCGGAGCTGGACACCTACTACGAGGTGGCCGAGCGGATGCTGGGCGTCGTCCCGCACCCGCACGCGACCCCGGCGGATGCGTCGATCCGCAAGATCGCCGAGAGCATGGGCGTCAGCCACACCTTCGAACCGGTCCCGGTCGGCGTGTACTTCGGCCGGCCCGGGGTCGAGGAGGCCGACCCGTACTTCGGCGGCGACGGTCCCGCGCGGTCGGGCTGCATCGAGTGCGGGCTCTGCCTGCTCGGGTGCCGCAACAACGCGAAGAACACGCTGCCCAAGAACTACCTGTACTTCGCCGAGAAGATGGGCGTGGACGTCCAGTCCGAGCGGACGGTCACCTCGATCCGCCCGCTCGGTGCCGCTGACGGCGCCGATGGCTACGAGGTCGTCAGCGAGCGCACGGGATCGTGGTTCCGCAAGGAACGGCGTACCCAGACGGCGGGCAGCGTGGTGGTCGCGGCCGGAGCGCTGGGCACCAACTACCTGCTCGCCCAGTGCAAGGCGGACAACGCGCTGCCGAACTTGTCGGACCGGGTCGGGCACCTGGTGCGCACCAACAGCGAGTCGCTGACCGCGGTGACCACCGACGAGGACCAGGGCTGGGGTCGGACCGTCTCGATCACCTCGAGCATGCACCCCTCGGAGACCAGCCACCTCGAAGCCGTCACCTACGGCCCGGGTGGCAACGCGATGGGGCTGGCCTTCACGCTGCTCACCGGCGACGGCACCAGGCTGACCCGGCCGCTGAAGCTGTTGTGGCAGATCCTGCGGCACCCGATCAACTTCGCCAAGATCAGCAACCCGAACGGCTGGTCGCAGCACACCCTGATCACCGGGGTCATGCAGACCACCGACGCCTCGCTGTCGCTGGTCCGCAAGCGTCGTCCGGGACGCAAGGTCCGGCTGACCACCAAGCAGGACCCGAACAACCCGAACCCGACGTTCGTCCCGGCCGCCAACGCCGTCGCCGAGCGGCTCGCGGAGCAGACCGGCGGGATCGCGCAGAGCTGGGTCACCGAGGCGCTGTTCAACATGCCGGCGACCGCGCACATCCTCGGCGGTGCCGTGGCTGCGCGCGGGCCCGAGGGCGGCGTCGTCGACAGCGACCACCGCGTCTTCGGGTACCAGAACCTGATCATCAACGACGGATCGGTGATCCCGGCCAACCCCGGCGTCAACCCGAGCCTGACGATCACCGCGATGGCCGAGCGGGTGATGACGACGATCGAGCCCAAGGTCGGCGCGCCGCTGGTCGCACCGCGCGGCTACGCCCCGATCGCCTGAGCGGGCTCAGGTCACCAGCCGGTTTCGCTGCTGACGAAGTCGGCGATCCGGGTCAGCGCCTCACGCGTCTCCGGGAGCCAGGTGCCCAGCTGGTGCCAGGCGTGCGGCGCGTACGGGTAGATCTCCAGCCGTGCCGGTACGCCGGCCACGAGCGCCCGCTCGGCAGCCCGGACCGAGTCGTCGCGCAGCACCTCGGTGCTGCCGGTCTGGAAGAGCAGCGGCGGCAGCCCGGCGAACTCGCCGTAGACCGGGGAGATCCGGGGGTCGGTCGGGGCCGCGTCCGGGGTGAACCAGCGGGTCAGGAAGTCCAGACCCCGACGTCCGATCGCGGGGTCGCGACGGGCGTTGGTCCGGACCGAGGGGCTGGCCCAGCTGAAGTCGAAGCCGCCGCTGAGCAGGATGGCTCCCGCAGGCATCGGCAGTGCCTCGGCGCGCGCCCGCTGCAGCGTCACCAACGTCGCGTTCGCGCCGGCGGACTCGCCGGCGACGATCAGGGCCGCCGGATCCTGGCCGTCGGTGAGGACGGCCCGGTAGGCCGCGAAGCAGTCCTCGATGCCGGCCGGGAACGGGTTCTCGGGCGCCAGCCGGTAGTCCGGCATCACGATCCGGGCTCGGAGCCGGACGGCCAGCCGGGACAGGAACGCGTCGTACGCACGGGGCGGGTACATCACGAACCCACCGCCGTGCAGGTAGAGGACGGTGCGACCGGCGACGGCGTCGTCCGGCTCGAAGACCCGGGTCGGCAGACCGGCCAGTACGGATCCGGAGATGGTGCACTCGTTCACCGGCCGTGCGAAGGCGCCCGAGAAAGCGGCGGCACGGTCCAGGAACCCGCGCAGCCCGACCAGGTCGGAGGCGTAGTACCGGTAGCCGGTCTGGGAGATCAGCCGGAAGAACGGGATCCCCAACCGGACGGTGAGGCTGCCCCGCGACCGGTCCTGCGGATCAGCCCGGACCAGGACCCGGCTCACCGGGCTCCGAGGATCGTCACCGTACCGACGGCAGCGTCCGGCCCCATGTAGCCACCGGCGTTCTCGGCCATCGCGATCCGGGCGCCGTCGACCTGGCGGTCGCCGCAGCGTCCGCGGAGCTGGTCGGCGAGCTCGACGATCTGGGCCAGGCCGCTGGCGCCGATCGGGTGGCCCTTGCTCTCCAGGCCGCCGCTGGTGTTGACCGGAAGCTTGCCGCCCAGGGAGGTCTCGCCGCCGCGGATCATGCCGACGGCCTCGCCGGGCCCGGCGAGGCCGAGCTCCTCGAGGACGATCAGCTCGGCGGGGGAGGTGGCGTCGTGGCACTCCAGCACGTTGACGTCGTCCGGACCGAGGCCGGCCTGTGCGTAGGCGCGTCGGGCAACACCGGGGATCAGCTCGCCGGCGACCCCGGGCATCGAGGCCCCGACCACGGTCGCGAGCAGGTCGACCGGGACGGACCCCCAACGTGCCGCGATCTCCGGGGTGGTCACGATGACTGCGGAGGCACCGTCGCCGATCGGCGCACACATCGGCAGGGTGAGCGGGCCGGAGATGGCACGCGCTCCCATCACCTCGTCGAGGGTGAACCGCATCCGGTACTGCGCCTTCGGGTTGAGCGCGCCGTGGTCGTGGTTCTTCACCGCGACCCGGGCGAAGTCCTCCTGGGTGGCGCCGGTCCGGTCCATGTACCTCGTGGCCATCGTCGCGTACACGTCCATGAACGCTGATCGGTCCGCGCCTCCGCCGCCGATGTCGGCGAAGATCTCGTCGAGCAGGTCCTGGTCCAGGGCGCTGGCCATCGCGGCGAAGGCCAGCGACTTGTCCGGGTGGTACAGCTTCTCGGCGCCGATCGCGATGGCCACGTCGACGTAGCCCGATCCGACCGCGAGCCAGGCCTGGTTCAGGGCGGTCGACCCCGAGGCGCAGGCGTTCTCGATGTTGATCAGCGGGATGCCGTTCAGTCCGGCCTCGCGCATTGCGTGCTGGCCGCGCACCGAGTGCTGGCCGGACATCACGCCGGAGGCGGTGTTGGCGTAGTAGATCGTCTCGATGCCCTTGTCGGAGCCGGCGAGACCGGCATCGGTGGTGGCCTCGGCGACCGCCTCGGCGACCAGCGACTTGACGCTGCGGTCCAGGAACTTGCCGAAGTGCGTCATCCCGACGCCGGCAACGACGACCTCGCGCATGCTGTTCGGGCCGCTCATCGGCCCATCACCACGTTGCCGATGAGCTCGCGGCCGATGACCAGCTTCTGGATCTGCGGGGTGCCGTCGCCGATCATGCAGCCGGAGACGTCGCGCAGCATCGCCTGCAGCGGCAGCTCGTCGGACCAGCCGACCTGGCCGTGCAGGACGATGCAGTCCTTGATCGCGTTGAAGGCGACCTGCGGCCCCCACCACTTCAGCATCGCTGCTTCTGCGGTGTGCGGCTGGCCGGCGATCCTCAGCCCGAGCGCGTGGTAGCCCAGCACCCGTACGGCGGAGGTGAAGGTGCTGTGCTCGGCGATCACGAACGAGACGCCCTGGTTCGACGCGATCGGCCGGCCGAAGGTCTCGCGCTGCTTGGAGTACTCGATGGCCATGTCGATGGCGCGCTGCGCCGTACCGATGTTCATCAGCGCGATCAGGGTCCTGGTCAGGTCGAACTCGCGCATGACCAGGCTGAAGCCCTTGCCGATCTCGCCGAGCACGTGGCTGTCGGGGACGAAGACCTTGTCCATCACGATCGAGCCGCGACCCAGCGGCTTGAAGCCGGGGTCCTTGATCGGGTGCGCCTGGACTCCTTCGTCGTCCATCCGTACGACGAACGAGCCGATGCCCTTGGTGCCTGTTCCGGGCGCGGTCTGGGCGACGACGATCGCGATGTCGGCGTGCACGGCCTGGGTGATCGAGGTCTTCTCGCCGGTCAGCAACCAGCCGCCCTCGACGCGCTCGGCGCGGGTACTCAGGTTGGCGGCGTCCGAGCCGGCTCCCGGCTCGGTCAGCGCCAGGCAGGTGACGACCTCGCCGGCGATGCAGCGGGCGAGCCAGGTTTCCTTGAGCTCCTGGCTTCCCTGGGCGGCCAGCAGCCCGTTGGCGCCGTTCGCCCCGAAGACCAGGTAGGCCATCGACGGGTCGGCGTAGGCGAGCTCCTCGACGGCGATGCCGAGGATCAGCTCGTCCGCGCCCTGACCGCCGTTCTCCTCGTTGATGCAGAGTCCGAGCAGCCCGGCCTCGGCGAGCTCGCCGAACTCGCTCATCGGGAACTTCTCGCTCTGCGAGCGCTCCAGCATCGAGTCCATGAAGCGCGAGCGGGCCAGGCCGCGGACCATGTCGCGGAAGGCGACGTGGTCGGGGCCCAGGGTGAAGGGTGCGTGGGTTTCCATGGTGTTCTCCTCTGGCTCAGCGGCCGGGGTAGACGGGGATGCGCTTGGCGCCGAAGGCAGCGATGCCCTCGGTGAAGTCCTCGGAACGGCACTGGTCCTGGAGCGCCGCCTGCTCGGCGGCGAGGGCGTCGGCTGTCGACAGGTCGCCGGCATTGTTGATCAGGTGCTTCATCCGGCGCAGGCCGAGCGGGCTCTTGCTGGTCAGTGAGTCCGCCAGCTCGGTGAGCCGAGCCTCGAGCGCATCAGGTTCGACGACCTCGCTGACCAACCCGCTCAGGACTGCTGAGGTCGGCTCGAACGCGGCACCGGTCAGCGCCAGGTACTTCGCGTTCGGTACGCCGATCGCGCGGGGCAGCCGCACCGAGGCGCCAGCCCCGGGGACGAGGCCGAAGTTCGCGTGCGCGTCCCCGATCCGCGCGGACGACGAGGCGATCACGAAGTCGCAGGCCAGGATCAGCTCCAGACCGCCGGCCAGGGCGAGCCCGTTCACGCCGGCGATCACCGGCATCGAGAGGGCCGCCAGGCGTTCGATGGTGCGGCCGGCGTACCCGACGAAGTCGACGACCAGCTCGGGCGCGATCGTGCCATCGGCAGCGACGAGCGCCTTGAGGTCGGCCCCGGCGCAGAAGGCGCGACCGCTTCCGGTCAGCACCACCGCCCGGGTCTCCGGATCGTTCTCGATCGCCTTGAGCGCGAGGTTGAGCTCGTCGAGCATGACGTGGCTGATCGAGTTCATCGCGTGCGGCCGCTGCAGCCGCAGCCAGGTGACGGCGCCACGGCGCTCGACGGCAACGGCGCTGTCGGTCAGGGTGTCGGTCATCTCAGTTCACGGACCTCTCGGAGTCGGACCAGTACGGCGCGCGGAGCACCAACTTGTCGATCTTGCCGACCGAGGTCAGCGGCAGGGCGTCGACGACCTCGAGGGACTTCGGAGCGCAGTGCGAACCCTTGCGGGCCTTGACCCGGGCGATCAGCGACTCGACGTCGACGGTCTCACCGGGCTTGGCGACGACGAACGCCTTGAGCGCCTCGCCCCACTTCGGGTCGGGTACGCCGATCACAGCCGCCGCCGAGATTGCGGGATCCTCGGTCAGGACGTCCTCGATCTCGCGGGGGTAGACGTTGAATCCGCCCGTGACGACCATGTCCTTCTTGCGGTCCACGATGTGCAGGAAGCCGCCGCCGTCGCGGAAGGCCATGTCGCCGGTGTGCAGCCAGCCGCCCTCGAGCGCGACCGCGGTCTCTTCGGGACGTTTCCAGTAGCCGGACATCACCGCCCGGGACCGCACGCAGATCTCGCCGACCGAACCGGGGGCGACGATCTCTCCGTCCTCGCCGAGGAGCTCGACCCGGGCTCCGGTCACCGGGCGGCCGCAGGACGAGAGCAGCTCGGGCCGGTCGGCCGGGTCGTGCTCGTGGGGGAGCAGCGTGGTGGACATCCCCGTGCACTCGGTCTGGCCGTAGGCCTGCAGCAGCTTCGGGCCGAAGGCCTTGATCGCCTCCTCGATGCGCGAGGGCGACATCGGCGAGGCGCCGTACACGACGGTCTCCAGCGAGCTCAGGTCGTAGCCGTCGATGTGACCGTGGTCCATCAGGGCGTAGAGCAGGGTCGGGATCGTGAAGACGTAGTTGATCCGGTGGGTCTGCACGGCTTCGAGCCACGCGTCGGGGACGAACCCCTGCTGGAGGACGACGGTGCCGCCGCGCAGCAGCGTCGGGAGCAGCGGGAGCACGCTCGCGTGCGTGATCGGGGTGGCGAGCAGGGTGCGCGGCTCGAGCGGCAGCTGCCAGGACGCGGTGAGCGAGTAGACCTCCTGGACCATGGCGCGGTGGGAGATCATCACGCCCTTGGGGCGGCCGGTGGTTCCCCCGGTGTACTGCAACCAGGTGATGTCCTCCTCGTCGGCGGGCCCCCGGGTCAAGGGCTCGGCAGGAAGCTCCTCGGACAGCGCCAGCAGGTCGACGCCGTACTCGGCCGGGCCGAGGGTCAGCAGGTGCTGGATCCCCGGGGTGCCGTCGGCGATCTTCTGGCCGGCTTCGGCGAAGGTCGGGTGCACGACCAGGACGGTCACCTCGGCGTCCTCGCAGAGACCCACGTGGTCGTCGATCGAGCCCATCGGGTGCAGGCCCGTGTACCGGGCGCCGGACAGCGCGGTCGCGGCCTGGGTCATCCACACCTCGGGGGTGTTGACGCTGAGCGCTCCGATGCAGCTGTTCTGGGTGATGCCCTTGGTGGCGAGCGCCTGCCGGAGCCGGCTGGTGAGGCTGGCGACCTCGGCGTACGTGACGCTCCGCTCGCCGTGGACGAAGGCCGTGCGCGTCGCGTTGCGGGTCAGTGCCTCGACGATCAGGTCGGCGTAGGTGACGCCCGTCTGGGGGGTACCCGGGTTGGTGACAGTCATCGTCATTCCTAGGAGAGCCGGGCGCCGGCGTCGATGGACAGCGTGGTGGCGTTCACGTACGGGTTCTCGATCACGTGCACCACCATCGACGCGAACTCGTCCGGGTGGCCCAGGCGGGCCGGGTTCAGCACCATCGCGCCGAGGGCCTCGACGGCGGGCCGGGGGACCTGGGCGAAGATCTCGGTGTCGAAGACGCCGGGGGCGATCGTGACCACCCGGATGCCGTGCTGGGCGAGGTCGCGGGCTGCCGGGAGCATCATCCCGATCAGGCCGGCCTTGCTGGCGCTGTACGCCGCCTGGCCCTTCTGGCCCTCGAAGGCGGCACCCGAGGAGACGTTGACGACGACACCGCGCTCGGCGTCCAGGCCGGAACCGTCGGAGTCCGCCATCGAGGCGGCGCAGAGGCGCATCACGTCGAAGGCGCCGATCAGGTTCACGTTGATGACGCGAGCGAAGTCCTCGATCGGCAGCGGGCCGTTCTTGCCGAGCACCTTGCCGGGCTGGGGGATGCCGGCGGCGTTCACGCAGATACCGATCGGACCGAGCCGGGCGACGACGTCAGCGATACCGGCCGCGACCGACTCGCGGTCACCGACGTCCACGCCGACGGCGAT
>JAOPXD010000059.1 GCA_025965315.1 Marmoricola sp.
TCCCGGTGTAGGACGGCTGGTCGTAGGAGATCTCCACGAACTGGG
Organism: Marmoricola sp.; assembly: GCA_025965315.1. GTDB lineage: Bacteria > Actinomycetota > Actinomycetes > Propionibacteriales > Nocardioidaceae > Marmoricola. Next base: position 46 of record JAOPXD010000059.1, read on the forward strand.
TCTCGTGGGCTTTCGCGGCGATCTGTTCGGCATAGGAGGGCATGTACCGGGCGATCGCGGTATCGATGAGCCGCTGGAGCTCAGCGGGACTGACCCGGGACGCGAACCCTGCGACCTGCGCATCGACATACGCCGCAGCCTCCAGGGAGAGGTCCTGGGTGGCCTGGGCGATCTGCCGGGCCCGCCACGCCTTCAACCGCCCCGAGACCACACGCTCCCAGGTCAGTGGGAGCCGGTAACCCAGCTCCAACACATCCGCAACCAACGATTCCGCCGAGCGGCGACTCATCCCGAGCACCGCCCCGAACTCGAACACCGCGAACTGCAACACATGCGGCGCACCAGCCCCGGCCAGGGAGATCGGGGAGTCCCCGAAGGTCGCCATCGCCTCTTCGTCGTCGGTGGTGTGCAGCTGCGCCCACGCGAACGCATGCCCCAGGACCCGCCGCTCCGCAGCATCGGCCTCGGACCGGTCCCGCCGCACAGCAGCCAGAACCGCTGCCGTGTCGAGAGACGTGGTGGTCGAGGTCATGAAACAAAGCCTAGGGACGACCACCGACAGAAACCGGCCCGAAAGCCTTACCCACAAGGGGAAACTCAACTATTTCTACGCAACCTCGACCAGGTCTCGACAAGCTCGACCACCGTGTTCAGGCCGTGGGTCAAGGGTCGACCGAACGGGCTCTTCCGCTCCGGCGCGGGTCGGTGGAGACTGTCACTCTCGGTTGCCGGAGGAACGGCGGCTCACTTCGAAGGATCGCCATGCACTCGCTTCGTCTCCGGTTCGCTCTTGCCATGCTCGTGGTCGTTGCTGCGCTAGTGCCGACGCTCGCCTCCAGTGCGCAGGCGGCATCCAAGTACGCCGTCACCGCGGTGGCCAGCGCGAGCAACGCCACGGTCGGAAGCAAGTTCTCGATCCACGGTGCGGTCGCACCACACGCGAAGGGCGCGAAGGTCCAGCTCCAGGTGATGAAGCCGGGTGCTTCTACATGGACCAAGCTCGCCACAGCAACCATGAACGCGAGTAGCAAGTACTCCTTCACCGTACGTGCCGGGACGGCGGGCGATGCGCATTACCGGGTGCTCAAGGGCGCGGGTGCGGGCCACGGTGCCGGGACGAGTCCGGTCCGGCTGGTGACCGCGTGGCGCTGGCGTGCGATCGGCAGCCTTCCCGCTGGTAGCGGCCCGTTCGCCGGGACCATGGTTTCGCACCCGAGCGTGACCCTCGCCGGCCAGACGTTCAAGCCGGGCTTGATCGAGACGCCCGGTGCCGGCACCGGGAGCAACCACTACGCAGACCAGTTCTACGCGCTCAACGGGAAGTGCTCGCGGCTCGATGCCTGGGTGTCCGGTGCGCCGACTTCAGCCACCGACAGCCAGTCGACGGCGTACCTGAACGCCGCGACGGTGAGCAATCCGTTCGTCTACAGCTCGATCAGCACCGACTTCATCCACCGGGACGGGGACCCTGTGCACATCGTGCGGGAAGCCGCGGTGATGTCGCAGGTCAGCACGCTGGTCCTCTCGGTCCAGCAGGACCTGTCCGCCAGCGATCCCGCCGCCTGGGGTGAACCGCGGGTCTACTGCAAGTTCTGACCGGGGGAATCCTCGCGGCAGTCTTCCGGTTGTGCCTGTCATGACTTCGACGACTACTGACAACCTGGCCGCCCCGTCCGGAACCTTCTCGATCGGCGGCGACCTGCCCGTCGTCCGCCTCGGTTACGGCACGATGCAGCTGACCGGCGACGGCGTCTGGGGACCGCCGAAGGACCGCAACGAGGCCATCGCGGTGCTGCGTCGTGCGGTCGAGCTCGGGATCACCTTCTTCGACACCGCGGACTCCTACGGGCCCGTGGTGGCCGAGGAGCTGCTCGCCGAGGCGCTGCACCCGTACGCCGACGACGTGGTGATCGCGACGAAGGCCGGCCTGACCCGCCAGGGTCCGGGACTGTGGGCCCCGGTCGGCGTACCGGCGTACCTGCGGCAGCAGGCGGAGCTGAGCCTGCGACGCCTCGACGTCGAGTCCATCGACCTGTTCCAGCTGCACCGTATCGACCCGGCCGTTCCCCTCGAGGACCAGGTCGGGGAGCTTCGCGACCTCCGCGAGGAGGGCAAGATCCGCCACATCGGCCTCTCTGAGGTCAGTGTCGACGAGCTGAAGGCAGCGCAGGCGATCACCCCGATCGCCAGCGTCCAGAACCGGTTCAGCCTGGGCACCCGGGACGCCGATGCCCTGCTCGCGCACGCCGAGGCCAACGGGATCGCGTTCATCCCGTGGCGTCCGGTCGCCGACCACACCGGCGACGCCGGGCCGCTCGCGGACATCGCCAAAGCCCACGACGCCTCGGTGACCCAGATCGCGCTCGCCTGGCTGCTGCACCTGTCGCCGGTGGTGCTGCCGATCCCGGGCACCTCGAAGGTCGCGCACCTCGAGGCCAACACCGCCGCCGCCGGCATCGAGCTGAGTCCCGACGAGGTGGCGACGCTCAGCGGTCTCAGCGGCTGAGCCACGAGCGGGTGGAAGACTGGGCCGGTGAACTCTCTCGCCATCACCGTCCTCGGCCATGACCGCCCCGGCATCATCGCCGAAGCCACCGGTGTCCTTGCCGACCTCGGGTTGAACATCGAGGACACCACCATGACCCTGCTCCGGGGCAACTTCGCGATGACGCTGATCACCGCCGGTGACGTGAGTGCCACCGAGGTCGAGAGCAGGCTCGCGGGGCTGACCGCGGACGGGTCGCTGTCGGTCGCGGTTCGCGAGGTGCCGATGGGGAGCAGCGTCGCCCGCGGCAGGTCGTACCTGCTCAGCGTGCACGGAGGGGACCGCCCCGGCATCGTCTCGAACGTGGTAGCCGAGCTCGCGAAGGTCGGCGGCAACATCACCGACCTGACCACCCGGCTCGCTGGCGGCCTCTACGTGCTCGTGGCCGAGGTCGACCTGCCGGCGACGGTCGACCCCGTCGCCCTCGATCACGCGCTGGGGATGGCGGCGCTCGACCTGGGCGTCGACGTCACCCTGCGGGCGTTGGACAGCGACGACCTGTGACCCGGGTGGTTGGCAGCGCTGTGGTCGGCCGGGTGCTCGACGTCGTACGGGCTCCTGATCCGGTGCTGTCCCGACCGGGTACGACGGTGGACCCGACCGCACCGGAGATCGTCCAGCTCGCCGCCGACCTGGTCGCCACGATGCGGGTTTCACCCGGCTGCGTCGGTCTGGCCGCACCTCAGGTCGGGGTGAGCGCGAAGGTCTTCTGCGTCGATGTCTCGGCGCATCCGAAGACTCGTGGGCACCACGGAACCTTCGTGCTGTGCAACGCGGAGGTGGTTTCGGCCAGCCGCAACGAGAAGGCGCGCGAGGGCTGCATGAGCGTCCCGGACCTGACCGGCGACGTGAAGCGTGCGTCCCGGGTCGTCGTACGAGGTCAGGAACCTGGGACCGGTACCGAGGTGGTCATCGAGGCCGAGGCGTTTGAGGCCCGTGCGCTCCAGCACGAGATCGACCACTGCGAGGGCCTGCTGTTCCTGGACCGCGTCGCAGGCGCGCATGCACTGCACACGCGCAAGACCTACTTATGATCACCACCGGACGTCGAGCTCGTCGAGACGCCCTGCCCCGGTATCCCAATCGGCAGAGGAAGCGGTCTTAAACACCGTTCAGTGTGGGTTCGACCCCCACCCGGGGCAC
>JAOPXD010000085.1 GCA_025965315.1 Marmoricola sp.
TCACTGCGCACGAAGCCGTCCAGAACGCCGCGACCATCGAGGTGTCACGGTGAACACCTCCGAACCTCGCGTCGACACCCACGAGATGGTCCTGATCCACCGCGTCATCCGACGCGAGTTCGGTCAACTCCCCAGACTGTTCCGCACCGCTGCCAATGACCGCGGACGATCCAAGGTCATCGGCGCGCACGCCCGAGAGATGCTGGACTTCCTCCACACCCACCACACCGGCGAAGACGAGCTGCTCTTCCCGTTGCTGCGCGAGCGAGCCGTACTCGACCCAGAACTGATGGATCGGATGGATGCGCAGCACGAGCAGGTCGACAACGCTGTCAGGGCCATCCGTGCGGAGCTGCCTGCGTGGACATCGACAGCGGACGCCGCCACCGGCGAGCGGATGGCGGCACTGATCGACACCACGATGCCGGCACTGATCGATCACCTGGCCGAGGAGGAGCAGAAATTGCTTCCGATCGTCTCTGTCACGCTGACGCAAAGAGAATGGGACGCGCTCGGCAAGCACGGCATGAGTGCGATTCCGCTCACGCGGCGGCTGGTGATCCTCGGCCACATCACTGAGGAAACCGATGAAGCGGAACGGACCAAGTTCATGCAGGTCGTGCCTGCACCGGCACGGTTGGCTTACCGGTTGCTCGGCCACCGCCAGTTCACCCGCGAAACCACTGCGATCCGCAGCTGACCCACCGTGCGACCCGACACAATCAACCTTCCCAGCACCACGAAGATGCACTCTGCACGCAACGGAGCCCGCGACACGGTCCCTGCCCACGGTGCTTCGTAGCCCAGCGATCTATCCCTGGCTCGAGTGGGCGCGGTGAGCCATGTGGTGAGTGCGGCGTTCTACGTTCCCGAGCCGAGGGGTTGGCCTTCGAACGGTCCGGATCCGAAGGCGTCGAGCGGACAATCGATACGCACGGAGGGGCCCCGAGCTTGATCGACCATCAGCCTATGACGATGGGTTCCGGGCTGCTCGGCCCCATGTGGTTGCGTCGTCAGGCGGAACCTCGGTCCGGACGCCCGACGGTTCACGGTGACCGGCCTTCGTCGCGGCACGGAGATCAGGTTCCGTGGGGCAGCCGGACCCAGACCGTGAAGGTCCGCTGAGCGACTCGATCCTTAGGCAATCCTTCGGTCGAATGCGCGGTGCCCAGGCGGCAGGTCGATAGGTTGTCCCCTATCTCGCTACAGCACCAGGACAAGGGCACGATGGCGATCCAGACGGACGCGGCTCAGCCAGGCGGCGGCATGGCGATCAAGGAAGCCGGCGAGCTGCTCCGGGTCCCTGCGCCGACGCTGCGATCCTGGGAGCGGCGCTACGGCCTGCCGACGACCGCGCGCAGCGTCGGGGGGCATCGTCGTTACAGCTTCGCGGCACTCAACCAGCTGCGGCTGATGCGCGACGAGATCGCCATCGGGCGACCGGCGGCCGACTCTGCCCGGTGGGTCCGGGGGCTGCTGGACGAAGCCAACCCCGCCCGCGGACGTATCGACACGATCATGACTGCATCCACCGCGATGGACTCCGGTGCCATCCTCGGCCTGCTCGAGCAGGCACGCATCGATCTCGGGTTGGCCGGTGCGATCGACGACGTGCTGCTCCCGTCGTTACGGCAGATCGGCTCGTGGTGGGAAACAGGGCTCTGCGGCGTCGATCAGGAGCACTTCACCACGGAGGTCGTGCGCGGCTGGCTGGCGAAGATGGTCACCCTCGCACCGCCGTCGACGTCCGAGAGCTGGGTCCTGCTCGCGGTCGGACCTCGCGACCTGCACACCCTGGGGATCGAGTGTCTCGCCGCGCTTCTCGTTCACGAGGGCACCGGCTGCCGGATCCTGGGTCCGCGCACACCGCAACGGGTTCTCACCGCGGCGATCGCCGCCACCGCTCCGGCCGCGGTCGTGGTGGTCTCGCACCTGACCACGCACCGACGAGCCGCGGTCGAGTCACTCCACGCAGTCGCCGAGACGGGCAGCACAACGTTCTACGCCGGCAACGCCTTCATGTTCGAGTCCTCGCGCAAGCACGTGCCGGGCACCTACCTGGGCGAGTCCATCACCGGAGCCTCGCAGACGGTCCGCGCCGCGCTCAGCAGCTGAGAACCGGGTGCGGCGAAGTGCCGCACGCGGACCTCTGCCCCGCGGTACGTCAGCCAGCAAGAACTCCGCGCGCACTGCTCGGGTCTGGGCGACGACCCACTCGACCGGCGTCCGCACCTTCGGGTCGAACGTCGGCGCCTGCTCCCACAACCGGCGGAACGTCGCGAGGACCAGTGCGTCGGCGGCACCGGGGGGCGTGCGGTCGCGGACGATCGAGATCACCACGGGGTACAGGTGGTCGAACAGGGTGCCGAGCGCGGCTTCGTCGTGGGCTGCGCAGCGCAGGACGAGATCCGTCAGGAATCCTGGGCAGCGGTCGGTGGAGTGGCGGCTGGGAATGTGCAGGCTGTAATCGGACATAGGTCCTTCTTCAGAGGGGCACCCGAGGGGTGGTCCCCAGCCTTGCCCGGCGCACCAGCCCGCAACAGTGCCGAACTTATGCACTTCTTGCCCCGGGGTCGGCGTTCGTGGTAGCCCTGATGCCAGTGGATCTGCGCCTCCGTCGCGTCGGGTAGACGCCGACAACGGAGGGTCGTACGACAGGCATCATTCCGACGTGAATCACAAGGAGGACACGGTGGTCTCAACCAGAAGAGCAGCATGGGTTTCGCTGGCAGCGCTGGGTGCTGCTGCGGCACTCGCAGCGGTGCCGGGCGTCTCGTCCGCAGCAACGGGCAGCGGGGGAGCGGTGGTCACGAAGAAGCTCAACCAGCCGTTCGGCCTGCAGAACGCCGTCGACCACCGGGGCTTCGTGGTCGCGGCGAGCGAGAAGGGCCGGGTCGTCCGGGTGCTCCTGAACGGCCACAAGCACGTCATCCTGCGCGGCGCTCCCGGTGTCGCCGGTGTCGCCGCCAGCCCGACGAGGGTCTTCGCCGTGATCGGCGGCCCCAACGAGGACGGATCTCCGACGGGCGGGAAGTACGGCCCCAGCAAGCTGCTGCGGATGGACTACCGCGGCCACCACGTGAAGGTGATCGCCGACCTGCTGACCTACGAGCTCCACCACAACCCGGACGGGCAGGTGCAGTTCGTCAACGGGCACCCCGTTGACGCGCTGTCGAACCCGTTCGCCATGACCTGGTCGAAGCGCGGCCTGTTCGTCGCCGACGGCGGCGCGAACGACGTCCTCCGGGTCAACCCGCGCACCGGCAAGATCTCGACGTTCTTCGTGCCGCCGACCGTCAAGGACGTACCGGCCTGCCAGGGACCGGACGCGAACTCGAACCCGGGAACCCAGGGCTGCGACCCGGTGCCGACCGGCGTCCAGGTCCTGCGCGGCAGCGTGTACGTCAGCACCCTCGGTGCCGAGGCGCCCGGTGCCGGACGGATCTACAAGCTGAACGCGCGGACCGGCAAGGTGCAGCACGTCTGGAAGGGCTTCACGGCTCCCACCGGCATCGCCGTACGCAGCAACGGCACCATCTACTTCTCCGAGGTCCTGTACGGCGCTCCCGAGGGTCCGCCGCCGGCCAACTTCGATCCCTCGACCATCGGTCGGGTCACCAGGATCCGGCACGGCCACGTGACGCACGCCCACGTGACCATGCCGACCGGCCTGGTGCTCCGGAGCGGTCACCTCTACGCAACGGCCTGGAGCATCGCGCCGATGCTGGGCATCGAGAACGCGGGCGAGGTCGTCAGGGTGCGGGAGGGCTCCTTCAGCTGACCTGGGTACGACGAAGGTCCCTGGCCGCATCGCTGCGGCCAGGGACCTTCGCCCTGGTGGACGCGGTCTCAGACGAGCACCAGCTCCTCAGCCCGCTCGAACGAGGTCTCCTCGCCCTCGGTCTCGCCCTCGGGGCGCTGCTTGGTCACGAGGACCAGGGAGAGCACCGAGGCGAGGACGAGGGCGCCGAGTCCCCAGCTGAACGCGACGGTGTACCCGTGGACCAGACCTTCGGCGTGCTGGCCCGCATGGGCCGAGACGTAGGTTGCGGTCGCCGTCGCCGCGATCGTGTTCAGCAACGCGGTGCCCAACGACCCACCCACCTGCTGGGTGGTGTTGACCAGCGCGCTGGCGACCCCGGCGTCGTGCTCGTCGACCCCGACCAGTGCCGTGCTCGAGAGGGCCACGAACGCGAGTCCCATGCCCAGGCTCATCACGATCTCGGCCGGGAGCACGGTCGAGAGGTAGTTGCCGTTGACCGAGATCTGGGTGAACAGGGCCATCCCGATCGCAGCCATCGCGGTACCGCCGACCATCAGCGGACGTGGCCCGATCCGGGGGAGCAGCCCGCTGGCCACCCCGGCTCCGAACACGATGCCGACGCTGAAGGGAAGGAACGCCAGCCCGGACTTCACGGCCGAGTAGTGCAACGTTCCCTGCATGTAGTAGACGAGGAACAGGAACATCCCGAACAGCGCCAGACCCAGCAGCAGCGAGACCAGGAACGCGCCCGCCCGGATGCGTTCGGTGAACACGCGCGGGGGCAGCAGCGGCTCGGCGGTGTTCCGCTCGATCACGACGAAGGCGGCGAGGAGCACCACCGCGGCGCTCAGCAGCGAGATCGTGCTGGTGGCCGACCAACCGCTCTCGTTGGCCTTGGTGAAGCCGTAGACGAGGGCGACCAGACCCAGGGTGCTGGTGACGACCCCGGGGAAGTCGTACTTCGCCTTGCCTGCAGCCCGGCTCTCCCGGACCAGCGCGGCAGCGGCGACAGCGGTCCCGATCGCGATCGGGGTGTTGACCAGCAGGGTCCAGCGCCAGGAGGCGTACTCGGTGAGCACACCGCCGAGGATCAGGCCGAGTGCGGCGCCGCCACCGGAGATGCCGCCGTAGACGCCGAACGCCTTGGCGCGCTCCTTCGGTTCGCTGAAGGTGACGGTGATCAGCGACAGGGCTGCGGGCGCCATCAGGGCTGCGAAGGCGCCCTGGAGGGCGCGGGCCCCGAAGAGCTCGCCCTGGGTCTGCGCGAAACCACCCACGGCTGAGGCCACCCCGAAGCCCACCAGGCCGATGATGAACGCCCGCTTCCGGCCGATGAAGTCCGCCACCCGTCCGCCGAGAAGGAGCAGTCCGCCGAACGCGAGGGCGTACGCGGTGACGACCCACTGGCGGTTGGCATCGGAGATCCCGAGGGCGTGCTGGGCGGACGGCAGGGCGATGTTGACGATGCTGGCGTCGAGCACCACCATCAGCTGGGCGACGGCGATGACCACCAGCGCCAGCCAGCGGCGGGGATCGACATCGGGGCTGTCGTCGGTGTGGGTCGTGGACATGGCGGGTTCCCTAGGTTTGAGGTCTGGTTGCGGTGCGAACGGGTTCTTCTACTGGGCCCACCATATGAATTCGGATCGTCCGGGTCCAGACGATCCGAATGTGACTAATCCGACTCTTGACCAACCCGGTGTGCCGCTGTACGGTGCGAGCCATGGGAATGCGTTCGAACGAACCTGACGCCACCGAGCTGGCGCTCTGTGCGGTGTTCCCGACCGACCTGACGATGCTGCTGCACGCCGCTGCCGAGCGGATGACCGACGAGCTCGACCTCGCTGCGGTCCAGATGGGCCTGAACGATGTCCGTGACTGGCTGGTGCTCGCCGCACTCGACGACGGACGCCCGCGTACGCAGCTCGAGCTGAGCCGGGTCGTCTGCGTCGACAAGACCACGCTGATCAGCGTCCTGGACCGCCTCGAGAAGCACGAGCTGGTCGTTCGGTCGGTCGACCCGGCCGACCGCCGGGTCCGGATCCCTCAGATCACGCCGACCGGTCGCAAGGTCTACGCCAAGTTCGCGATCGCGCGGGATGCGGCCGAGGCGCACGCCCTGGACGGCGTGGACCAGGCCGACCGCGCCCTGCTGCTGAGCCTGCTGGCCAGGATCGCGGACCGCCAGGAAGCAACGCTCTCCTCGACCTGAGGCTACTCGGCTGTCCAGCCGGTGGTGTGTCCGTCCGGTGCGGGCGGAGCCGGCGCGAGCGGTACGCCGGGCAGGGTGTGGTGCACCTGCCACTCGTCCCCGACCAGGGTCCAGGCGGTCGCGGTGAACAGGCCCCCGGACGCGCGTTCGTCCGACACCGTGATCGCGTAGTCGCCGGCACGCACCAGCCGTACGGCGCCCTGGCTCAGCGCGCAGAGCGGCTCGCTGCTGCCCGGCAGCCGGACCCAGCGCTCGACGTAGCTGACCGACGAGCCGTCGTCGCCCTGGAACGTTCCCGACTCGAGGAGGTCGGCACCGTCCCAGGACGTCGTGCCGACGTCCACGCCGTCGTAGTGCTCGAGGTCGAGCTCGCGCGACCAGGTCAACGCGGAACCGTCCCAGGTGGTCACTCCGGCGAAGCTCGTCGGCGGCTCCTGGTCCGCGACCGGGAGTCGCAGGTCGGCATGCCGGACGGGAGCCTGGAGCCACCAGACCACGGCGTCCTCGACCGGTGGTAGGCCGTCGAGACTGATGCCGCTGCGCACCCAGCCTCCGGTGAACTCGGCGGGGATCATGCCGTGCTGCTCGCCTCCACCGCCCGTCGTCCGAACTCGTCGGGGGAGACCCACACCTCCGGCATCGCGATCTCGTGGGCGTCCAGCCGGCGCTGCAGGTAGCCGAACACCTGGATCGTCTGGGCGTAGAGGTGCTCGCCGGCCTTGAGCGGGATCTTGTTGGTGCCGTCCTCGCGGACGAAGCGCGGGAGCGGTTCGACCAGCACGTCGTAGTCGACGTTGAAGAACAGCGGGAACGAGTAGCGCTCCTCCGCGACCTTGCGGACCCGGTGGGTCGTCGAGATGAAGAACCCGTTCGACATGATCTCGAGCATGTCGCCGATGTTGACGACGTACGCGCCCTCGACCGGTGGGGCGTCGATCCACTCGCCGGCCGCGTTGAGCACCTCGAGGCCCGGCTTGGTCGGCCGGAGCATCGTGAACACCTCGAAGTCGGTGTGCGCCCCGATCCCCTCGGCGTCGTCGGCCGAGGAGTCGAACGGGTAGTGGATCAGCCGGAGCTGGCTGGGCGCGCGGCCGACGAGATCGTCAAAGGCATCTGCCGGTTCGCCGAGAGCCTCGGCGAAACCACGGAGCAGTACCTTGCCGAACGCGATCGTGGCGTCGTAGTAGGCGTTGACCGTCTCGGTCATCCCGGGCAGCGGCGGCCACTGGTTCGGCCCGAGCATCGGGTTCCCGGCCAGGTAGTCGGGATCATCGGCCGGGAGCTCCAGGCTGAGGTCGAAGGCCTCCTTGAGGTCCGGCGGCTTCTCGGTGCCGTCCGGCAGCAGTGCCTTCACCGACCCGCCCTCCTCCCCGGTCGGGACGTAGCCGCGGTGGTTGCTGGAGTTCCCGATGTAGACCTCCATCTTCTTCTCCAGTGGCTGGGCAAAAAAGCGCTTTGCCTCGCCCAGGACACCCTCGAAGAGCTCCTCGGGCACCCCGTGCCCGGTGACGTAGAGGAAGCCGACCTCGCTCGAGACGGTACGCAGCTTCTCGGCGACCGCAGCCTGCTCCTCACGTGTCCCGTACAGCCCGGAGACGTCCACGACGGGGATCTCCTGGAAGTCGGTCAGTCCAGCCATCTCGGTTCTCCCTCTCTCACTTCATCTGGTCGGCGAACGTGGTCGCAAACCGCTCGGTCAACGCCGGCCAGACCACCGGGTCGTGACCGGGGATCAGCTCGAAGCCACGCTCGGACGAGAGCTTCTTGAGGCGTCGGATCGGCTCGATGGTCTCCATCGGGTCGATGTCGACCACCCCGCCGATCGCTAGTTCCTGCTCGATGTTCTCGGTGAGGTCGGCGGCGTCGAAAGCGAACACGAAGCCACCGCCTCCTACCGAGTCGTCGAGCTCGACCATGAAGCTCTGGTGCCCGGGCGTGTGCCCGTAGGTCGGGATCGCGGTGATGCCCGGGGCGATCTCGGCCTCACCGTCGGCGAGCTTCCAGTCGATCCTCGGGTCGTCGTAGTCGACCCGGGCGAACGCGTGCTCCTCCGGGCCGGGGCCCGCGCTCATCCCGTACTCGAGCTCCTTGCGCTGGGCGTGCACCGGCACCCGCCCGGCGAACAGCTTCAGCCCGCCGGAGTGGTCGTGGTGCAGGTGGCTGACCCCGACCGCGTGGATGTCCTCGATGTCGATGCCCACCGAGGCCAGCCCCTCCTCGATCGGTTCCCCGAGGCCCGGGAGCACCGGCCGGTACTCGACGCTCGGAAAGTAGCGTCGGTACAGGGCCGGGTCCCGGATCAGGGCTGTGTTGAAACCGGTGTCGAGCAGCACGTACCCGCCGTCGGTCTGGAGCAGCACCCCCGGCACCGGTTCCCGCATCCGGATCGAGGGATCGGCGCCGTAGACCGAGATGGACTTCGGCAGCTCCTCCCACCCGAGGGTCAGCAGGATGATCTTGCGGACTCCGCCCTTCACGTCACTGGCTCAGCTTCGAGAGCAGCAGCGTGTTCGGGGCGTCGACGACGTGGGCATCTGCCATGCCCTTGAGCCACGGCTGGGCCACCATGAAGTCGGTGACGTTGACCATGTTCAGCCAGCAGCCCGTTGCCGAGGCCAGCTGTGCGGCTGTCGAGAAGTCCTCCGGAGTGCCGGTGCCGAGCGCCTTGGCGATCGCCGAGGTCGCCGACGGCGAGGAGCACCCGAAGTAGTTCAGACCGCCGGTGGCATCGAAGCTGATGTGCGCCCAGGTGTACGGCGACGGCGTGTCCGGCCAGCCGAGGGTGGCCAGCAGGTCGGGGGCCCCCTTCTGGTTGCCGATCCACCCGAAGATCTGCGAGGTCGGGTAGCTCTGCACCTTCACGGTCAGACCCAACGGCGCCAGCTGTGCCGAGATCAGGTTCGAGATCACCTGGTTGTCCGGCTGGCTGGAGTCGTAGCCGACGGTGATGGTCCGCTCGCTGGCCGGCAGCGACGCGACGGCGGCCTTCAGCGCCGAGGTGTCGTAGCTGATGTTCTGGGTCGCGTACTGGGTGGGCATCATGTTCGACGGGTACACCTGGGTCGCCTTGGTGCCGTGACCGAAGTAGACCTGCTTGACGATCGCGTCGATGTCGACGGCCTTCAGCAGCGCCTGGCGGAACGCCTGGTCCTTGAGAGCACCGTTGTGCGGGTTGGCGTAGAGGTACTCGGAGATCATCGAGGACTGGGTGTAGCTCTTGTACTGCTTCTTGCTCAGGTACGACGTGATCGCCGAGGAGGGCAGGTCGTGCAGGATCGCTGCCAGCGACCCGCTGTTGAACTGCACCTGCTGCGACGAGGTGTTGTCGATGACCGGCAGCTCGACGGTCGTGTAGTACGGCTCACCGCCCCAGTACTTCGGGTACGCCTTCATCTGGTAGTCCGAGCCGACCGCGGCCTTGGTGATCGTGTACGGCCCGGTGCCGAGGTCGTGCGTGGACAGGTACTTCTGGTCGAAGTCCTTGCCGGCGTGCGCCTTCAGCCCGGTCGGGCTCATCATCTTCGGCCCGTAGGCAGCAGCCAGGTAGCTGAGGAACGCCGAGTTGGACTCCTTGAGCGTCACCGTGACCTTGTAGTCACCGTCGGTCACCACGGACGCGACGTCGCTGACCATGTACGCCGGTCCCTGGTTCACGTTCCGGCGCCGGTCGAAGGATGCCTTGACGGCGGCCGAGGTGAACGGGGTGCCGTCGTGGAACGTGACGTTCTTGCGCAGGTCGAAGGTGTAGACCTTGTTGTCCTTCGACGCGGTCCAGCTCGTCGCCAGCGATGGCTCCAGCGTCGGGGTCGCGGTGCCGCCCTTGTAGGCCAGCAGACCCTCGTAGGCGTTCGTGGTCAGGATCAGGCCCTGGCCGGCGTAGTAGATGTCCGGGTCCGGCGGCTGGCCCGGGTCCTGCAGGAACGACAGGTGCAGCACGTGGTCCTTCGGTGCGGTGCTGGCCGAGGAGCTGCCTGCACCACCGCCGCACGCGGTCAGCGCCAGCGAGAGCGCTGCCACGACGGCGGCGGCCGCGGTGGTTCTCCGGACGAACGGGTTCACTGGCCTAAGAATGTGACTGTTCACAGTGCTGCCTCCAGGTGGGTGCGGGTGTTTGAGGACGGACCGAGGTCACCGAACGCGTCGATGATCTGGTCGGTGGACAGGACGGCGCCGGCCTGCAGGTACTCCATGGCGTCGAGCGCGGCCGTATGGCTGGCCAGGCTCGAACCACCGACGCAGTCGCCGATCACGCGGACGTAGAAGTCGCGTTGATGGGCGTCTGCGAACGTGTAGTGGACGCACACGTCGGTGAGGCCGCCGATCAGGATCAGCGTCTCTGCCTTCAGTGCGCGCAGCAGGATCTCGAGCTCGGTCCCGATGAAGCCCGAGTACCTGCGCTTGACGATGTGGAACTCGTCGGGACGGGGACGCAACGACTCGACGAGCTCGGTCGAGGGGTGCCCGTCGACGCAGTGGACGCCCTCGGCACCGTCGAGCTCGCGGCCGAAGTCGATGCCGCTCGGGCGGTGCACCTCCTGGAAGAAGATCACCGGGATCGCGGCCTCACGGGCGGCGGCCAGGATCTGCTCGGCACGGGCGATCCGGGCCGACCCGCCCGCCATCACGTCCATGCCGAACTCGTCGGCCGTGACGTCGTCGTCGGTCCCCTTCTGGAAGTCGACGACGACCAGGACGGGCCGTCCGACGATCATCGGTTGGCGTGGCACGAGGCCCCCTCGGAGTCAGACACGGATCCTCGGATCTGCCGCGGCCTGGATCAGGTCGACGATCGCGTTGATGACGACGTACGCAGACCCGAGCAGCAGGGTGACCCCGGCGATGGCCGGGAAGTCCGCGACCGGGATGCTCTCGGCGATGTACAGCCCGAGGCCGGGCCAGCCGAACACCTGCTCCACCACCAGGACCCCGGCGAACATCAGGCCGACCTGGAGGCCGGTCATCGACACCGCCGCCCCGATCGCGTTGCGGAGCACGTGCCCGAACAGGATCTGGCGCTCGCTGCGGCCCTTGGCCCGGGCCGTGCGGACGTAGTCGCCGCCCAGCTCGCCCTCCAGGCTCGAGCGCAGCACCCGGCCGATCGCAACGGCAGGGCCGAGCGCGATAGCGGTGGCCGGCATCACCAGGTGCTTCCAGGCGTCCCAGGTGACGGCCGGCCGGCCGTGCAGCAGCCCGTCGACCGTCAGCAGGTGGGTGGGCCCGGTGGGGGCATCGCCGATCGAGGTCCGGCCGCTGGCAGGGAGCCACCCGAAGTGCTGGTAGAAGAGCAGGATGCCGAAGATGCCGAGCAGGAAGGTCGGCACCGAGGCCCCGAGCATCAGCAGTAGCCGGAATGCTCCTGACCCGGGAACCTTGAGCGTCGAGGCGAAGGCGAACACGGTGGCGAGCGCGAGCGCGATGAGCAGGCCGGTGCCGGCGAGCTCGAGGGTCGCCGGGACGTAGGCGACCAGGTCGGTCCGTACCGGCCGACGGGTGCGGTACGACGTCCCGAGATCGCCGTGCGCCAGGCCGGTCAGGTAGTGGCCGAACTGGGTGACGACCGGCTTGTCCAACCCGAGGGCGTGCCGCCGGGCGGCGATGGCGGTCTGGGAGGCCTGCCCGCCCAGCTGGGCGTGGACCGGGTCGAGCGGGGACATCTTCTGCAGCGCGAACACGGCGGCAGCGAGCGTGAGCACGATGATCACCATGGCGGCGAGGCGCTGTCCGACGAAGCTCAGCACGGCTACTCCGGATCGATCAGGTTGCGGACGGAGTCACCGGCGATGTTGGCGATGACGGCGAGGACGGCGAGGACGATTCCCGGCATGACCGGGACCCACCACTGCTGGAGGAGCAGGCTCAGGTTGCGGGCGCTGTCGGCTCCGAGCTCGGGAGCCGGTGCCGACTGGCCCAGGCCGAGGAAGGACAACCCGGCGAGGGCGAGGACGAGGTTGCCGACGTCCAGGCTCGCGGTCACCACTGCCGCCGGGAGCGCTCCGGGCAGCAGGTGCCGTACGGCGATCCGGATCCTGCCGGCACCGGCGAGCCGGGCGGCCTCGACGTGCGGACGGGCCGCCAGCTTGCTGATCTCGCCGCGCACGATCCGGGCGTAGAACGGCCACCAGACGATCGACACCGCGATCAGGGTGTGGGTGAAGCTCGGGCCGAGGGACGCGACCACGGCGATCGCCAGCACCGGGGCGGGCAGGGCGAGGAAGCCGTCGGTGATCCGCATCAGCAGGTTGTCGATCCAGCCACCGGACGCGCCCGCGACCAGACCGACCAGCCCGCCGATCAGGAAGCCGCCGGCGATCACCACCAGCGCCGCGAACCAGCTCGCCCGGGCGCCGTACAGGCACCGGCTCAGGACGTCGCGGCCGATGCTGTCCGAACCGAGCAGGAACCCACCGTGGCCCGGGGCCGCCAACGGGATCCCGACCGGGGTCAACGGGTCGTGCGGGCTGAGCAGGGGCGCTGCCAGGACGATCACGGTCACCACCAGGAACAGCGAGGCGCCGACGATCGACCAGGTCCGCGGTGCCCGGAAGTTCACCGTGAGCGGTCGCCGCCAGACAGGACGGGCACCGACGAACGGTTCTGCGACCGCCATCTCATGCCCCCTTGGTCTCGATGAGCACGGGAGCTGAGGTCGGACTGCGATCGAGGTTGATGCACGCGACCCGGTCGATGTCGTCGTTCGCGACCCGCTGGAGCCGCACCACCAGCTCGGTGTCGTGGCAGGACTCGGTGGCGTCCGAGCAGCGCGGGTGGAACGCACAGCCCGTCGGCGGGTTCAACGGACTCGCTGGTTCGCCGGGCAGGATCACCGGCGTGCGCCCGACGTCGGGGACGGCGCTGACCAAGGACCGGGTGTACGGGTGCAGCGGTGCGGAGGTCACCCGGTCGGCCTCGCCGATCTCGACGATCTGACCGAGGTACATCACCGCGATCCGGTCGGCGACGACGCGGGCCACCGAGAGGTCGTGGGTCACGAACAGGACCGACATGCCCAGCTCCCGGCGCAGCCGGGCGATCAGGTTGATCACCGATGCTGCCAGCGACACGTCCAGCGCGCTCGTCGGTTCGTCGCAGAGCAGGATCGGCGGCGGGACGATGGTCGCCCGCGCCAGGCAGACCCGTTGCCGCTGACCTCCGGAGAGCTGGGTGGCGCGTGCCGCGCCGACCTCGGCCGGGAGCCCGACCAGGGACAGCGCCTCGCGCACCTTCGCCGCGCGCGCCGGGCGGCCGAGGTGGCGGACCCGTTCGCCGAGGATCTGCTCGACGGTCATCCACGGGGTCAGGGACGCGCCCGAGTCCTGGAAGACCATCTGCGGTCGTGATCCGCCGGGAAGCTCGACCTCTCCCGAGTCGGCGGCCGCGAGGCCGGCTGCGACCCGCAGCAGCGTCGACTTGCCCGAGCCGCTCTCGCCGACGAGGGCGACGGACTCGCCCTGGGCGATCTGGAGGCTGACGCCTCGCAGCGCCTGCAGCTTCCTGCTGTTGCGGCGTCCGAAGCCGCCGCCGACCGGGAACGTCTTGATCACGGACCGCAGCGACAACGCCGGTACGTCTGCGTCCATCGGTACGGGCTCGGCGAACACTGCGGTCTCCGGCAGCCCGCCGGCGTGCGGGGTCCGTACGACGGCCATGGTGCGCAGGCAGGCACTGTGGTGGCCGGGCTCCACCTCGACCGGTTCCGGCAGCGTCTCGGCGCAGTCCTCCGCGGCGAAGCCGCAGCGAGGGGCGAACGCGCATCCGGGAAGGGGCTCCGCCGGGCTCGGTACCTCGCCGGGCAGCGCCGGCAGTGACCGCGCCCGGTCGACGGCAAGGGTCAGGCGCGACCGCATCAGGCCCAGGGTGTACGGGTGCGCGGAGTTCCTGAGCACGACGTCGGACTCGCCGAGCTCGGCGAGCCGGCCGGCGTACATCACCGCGACCCGGTCGGCGATCTGCGCGGCGACGCCGAGGTCGTGGGTGATCATCAGCACGCTGCAGCCGAGCTCGTCGCGCAGCGTCCGCAGCAGTCGGAGCACCTGGGCCTGCACGGTGACGTCGAGCGCGGTCGTGGGTTCGTCCGCGATCACCAGGTCGGGGTTGCCGGCGACCGCCATCGCGATCATGACGCGCTGGCGGAGCCCGCCGGACAGCTCGTGCGGGTACGCCGACATCCGGCTCTCGGCCTCGGGGATACCGACGAGCCGCAGCAGCCGCAGGGCCTCCTCGTTCGAACCGGCCGCCTCGGCGACCTGGCGGCCTACCCGCATCGTCGGGTTGAGCGAGGTCATCGGGTCCTGGAAGACCGCGCCGAGGTGGGCGATCCGGATCTCCCGGCGCTCCGCGTCCGTGGCCGACACCATGTCGCGTCCGCCGACGGTCGCCCGGCCGGAGATCACCGCGCCAGGGCCGTGCAGCCCGAGCAGGGTGAGTCCCAGGACGCTCTTGCCCGAACCGGACTCGCCGACGAGGCCGAGGATCTCGCCGCGCCGGATCTCCAGGCTGATGCCGCGCAAGGCGTGGATGGCCTTGCCGTTTCTGCGAAAAGTGACGTACAGGTCCTCGGCAGCGGCGACGATAGGGGCCTCGTGCGCCGGGACTGCCTCAGGTGCGAGTTCTGCGCTCATCGCGATCACCACCTCGGTCCGGTCGGCCGTCGTTCTGACGGAGTGCCTGGAATAC
>JAOPXD010000121.1 GCA_025965315.1 Marmoricola sp.
CCAGGGAGAGGGCGATGTGGCCCAGCATGACGACGACGGCGCCGGCGGCGTAGCGCCAGCGCGCCGGGGCCGGCAGCGGGTTCGGCACATGGTTGGTCTCCTCGGGCAGGTTCTTGCGGCCGATGGAGTACTGCACGAGACCGAAGAACATGCCGACCGCGGCGAGGCCGAAGCCGTAGAGGAACCCGTAGTCCTTCTGGAGCAGCCCGGTCAGCAGCGGGCCGACGAGGGCGCCGATGTTGATGCCCATGTAGAAGATCGAGAAGCCCGCGTCGCGGCGCTCGTCGTCCTCGGCGTAGAGCGAGCCGACCAGCGAGGTGGCGTTGGCCTTGACACCGCCACTGCCGAGGGCGATCAGGACCAGGCCGACCCCGACGCCCTCGATGCCCGGGACCAGGGAGAGGGCGATGTGGCCCAGCATGACGACGACGGCCGAGCAGAACAGCGTGCGCTCGGCCCCCAGGACCCGGTCGGCGAACCAGGCGCCCAGGATCGTCGCCAGGTAGACACCGCCGCCGTACGCCCCGACGATCCCGGTGGCCACGGCGGTGTCGATGCCGAGGCCGCCTTTGGCGGCCGAGAAGTACAGGTCGATCGCGAGGATCCCCTGCATGCCGTAGAAGCTGAACCGCTCCCACATCTCCACGCCGAAGAGGTTGGCGAGGACCCGCGGTTGACCGAAGAAGCCCCGGTCGGAGCGGTCGGCGGAGGCGTCGGGCGGCCCACCCCGGGTGGAGTCGATCGGGTCGGTCACCCGCTCGACCCTGCCACCGGTCGCCGCGACCGGGCAAGCCGGCGCCGGCGGGGCGTGCGGGCGGCCGGGACTACTCGGCGGTGACGGCGCCGGGCCAGTTCTTGTCCGGCTGCGGGACCGGGCGACCGGGCTGCTCCCCGCCTCGCGCCTCGAGGTAGCTGTCCTTGGGCACCATCACCTTGCGGCGGAAGATGCAGACGATCTTGCCGTCCTGGTTGTAGCCGATGGTCTCGACGTAGACCACGCCACGGTCGTCCTTGGACTTCGACTCGGTCTTCTCCAGCACCGTGGTCTCGCCGTACAGGGTGTCGCCGTGGAAGGTCGGCGCGACGTGGCGCAGCGACTCGACCTCGAGGTTCGCGATCGCCTTGCCGGAGATGTCGGCGACCGACATCCCGAGCAGGATCGAGTACACGTAGTTGCCGACCACGACGTTCTTGCCGAACTGCGTCGTCTTCTCGGCGTAGTTCACGTCGAGGTGCAGCGGGTGGTGGTTCATCGTGAGCAGGCAGAACAGGTGGTCGTCGTACTCGGTGACCGTCTTGCCGGGCCAGTGCTTGTAGGTCGCACCGACCTCGAACTCCTCGTAGCTACGACCGAACTGCATGGCTCACTCTTTCGTCAGGAACGGACAACCGTCCCATCGTCGCCGCTAGGCGGGCGTTCAAGCGAGTCCTGGCGCCGTGGCATTGCTCACCAGGCTCAGGAACCGCCGCCGCCGGCCTTGCGCCGGTGCATCTTCGGAGCGCCGCCGACGACCTCGGAGCCGTGCGCCTTCTCCTTCGCGTCGCCTGAGGCGGAACCACCGCGCTGGTTCGCCTTCTTCTTGTCAAGCGCCTCGCGCATCTTGGCCTTGAGGTCCTCGTTGCCGTTCTGGTCAGTCATGGCCCCACCTTGTCACCCAGCAGCAAGCACGTCGACCCGGGATGCCCGAATCTGACGCATCCCGTGACAACGGCGGTCAGATCGGGTCAGATGGGCACCGGGCCGTGACGGCCCGCTCACCGCTCTCCCGGAAGGTTCCCCCGTGAAACTGCGTCTCCTCCCTGCTGTGCTCGTCGCCCTGGCGACCGCGGCCTTCAACGTTGCCGTGGTCGCGCCGGCGCACGCCGCGATCACCGACCCGGTGACCGGCCTTGCCGTCACCCAGGCACAGGGGCCCGACCACACCTGGCTGGTCTCGGCCAGCTGGACGGCCAACGCCGACGCCACCGACTACCAGGTGAAGATCGTGGACAGCGGCATCCCGGAGACCTCGTACGGCGCCCAGGACACGCACGGGACCAGTGTGACCATCCCGACCGGCACCCTCGCCGACGGCGAGAGCTACCTGGTCGAGGTCCGGCCGAAGGCCCCGTCGTTCGGGACCTTCGCGAGCGAGCAGTTCACCGCGATCACCCTGGACCGCACCGCCCCGACCGGTGCGTTCACGCCGAGCAGCACCTCGGCCTACCTGATGGGCGACGAGGAGGCGTCCGGCGACCCGCTCGAAGAAGGTCTGACGGCGACGTTCACCATCACCCAGACCGCACTGGCCGACGACATCAGCAGCGCCGCCGACATCAGCCGGAAGATCCAGCCCGGCGACGGCTCCCCGACCAAGGCGTGGCCGACCGGGTCCACGATCAAGGTCAGCTACCACAAGGCCGGCACCTTCGTGCCGCACGTGTTCCTCACCGACCAGGCCGGCAACGTCGCGGACATCGCCGTACCGGCGATCACCGTGAAGGAGGACGACGTCAGCCCGCGGGTACGGATCACCCGACCGGTGCACGCGGCGAAGATCTCGTCCTGGAAGCGCGTCACCGGGACCGCCACCGACACCGGCACCGGGGTCTCCGAGGCCGGCGTCTTCATGCTCGAGAAGCGCGGCAGGCTCTGGTGGGCCTACGACTTCCACAAGCGCGTCTGGCTCAAGGGGTACGCGACGGTGCGGAAGACCGAGGAGAGGTCCAAGGCCCAGCCCGCGTTCATGGAGCCGAACTCTGCGGGTGTCTGGCGCACGCCGGTGATCCGCGGGATGAAGCGCGGCACGCTGCACGTCGAGGCGATCGCGTTCGACGAGGTGTTCAACGTCGGCCAGTCGGTCTCGGTGAACGTCAAGGTGCACTGAGCGCCGGTCAGACCGCGTACCCGAGGTTGCGGGCGGTCTCCTTGGCGGCATCGGTGAGCGGTACGGCGACCACTGCCGTGCCGTAGGCGCACAGCTCGGTCCAGACATCGCCCATCTCGGAGGTGTCGAAGCGCATCCCGATCACGGCGTTGCCGCCGCGCGCCCGGGCCTCGTCGAGCATCCGACCCATCACCTCGTTGCGGCTGTTGATCAGGTTCTGGGTCATCCCCTTGAGCTCGCCGCCGACCAGGGACTTGAAGCCGGCCCCCATCTGGGAGAACGCGTTGCGCGAGCGGACGGTGAGTCCGAAGACCTCACCGCAGACCTGACGGATCTCCCAACCGGGAAGATCGTTGGTGGTGACAACCAGCACGGCGACGCCTTTCGTAGAAGTTCTGCGGAGAAGTCCTACGTCGGAGGCTACTTCTTCAGCCTGTGTTCCGCTGCGCTCCAACAAGCTGCTTGCTTCGGGATCGCCCGAACTCGTTCCTCGCTCGGCGCTCCGCTCAGCTGCGCAGCTTGTAGTCCTCGAGCATGTTGCGACCGATGATCATCTTCTGGATGTCCGACGTGCCCTCGCCGATGAGCATGAAGGCGACCTCGCGGTACAGCCGTTCGATCTCGTACTCCTTGGAGTACCCGTAGCCGCCGTGGATCCGGAAGGAGTCCGTGACGACCTCGTGGGCGTACTCGGACGCGACCATCTTGGCCATCCCGGCCTCGACGTCCATCCGCTTGCCGGTGTCCTTCATCCGGGCCGCCTTCACCATCATGGTGTGCGCGACCTCGACCTTGGTGGCCATCTCGGCGATCCGGAACAGGATCGCCTGGTGCTTGGCGATCGGCTTGCCCATGGTCTCGCGCTGCTGCGCGTACGCGACACCGAGCTCGAACCCGCGCAGAGCCAGTCCGCACGCACGCGCGGCGACGTTCACGCGGCCGACCTCGACGCCGTCCATCATCTGGTAGAAACCCTTGCCGGTCTCCCCGCCGAGGACCTGGTCGGCACGAACCACGTGCTTGTCCAGGATCATCTCGGTAGTCTCGACGCCCTTGTAGCCCATCTTGTCGATCTTGCCCGGGATGGTCAGCCCCGGAGCGGTCTCACCGAAGCCGGAGTCCTTCTCGATCAGGAAGGTGGTCATGTTCTTGTAGACCGAGTCCGCACCCTCGTCGGTCTTGCACAGGGTGGCGACCAAGCGCGACTCGGCGCCGTTGGTGAGCCACATCTTCGAGCCGGTGATCGCGTAGCTGCCGTCGTCCTGCTTGACCGCCTTGGTCGACACCGCCGCCACGTCGGACCCCAGACCTGGCTCGGACATCGAGAACGCGCCGCGCATCTCGCCGGTCGCCATCTGCGGCAGGTACTTCTGCTTCTGCTCCTCGGTCCCGTGCTGCATCACCATGTAGGCCACGATGAAGTGCGTGTTGATCACGCCGGAGACGCTCATCCAACCGCGGGCGATCTCCTCGACGCAGAGCGCGTAGGTCAGCAGCGACTCGCCGAGACCGCCGTACTCCTCGGGGATCATCAGGCCGAAGACACCGAGCTCCTTGAGGCCCTCGACGAACTCGGTCGGGTACTCGTCGGCGTGCTCGAGCTCCTGGGCGACCGGGATGATCCGCTCGTTGGTGAACGCCTTGACGGCCTTGAGGATCTCTTCCTGGATGTCGTTGAGTCCCTCGGTCTCGCAAAGTCGAACCATGGTCGATGCAGTCCTTCCGAACAAGCTGATGACGTTGTCGCGCCCGCCGGAGTTCACGAGCGCAGCCGATATTATCCGTCAGTACGCGGTGAGCACCGTGCTGACCATGAAACCGATCCGATCACCTACAGCGCCGCCTGGAACTTCGCCACAGCTGCCTGGATCCGGGCCTGGTCCTGGGACGCGATCGGGACCAGCAGCTCTGCGACCACGTCGATGAGCTCGGCCAGCCGCAGGTTGAGGTGCCGGTTCTCCTGGACCTCGGCCTCGAGCTCGTTGATCCGCTGGGTCAGGTCGTCGATCAGGACACCGCCCACCTTGCGGGCCACGCGCACCCGCACCGATTCCTTGTTGCTCATGCCTGCCATTGCGCCACCAATCGGGTTGTGGGTCTTCCGGGTTCTCCGGATGCGGTCTGTTCGATCAGGTCCTCGCGGTGCACGATCACCGCTCCGTACGCAGCCAGCTCGTCGATCACCTTCGCCGCGGCGATCGGACGCACCAGCTGCTCACGCTCGCCACCGGTGTAGAACTCCAGGTAGAGGCGCCCGCCGCCGCGCAGGGCCAGGTCGCAGAGCCGCCAGGCCGCCCGCCTCGCCGCCGGCGACGCCGCGTCGATCAGGTGCCGCGCCAGGACGACCTGCGGCACGAAGGTGTGGGACAGGTGCGCAGCCTCGACCATCCAGCTGCGGATCGAGTTCAGGTTGAGGTTGCCCACCTCGAGCGCCAGGCCCTCGGCAGCAGCGGCGTCGCGCACCGGCGCCGACGGGAAGACCACGAAGTCCAGTGCCCGGACCTCGGCCCCCTGCCGCGCCAACCAGAGCGCGTCCTCGCCCCGGCCGGTGCCCAGTTCGACCACCCGCGCCGGCACGGCGCCCTCGTGCTCGACCACGAGCTGCGCCAGCACGCTGGGCTCGGTGCGCGGCGGCGTACGGACCTTGTAGCGCGAGACCCAGTCCTGGCGCAGCAGCCTGATCCCGCGGAACCACCCGGTCAGGCGGCGTTCCGTGGTCCGGGGCGTCGTGAACTTGTACGCCGGGTCGGGAACCTTCCACCCGGAGCCGTACATCGCCTCCAGGAGCTTCTCCGGGCGTCTCGGCGCCGCCAGCGTCCGCCCCTCCAGCTGCACCTCGCTCAACGGGTAGATCCAGTCCAGCTCGAACGGCGCCCCGACCTCGCCCATCATGTACAGCATCGCCGGGGTGCTGCCCACCGCGGGCGCGATGAACCCACCGAACAGGTCCAGGCCGCGCCGCGACCCGTCGCTCTCGTAGACGTCGATCCGGAACGCGAAGCCGGAGTAGCGGAACGACTCGTAGCCGAGGTCGCGCAGCCGGCGCTGGATCCGGAACGACTCGACCTGGACCTCGACCGGGTGCGTGTGCCGGCTCACGTAGCCCAGGTCGGCGTCGCTGTCGTGGCCGATCAGTTTCCCGCCGCGGACCGCGCCCAGCAACGACCCGTACACCACGAAGGCCTCGATGCCGGCCTCCTTGAGGGCCGCGAGCACGCTCTCCATCGAGTCCAGCAGCGGCTTGACGTGCTCAGCCGTACGGGTGTCGAAGGTCAGCATCAGCTTGTTGGTCTTGTCCAGGCCCAGCGGGGCACCGGCAGCGTTGACCACCGCGATCCGGTCGGTCTTCGTGCCGAACGTCAGCTCGGCCTCGTACAGGACCGTCTCGGTGACGTGCGAGACGATCGCGAGCTGGGTGACACCGTTGAGGAACTGCTTCAGCGCGCCGGGCCACGGCACGAAGCGCTGGCCGTCGACCGGCCTGGAGTCGCGCAGCAGCCAGAACGACCAGACCCGGCGGCCGTCGAACCGGACGTCGACCACGTCGTCCACGGCGGGCGCTGCGAACGAGAACCCGCTCTTGTCGACGCGGATCGCGTCGACGACCGGTGGGACCGCCGCGCTCATCAGCCCTGCACGCTCTGCTTGTTCGGAGGGCTCTGCTTGTTCTGGAGGAACTCGTTGGCCCGGGTCAGGTCGTCGTCGAAGTCGACCTCGACGATCTCGTACCGGGAGATGTCGACCGCCTCGATCCGGATGCCGTCCTTCTCGATCGCCAGCTCCAGGCCGCGCTCGAAGTAGTCCTGGTCCCCGACCTCGTCGAGGCGGGCGATGAAGGCCGCCTTCTCGCCGGCGGAGATGTAGTTGATCCCGACCGCTTCGCCGAGGCCGTCCACGACGCTCTTGGAGAGCTCGTCGATGTAGCCGTCGGCATCCAGGGTGTACTTGACCTCTTCCTCGGCGACCGAAGCGGTGTTGACCGCCACGAAGCTGCGACCGGCCTCGATCTTGTCGTGGATCAGGCCGAGCACCCGCGGGTCGAAGACGACGTCGCCGTTGAGCCACAGCACCCCGCCCGGCTGCGAGAGCGTGAGCGCCTTGAGCAGGCTCTTGGAGGTGTTCGTGGAGTCGTAGACCTCGTTGTAGACGAACGAGATGTCCGGCATCGCCTCGATCACCAGGTCCAGCTTGAAGCCGACGACGGCGGTCACGAAGACCTCCTCGCCGTAGGCCGTGCGCAGGGCGTTCACCGCGCGCCGCATGATGCTCTCGCCGGTGGACAGCGGGGTGAGCGGCTTCGGGTGCGGCTTGCCGAGACGGGTGCCGAGCCCGGCAGCGAGGATGACGACCTGGATGGCCACGGGCCCTGCCTTCGTGTGGGGTGCAACGACGTGAGTCCTGCCCGGATGCGCGCGGGACCGCGTCATCCTACAAACCTGGGGACCCCAGGACGTCCCGTGCCACAGTAAGGGTGTGTTGATCGCCACCACGGAACGGCTCCGGATCCGCGACTGGAGCATCGACGACGCCGAGGCCGCCCTGGACATCCACAGCCGGGTCGAGGTCGTGCAGTGGCTCGGCGACGGGGAACCGGTCCTGATGAAGGACCTGGCCGAAGCCCGGGAACGGATCGGCACCTGGCTGGTCCGCGACGACCCTCCGGCTGGGTTCTGGGCGATCGAGGTGGCCGACGGCGGACCCCTCGACGGCCGCACCATCGGTGCGGTGCTGCTGGTCCCGCTGCCGAACGGTGCGGGCGAGATCGAGATCGGCTGGCACCTGCACCCCGATGCCTGGGGCCACGGCTACGCCCCGGAGGCAGCCCGCGCGATCCTGCAGCGCGGGTTCGACGGCGGCCTGGAGGAGATCCACGCCGTCACGCACCTGACCAACGAGCGCTCGATGGCGGTGTGCAGCAAGATCGGGATGGAGCACCGCGGCATCGTCGAGACCTGGTACGACGAGCCTTCGCAGCACTTCGTGACGACTCGCGAGAATTGGCAGAGCGTGCTGACCCGCGGGCAGTGGTCAGGCGGCCGGAACCTCGACTGAAGGGGGCGCCGAGGAGACCACGACCGCCATCCCGGCCAGGATCAGGCCCAACCCGACGAAGGCAACCGGCTTCGGCACCTGACCGAGCCAGGCGGCGGCGATCAGCGAGGCACCGGGGATCTCGAGCAGGATCGTCAGCGAGACCACCATCGGCGAGACCCGGTCCAGCAGGTGGTTGAACACCGAGTGCCCGAGCAGCTGCGCGGTGGCCGCGAGCAGCGCGAGCTTGAGCCACTGGGTGCCGTCGTACCCGGTCAGCGCCTGGCCGCGGAGCGCCGCTGCTGCGCCGAGGACGATCGCCGCCGTCCCGTAGCAACCGACCGTGTACGCCGACGTGCTGATCGACTGGCGGGCGCGACCGCCGATCACCGCGTACGCCGCCACCCCGACCGAGCCGAGCAGCGCCAACCCGTCCCCGGCCAGTGCCCGCGTCGAGATGGTCAGGTCCACCCCGGAGACGACCAGGGCGCCGACGGTCGCGAGCGCGACCCCGCCGAGCACCCGCCCGCTGGCGCCCGCGCCGCGGGCGAGGTCGTAGCCCAGCACCCAGAGCACCTGGAGCGAGACGAACGCGGTGCTGGACGCGACCGAGGTCATCTCCAGCGAGCTGATCCAGAAGCCGAAGTGGGCGGCCAGGCAGCACCCGGCCAGGATCACGGTGAGGACCTGACCCCGGTCCAGGGCCCGGAGCTCGACCCGGTTCCGCGCTGCCGCGACCGGTGCGATCACCGCGGTGGCGATCGCGTTGCGCCAGAACGCGATCGCGAGCGCTGGCACCAGCAGCGACGCCGTCAGCGGCGCTGCCAGCGAGACCGCGCACACGCCGATCCCGAGGAGCGCCAGGGTGCGCAGGTCCAGCCGTGATCGGTTCACGGCGCCACGACGTGGCCGAGAAAGGTGTCGGGCATGCGCTCATCCTGCACATAAGCAGTAGCAGTTAGCCCGTAGGCTTGAATCTCGTGAGCACGACACCGACCCGCGTCTTCGCGGCCCGCCTCGCCGGGCTGCCGGTGTTCGACCCCCGGGGCGACCAGGTCGGCAAGGTCCGCGACGTCGTCGTGGTGCTGCGCACCGACGACCGCCAGCCGCGCGTGGTCGGTCTCGTGGTCGAGGTCTTCGGCCGCCGGCGCATCTTCGCGCCGATGACCCGGGTCACCAACATCGACGCCGGCCAGGTGATCACCACCGGCCTGCTGAACATGCGCCGCTTCGAGCTCCGCACCGCCGAGACCCTGGTCGTCGGCCAGATGCTCGACCGCAAGGTCCGGGTGAAGAGCTCCGGGGTCGAGGGCGTCGTCTTCGACGTCGCGATGGAGCAGGCCCGCACCCGGGACTGGATGCTGTCCCGGGTCGCGCTGCAGGAGCCGACCAAGGGATTCCGCCGCCGCGGTCAGACGCACGTGGTCGAGTGGGACGACGTCGACGGCCTGCACCGGCGCGAGGCGAACCAGGGCACCACGCACCTGATCGCCGCGCTGGCCGAGCTCAAGCCGGCCGATGCCGCCAACGTGATCCACGAGCTGCCCCCCGAGCGCCGCCGCGAGGTGGTCGCCGCGCTCGACGACGAGCGCCTGGCAGAGGTGCTGGAGGAGCTGCCCGAGGAGGACCAGGTCGAGATCTTCGCCGCGCTCAGCCAGGAGCGTGCTGCGGACGTGCTCGAGCAGATGTCCCCGGACGACGCCGCCGACCTGATCGCCGACCTGCCGCCGGAGACCGCGGCCCGGCTGCTCGAGCTGATGGAACCCGACGAGGCCGAGGACGTCCGGCGCCTGCTCGAGTACGGCGAGGAGACCGCCGGCGGCATGATGACGCCGGAGCCGGTGATCCTCTCCCCCGACGCCACCGTGGCCGAGGCACTGGCCCGCGTACGCAGCGAGGACCTGACGCCGTCGCTGGCAGCGCTCGTCTACGTCTGCCGGCCCCCGCTCGAGACGCCCACCGGCAAGCTGATCGGGATCGCGCACATCCAGCGGCTGCTCCGCGAGCCGCCGAGCGAGCTGGTGGCCGGCGTCCTGGACACCGGCGTCGACTACCTGCACGCCGACGCCACCCTGGAGGACGTGGCGATCTTCCTGGCGACGTACAACCTGGTCGCGGCACCCGTGGTCGACGACGAGGGTCGCCTGATCGGCGCGGTGACCGTGGACGACCTCCTCGACCACCTGCTGCCGGAGGGCTGGCGCGACCGGAAGATCGGGAGGGCCTGACGTGATGACGCCCGAGAAGAAGCCCGACTCCCGCAAGAGCGAGGGGCGCAAGGTCGAGAAGAAGGCCGAGAAGCAGACTGAAGAGCGCCCGCGCGCCCGGCTGGACCAGCCGCTCGAGCTGCGCCGCAACGTGGTCGGCCGCACGGTCGCCCGGCGTGCCCCGGACAACGACCGCTTCGGCAGGTTCGCCGAGCAGTTCGCCCGCTTCATGGGCACCGCGCGCTTCCTGATCTACATGACCCTGTTCGTGCTCGTCTGGGTCGGCTGGAACGCGGTCGCTCCGTCCGGCGCGAAGTTCGACGACTACCCGTTCATCTTCCTGACCCTGATGCTCAGCCTGCAGGCGTCGTACGCCGCACCGCTGATCCTGCTCGCCCAGAACCGTCAGGAGGTCCGCGACCGGGTCGTCACCGAGCAGGACCGTCAGGCCAACGCCCGCGCGCACGCCGACATGGAGTTCCTGGCCCGCGAGGTCGCCTCGCTGCGGATGGCGCTGGGCGAGGTCGCCACCCGTGACTTCCTCCGGTCCGAGCTGCGCAGCCTGCTCGCCGAGCTCGACCTGCGCGACTCCGACCCCGACGACGAGGGTGAGCAGGACCATAGGTCCGGAACCGACCAGCCCGGAGCCGGCCAGAGCTGAGCACGTACCCTTGAGGCCATGACCACCCCTGTCCTCGAGCAGATCCAGGCTGCCCTGGCGACCGTGAACGACCCCGAGATCAAGCGTCCGATCACCGAGCTCGGGATGGTCGAGTCGGTGGAGACCGACGACACCGGCAAGGTCGCCGTCAAGGTGCTCCTCACCGTTGCCGGCTGTCCGCTGAAGGACACCATCACCCGGGACGTGACGGCTGCGGTCAGCACCGTCGCCGGCGTGACCGCGGTCGACCTCGAGCTCGGCGTGATGACCGCCGAGCAGCGTGCCGGCCTCAAGGACATCCTCTCCGGCGGACAGGGCGGACAGGCCCAGCGCGAGATCCCGTTCGGCAAGCCGGACTCGCTGACGAAGGTCTACGCCATCGCCTCCGGCAAGGGCGGCGTCGGCAAGTCGTCGGTCACCGTGAACCTCGCCCTCGCGCTGGCCGCGCAGGGCCTGAAGGTGGGCGTCGTGGACGCCGACATCTACGGCCACTCGATCCCGGCGATGTTCGGCATCGCGGACACCCGGCCGACCCAGGTCGACGACCTGATCATGCCGGTCCCGACCGCGAGCGGCGTCTCGGTGATCTCGATCGGGATGCTCAAGCCGCGTCGCGACCAGGTCGTCGCCTGGCGCGGGCCGATGCTCGACCGCGCCCTGGTGCAGATGCTCGCCGACGTCTACTGGGGCGACCTGGACGTGCTCCTGCTGGACCTCCCCCCGGGGACCGGTGACGTCGCGATCTCGCTGGGCCAGCACCTGCCCAGCGCCGAGGTGATCGTGGTGACCACCCCGCAGGAAGCCGCCGCCGAGGTGGCCGAGCGCGCGGGCACGATGGCGTCGATGATGCACCAGCGCGTCATCGGGGTCGTGGAGAACATGAGCTACCTGCCGTGCCCGCACTGCACGCCGGAGGGCAAGGACCACCGCCTGGAGATCTTCGGTTCCGGCGGTGGCGCCCGGGTGGCAGCCACGCTGAGTGCACGGTTCGGGTACGACGTGCCGGTCCTGGCCGACATCCCGCTGGACATCTCGCTGCGCGAGGGCGGGGACGCCGGCAAGCCCGTGGTCGAATCCGACCCGACATCGCCGGCCGCGGTCGCCCTGACGTCGATCGCCACCCGGCTCTCGGGGCGTGGCCGGAACCTGGTCGGGATGCAGCTCGGCCTCACCCCGTCGTCACGGTTCTGACCGGTACGGTCTCGGGCGCTCGTTCGCGCCCGTAGACTCACCACATGTTCGGCGTCGGGCTGCCCGAGATGGCAGTGATACTGGTGGTGGGGATCATCGTGTTCGGTCCCGACAAGCTGCCCGACTACGCCCGTCAGGCGGGCCGGATGCTGCGCCAGCTCCGCGCCTTCGCCAAGGAGACCCAGGCCGAGCTCGCCAACGAGCTGGGACCGGAGTTCGCCGACCTCAAGCTCCGCGACCTCGACCCGCGGGTCGCGATCCGCAAGCACATCCTCGAGGGGATGAGCGAGGACGACGTCGTCGAGCCCGTGGTCGACGGCGGCCCCGAGCTGGGCCCCGACGAGCACCCGCCGTACGACCTCGAGGCGACTTAACCCGTCTTCGCGATCAACCCGACCTTGATGTGCAGGGTCTTCTTGCCGCGGATCACCGTCAGGTCGACCTTCTCGCCGGCCTGGTGGGTCCGGATCGCGACGACCACGTCGATCTGTCCGGTGACCGGCAGACCATCGACGTCGGTGATCAGGTCGCCCTTCCTCAGGTCCGAGCTCGCGGCCGGCGTACCGGGATCGATGCCCTTCACGACCGCTCCGTTGCCAGCCGCGGTGCCGCCCACGGTCGCGCCCATGACCGGGTACTGGGCCTTGCCGGTGCGGAGGATCTGGTCAGCGGTGACCAGGACCTGCTCGACCGGGATCGCGAACCCGACGCCGATGTTCGCCGATTCGTCGGAGGAGCCCGAGGTGCCCAGGCTGGCGATGGCGGAGTTCATCCCGATCACCTGACCCTCCAGGTTGACCAGTGGCCCTCCGGAGTTGCCCGGGTTGATGGCCGCGTCGGTCTGCAGGGCACTGATGAACGACGCGTCCCCGCCGTCACCGGTGGTGACCGGACGACGCTTGGCGCTGATGATGCCGCTGGTCACGGTGGCCGACAGGCCCAGCGGCGAGCCGAAGGCGACCACGGTCTGGCCGACCCGGAGCTGGTTGGCCGATCCGAGCGAGACGGGCTTCAGGTTCTCGGCCCCGGAGACCTTCAGCACCGCGACGTCGTAGACCAGGCTGCGCCCGACCACGGTGGCGCCGAGGTGCCGGCCGCTCTGGTCGATGACCTCGATCGGCCCCTTCTCGGCCACGGCGTCGGCGACGACGTGATTGTTGGTGATGATGTGGCCGTCGTGGTCGAGCACGAAACCGGACCCGGTGGCGCCACGCTTGACGCCCTTGTACTCGGCGACGATCTGGACCGTGCTCGGCAGCACCTTCGCGGCGACGGCAGGGATGCTGGCGTTGCCTGCCGGCAGCGGCGGGATCCCGCCGCTCTCCACCTTCAGGACCGTGCTGCCGGAGGAGGTGTCGTTGCTGTTCCCGTTGTTGACGATCGCGCCGCCGATGACACCGCCGAGGACGCCGATCACCAGGGCCAGCACGCACACGAGCGGCCACATCCAGGTCGGCGGGCGCAGCTGCGGGGTGGCCGGCTGCGCGCCGGCGTACGGCGGTGGCGGCTGGTAGCCGGGCGGGGGCAGCGGAGCCTGCGGGGGCTGTGGGGCCTGCGGTTCGAAGGGAGTGGTCGGTTCGTTGTCGTCCGGCTCCGCTGGCCCGTTCTCGCTGTCGCTCACACGCCTATCTTGACCTACCGCCGAAGGCTGCGTTCTCGATGTCGGTCCCGAAACCGGTTCCGGGATCGTTGCGCACCCCCGTCGAGGCGCCGATCTGCGCCGGGCCGCGCCCGGGGACCTCGTCGCGGCCGACCGGTCCGGAGGTCACCGTCATCATCGCGACCACGGCCAGGCCCACCGAGCCGGCACCGACCAGGGCTGTAGCGGTACGGCGCCGCGTGGAGCGCCGCTCGATCTCGTCGACCACGGCCCAGGCGTGCACGTCGTACAGCGAACCCAGCAGTCCGGCCGGTGCGGCCACCGGACCGGGCATCGCCAACCCGGCCAGGCGCTGCTTCATCCAGCCCTCGCGCTCGACGAGTCGCCGGCAGCCCTGGCAGCCCAGGACGTGCTGCCAGGCGCGCTCCTCGTCGGCCGGAGAGAGCTGTCCGTCGACCAGGGCGGAGACGGTCGACCCGATGTGGCCGTGGAGCTTGAGGATCATCCGGCCCGACCTGCGAGCTGCGGACCGGCGACGCGGACCCGGCCGGCGGTGGGCGCACGGTGCGAGAGCGACTTGCGCAGCATCGAGCGCCCGCGGTGGATCCGCGAGCGGACGGTGCCCATCTTCACGCCGAGCACGTCGGCGATCTCCTCGTACGTCAGGCCCTCGACGTCGCACAGCACCACGGCGGCGCGGAAGTCCGGGGGCAGGTCGGCCAGCGCCGACTCGACGTCCGCATCGAACATCTGGTTCACGTAGGCGACGTCGGGGGTGGCCACCGGGCTGGGCAGCCGGTTGTCAGCGTCCTCGGGGAGGGCGTCGAACCGGATCCGGCTCTTGCGCCGCGCCTGGTCAAGGAACAGGTTGGTGGTGATCCGGTGGATCCAGCCCTCGAAGGTCCCGGGCGTGTAGGTGTGCAGCGAGCGGAACACCCGGACGAAGACCTCCTGGGTCAGGTCCTCGGCGTCGTGCGGGTTGCCGGTCAGCCGGTAGGCGAGGCGGTAGACCCGTGCCGAGTGGTCCTCGACGATCTGGTCCCACGTCGGTACGCCGTCGGGCACCGTCTCGTTCTGGGGCTGGCTCACGACGGGCTCCTTGCTGAGGTTCGTAGCGCTGCGACGGACCATGGGACTGCTGGGACCTTCCACGCTAGGAATCGTTTGTGAGAGTCGGCTGAGACCGCGCTGAGGGTGGGCAATCAATACCAATACCGCTTCTCTCCTCGATAACGGGCGCGAGCCCCGAAGTGTTCCCGCTGTCAGCGGCTCTCTCAGCGGTACAGTCCCCCCAACCTGCAGATCGAGGAGGACGTCATCGTCACCGCACCGAAGCCCGCGAGCTGGACCTACTCCGAGGAGTACGTCGCCGAGGACGCTGTCCTCGCCAACGCCCGTGCGCGTGCCGAGGAGGTCGGGGTCTCCCCGATCGGAGCCGGTGGCGGCGCGACCCTGCGCTTCCTGACCTCCGTCCTGGACGCCCGTGCCGTGGTCGAGATCGGGACCGGCACCGGGGTGTCGGGCCTGTGGCTGATCCGCGGGATGCGTCCGGACGGCGTGCTGACGTCGGTGGACACCGAGGCCGAGCACCAGCGGCTCGCCAAGGAGACCTTCACCGAGGCCGGTATCGCGTCCCAGCGGATCCGGCTGATCCCGGGCGCTGCGCTCGAGGTGCTGCCCCGGCTGACCGACGGACACTACGACCTGGTCTTCGCCGACGGCGAGAAGCAGGAGTACCCGGAGTACCTGAGCGAGGCCCTGCGGTTGCTGCGCCCCGGCGGCGTCGTGGTCTTCGACAACGCCCTGTGGCACGACCGGGTCGCGGATCCGGCTCAGCGCGACGCGGAGACGATCGCGATCCGCGAGCTCGGGCGGATCGTCACCGAGCACGAGTCACTGGTCCCGGTCCTGCTCCCGGTGGGCGACGGCCTGCTGGTCGCCAAGAAGGTCTGGCTGCCCGAGCCCTGAGCGACCGGCCAGCGGGATCTCCCACTCCAGCAGGGTGCCCTGCGGGTCCTCGGGGGTGATCCGGAAGCTCCCGCCCCGGTCGACGGCACGGCGGCGCACGTTCCGCAGACCGCTCTCCTGCTGGTCGTAACCGATGCCGTGGCCGTTGTCCGAGACGCGGAGACGGAGTGCATCCTCGACCACCGTTACCTCGACCACGCACGCGTCCGCGTCGGCGTGCCGCACCACGTTGGAGAGCGCCTCGCGCAGCGTCGCCATCAGCTGATCGGCGTCGTCGGCCGGGACGCCCACGTCGAGCGGGCCGCGCAACCGGACGAAGGGCGTGAACCCGAGCACGGACGCGTACTCCTTGGCCAGACCTCGGATCTCCGCGCGCAGCGACGCCTCCGCGGTCCGGCCGAGGTCGAAGATCGTCGACCGGATCTCCCGGATCGTCGTGTTCAGGTCCGCGACGGCCTCGTCCAGGCGGTGCCCGACCTCCTCGTCATCGACCCGACGACGCAGGCCCTGGAGAAGCAGGGCGGTGGCGAAAAGGCGCTGGATGACGGTGTCGTGCAGGTCGCGCGCGATCCGGTCGCGGTCGGCCGAGATCAGCAGGACCGCGTCGAGCACGCTGGCGGGGGCGGTATCGGCCCGCAGTTCCAGTCGCTCGGTCACCCGACCAGTTTATGCCGAAAAGTCTGATCAGTCCGATATAACCGCGTTGAACCGCGCCAGGCCCTGGGCGAGCTCGTCGATCTTCTCCGGCTCCCAGCCGGACAGGCGGGCCCCGAACTCCTCGCGACGCGCCTCGACCATCAGCGCCAGGCGAGCCTGTGCCTTCGAGGTGACCGAGAGGATCGAGGCGCGCCCGTCCTTCGGGTCGGGCGTGCGTTCGATCAGGTCGAGCTCGAGCAGCTGGTGGACGACCCGGCTCACCGCGCCCTTGTCGAGGGCGAACATGTCGGCGAGATCGGACGCCCGGTGCGGGCCGAACTCGGCCAGCGTGGCGAGCAGCGGGTAGGCGGTGGCGTTGAGCTCGGGGTCGACCTGGGCGGCGCGGTCGGTCAGGCCGCGGCGTACCCGACGCAGCAGCCGACCGATCTCGTGCTCCAGGCCGCGCACCGCCTCGTCACGGCGTACGTCGTCACGGCGTACGTCGTCACGGCGCACGTCTTCCATGGCACCGATCATCCCATCAGCTCCGGCTCCGTGGCAGGTTCACTCGCCAGCGTCGTCCGCAGCGGCACCTCCTTGATGAAGACCACCGCCACCAGGGCTGCGATCGCGAAGGCCGTCGAGACCAGGAACAGCTCGCCGATCGACGTACCGAACGCGTGCTCGTAGATGTGCCGCATCGGAGCCGGCAGGTCGGCCACCCGCGGGATCTTGTGGCTCTGCTGACCGGAGACCGGCATCGCGCTGGCAGCGACGGCGTGCTGCACCTTGGAGGCCACCCGGGACGCGAGCAGCGCACCCAGCGCGGAGACCCCGACCGAACCGCCCATCGAGCGGAAGAACGAGACCACCGAGCTGGTGGTGCCGAGGTCCGCGGGCGCGGCGTTGTTCTGCACCGCGAGGATCATGTTCTGCATCGTCGCGCCGAGCCCGACGCCGAGGATCGCTTGGAACAGACCGACCTCGAGCAGCGGGGTCCTCTCGTCGATGAAGCTGAGCAGGAAGATCCCGAGCACGACCAGCGCCATCCCGCCGACGAGCAGGTTCTTCCACCGGCCGGTCTTCGAGATGATCCGCCCGCTGATGATGCTGGAGACCAGCAGTCCGCCCACCATCGCGATCGACATCAGGCCGGCGTGAGTCGGCGTCATCCCGCGGGCGATCTGGAAGTACTGCGAGAGGTAGACGGTGGCTCCGAACAGGGCGACGCCGACGAACACGCTCGCGACGGTGGCCAGGACCGTGGTCCGGTCGCGGAACAGGTGCGGCGGGATGATCGGCTCCTGCGCGACCCGGGTCTCCACCAGGACCGCGGCGGCGAGCACGGCGAGACCGAGGACGACGAGGCCGTAGCTGGTCAACGAGCCCCAGGCGAACTGGTCGCCGGCCAGCGACACCCAGAGCAGCAGCGTCGAGACGCCGCCGACGATCAGGGTGGCACCGAGGTAGTCGACCTTCACCTCGCGCTTGACCAGGGGCAGGTGCAGGGTGCGCTGCAGGACCACGAACGCGGCGGCGGCAACCGGGATCCCGACGAAGAAGCACGACCTCCAGCCGAGACCGGGGACGTCGACCAGGACGCCGCCGATGAGCGGACCGCTGATGGTGGCGATCGCGAAGACCGCGCCGATGTAGCCGGAGTAGCGGCCACGCTCGCGCGGCGGGACCATCGAGGCGATCACGACCTGGACGAGCGCCGTGACCCCGCCGACGCCGAGGCCCTGGACGGCGCGGGCGGCGATCAGCACACCCATCGACTGGGCCAGCGACGCCACGATCGAGCCGATCACGTAGATGCCCAGCGCTGTCTGCACGAGCGTCTTCTTCTGGAACTGGTCGGACAGCTTGCCCCAGATCGGGGTGGACGCTGTCATCGCGAGCAGCGTCGCGACCACGATCCAGGTGTAGCCGGACTGGGTGCCGTGCAGATCGGTGACGATCCGCGGCAGGGCGTTGTCGACCACGGTGCTGGACAGCATCGCCACGAACATGGCCAGGAGCAGTCCCCGGAGGGCGCCGAGGATCTCCCGGTGCGTCATCGGGGCCGCGTGCTCCACGGCAGGGACGGAAGTCTGAGTCATGGTTGTATTTTGCAACCATTTAGTTGCGTCGCACAACTTTTATGACCCGGATCACACGGACGCGGAAGTGCAGCGACCCGCAGGTGTGGGCTTGCGCCCTGGCCGGCGGACACCGGTTCACCTGCGGGTCGGGTGGCTGCTGTGGATTCGCTGGCAGCCGCCAGCGGTCGCCCCACTACGCTCGGTGAGCGGAAAGGGGCCGGGCGCTGCTAGCTAGCAGCCACCTCACTCGTCCTAGAAGAATGCATTACTAGAACCACCTCCTTTCCGTGTGCCCCAACCGTACGTCGGCACGAAGACGCGGACAACAGGATTTCGGAGACGAATTTCAGCCGGCGACAGCCGCCGCGAACTGGGCGTTGTAGAGCCGCGCGTAGGCCCCGTCGGCGAGCAGCAGCTCGTCGTGGGTGCCCTGCTCGACGATGGCGCCGTCCTCCATCACCAGGATCAGGTCGGCGTCGCGGATGGTGGAGAGCCGGTGCGCGATCACGAACGAGGTCCGGTCCGAGCGCAGCGCCGCCATCGCCTTCTGCAGCAGCAGCTCGGTCCGGGTGTCGACCGAGCTGGTCGCCTCGTCGAGGATCAGCAGCGCCGGGTCGGACAGGAACGCGCGGGCGATCGTCACCAGCTGGCGCTCGCCGGCCGACAGGTTCGAGCCCTCCTCGTCGATCATCGTGTCGTAGCCCTCCGGCAACGAGTGCACGAACCGGTCGACGAAGGTGGCCCGGGCCGCTTCGAGGATCTGCTCCGACGTCGCGTCCGGGTTTCCGTAGGCGATGTTGTCCCGGATCGACCCCTCGAACAGCCAGGTGTCCTGGAGCACCATCCCGGTCTGCGACCGCAGCGCCCCGCGCGGCATCGCGGCGATGTCCACCCCGTCGATCGTGATCCGGCCGCTCTGGACGTCGTAGAAGCGCATCACGAGGTTGACCAGGGTGGTCTTGCCGGCACCGGTCGGTCCGACGATCGCGACCGTGTGGCCGGGATCCGCGACCAGCGAGAGGCCGCGGATCAGCGGCTTGTCCGGGTGGTAGGAGAACGCGACGTTCT
>JAOPXD010000134.1 GCA_025965315.1 Marmoricola sp.
ACGACGAAGCACTGCGCGCTGGCCGCCCACCGTCAGGGCGGAGGTGAGGTTGGACCGGCCACCACTGATGGGGACGATGTCGAGCACGGCGTCTTCGTCCGTGAGCCCCTCGGCCTGCAGGTAGTACGCCAGCGCACCGTCGTCGATGCCGAGGTGGACCGTCATCGACGAGCCTCCGCCTGCCGAAGCGCCCTCCGGGCTATCGACCACCGGTGGACCTCCGAGGGTCCGTCGTAGATCCGGAACGGACGCACCTCCCGGTACAGCCGAGCGATCGGCAGGTCGTCGGAGACCCCCGCCCCACCGGTCAGCTGCATCGCACGGTCCACGACTCGACAGATGGCCTCGGCGCCGAAGGTCTTCGCGATCGACGTCTCGGTCGCGGCGCGCTCGCCGCGGTCCAGGCTTGCGCATGCCGTCAGCAGCAGGGCCCGGGCTGCGGCCAGGTCGATCTCGTTGTCGGCGATCAGCTGCTGGGCCATGCCCAGGTCTCCGAGACGGCTGCCGAAGACCGACCGGCTCGACGCGTACTCCAACGCACAGTCCTGCGCCCGCTGTGCGGAGCCGAGCCATCGCATGACGTGCGTCATCCGCGCGGGCCCGAGACGGACCTGGGCGTATGCGAAGCCGCGGTCGACCTCACCCAGCACCGCCTCCGGACCGACCCGAACGTCCTGGAACGACACCTCGCAATGGCCCCCGATCATCGATCGATCCATCGTCGGGATGTGCCGGCCGATGGAGACGCCGGCAGACGACGCCGGGACGAGGAACATCGTGGCCTCACCGCCGTCGTCGACGGTGCGTGCCATCACGATGAAGAACTCGGCGCCGTCCGCCCCCGTGATGAACCGCTTCTCCCCCGAGATGAGCCACCCTCCGGAGGCGTGGCGACGCGCGTACGTCGCGAGTGCCGCAGGATCGGACCCGGCACCGGGGGCCGGCTCTGTCATGGCGAACGCCGACCGGACCTCCCCGCGGGCGAGGGGCACGAGGAATTGTTCACGCTGCTCCGCCGTGGCGACAGCGTGCAGGAGGTGCATGTTGCCCTCGTCGGGCGCGGCGATGTTCAGGGCCAGAGGACCGAACGTCGAGTAGCCAGCTGCCTCGAAGACGGGGGCACGGTCGGCCATGCCCAGACCGTGGCCCCCCAGCTCCCGCGGCACGTGGGGGGCGAAGATGCCTGCAGCTCGGGCGGCCGACTGCAGCTCTCGACGGACGTCCTCGGCGTCGGTGCCGCCGATGTCACCTCCGCGCTCGTCCTCGACAGGCAGGACAACGGTGCGTATGAAGTCCTCCGTCGCGGTCGTCAGGTCGCGGACGTGCTCGGAGAAGGTCAGGTCGATCATGAGGGTCCTCGGGTCGGTCGGGGATGGAGCTGGATGGGTGGCGGCGAGCCGCGGTTTCAGGACGGCTGGTCGTCCTGCGGACGGGACGCGTCCTGCCGATCAGCGCGGAGCACGTGCTTGCGAATCTTGCCGGTGGACGTCTTGGGAAGCGGGCCGAAGAGCACCCGACGAGGCGTCTTGAAATGGGCGAGGTGCCGACGTACGTGCGCGACCACCGTCTCGGCGTCCAGGTCGTGACCTTCTCGTACGGTGACGAACGCGACGGGAACCTCACCCCATCGGTCGTTGGGAAGCCCCACCACAGCGACCTCCGCCACGGCGGCGAGCTCCGCGATGACCTGCTCGACCTCGACACTGGCGATGTTCTCGCCGCCGGAGATGATGACGTCCTTGCTGCGATCGCGCAGCTCGATGTAGCCGTCCGGGTGCCGGACGGCGAGGTCGCCGGTGCGGAACCACCCGTCGGGCACGGCCTCCGCGGTCGCCTCGGGGTCCTTGAGGTATCCCAGCATGACGTTGTTCCCGCGCAGGGCTATCTCGCCGGTGGTGACTCCGTCCGCAGGAGCATCCGTCCCGTCGGGCATGACGACTCGCGGAGGAACGGCGATGAGGTTGCCGACCCCCTGGCGGGCCCGGATCCGGGCAGCCTGCTCGGACGACAGGTCATTCCACTCGGGACGCCAGTCGCAGATCATCGCGGGGCCGAAGCTCTCGGTCAGCCCGTACAGGTGGGTGACCTCGAAGCCGAGGGAGTCCATGCGGCGGAGCAGCGCGGGCGAGGGCGGGGCACCGCCCGTGGCCACTCGTACAGCGCGCCCGGTGGGCCCGGCCTCGGGGGCGTTCGCGATCATCTCGAGAACGGTCGGAGCGCCGTTCAGGTGCGTCACCCCTTCGGCTCGGACCAAGCGCCAGATCTCCCCGGGGTCGACCGCGGGCAGGCACACGTGGGTACCGCCCGCTGCGGTCACGGCCCACGGGAAGCACCATCCGTTGCAGTGGAACATCGGCAGCGTCCACAGGTGCACGGTGGAAGGGTCCATCTGGGTGTGGGCGACCATCGCCAGCGCCTGCAGATAGGCCCCGCGGTGGTGGTACATGACGCCCTTGGGGCGACCCGTCGTCCCGGAGGTGTAGTTGATCGAGAGCAAGGACGTCTCGTCCTCCACGCCGGTGCGGTGCGGACGACCGTCGGCCACGAAACGCTCGTACTCCCCGCCCGGCTCTCCCGAGACGATCAACAACGGGGGGTCCGGCAACATCGAGCACGCCTCTGCCACGCGCTCGGTCCATGCCACGTCGTGGATCAGGACTGATGCCTCGGAGTGCTCCAGGATGTAGGCCATCTCGCGTGGTCCCAGGCGCGAGTTCATCGCCACGAGCGGGACACCCGCCCACGGAACACCGAAGTGGGCCTCGAGGAGCTCGTGCGTGTTCGGCGCCAGCACTGCGACGGGGCGTCCCCGTGCCACGTCCCTCAGCGCGCCCGCGAGGCGCATGGCACGGTCCCTGAGCTCGACGTAGGTCCACCGCGCCGCGCCGTCCACGACCGCGACACGGTCGCCGTGGGCCTCAGCGGCGCGCTCGAGGTAGGCGGTGGGGGTCATCGGATCCCACGCGTGCGACATGGACATCGGCTCTCTCGTGATGGTGGCGGGTGGCTGCTCGTCCGGGCCGCGCGAGGCGGACGACCCGGACGAGCCCGGGCGCTAAACGTTCGTCGGCATCACGAACTGCTTGCTGACGTCGACGCCGGGCCACCGGACGGTGGCGGTCTTGTACTTGGTGTAGAAGCGGACCCCCTCCTCGCCGTGGATGTGGTGGTCCCCGAACAGTGAGCGCTTCCACCCGCCGAAGGAGTGAAAGGCCATGGGCACCGGAATCGGCACGTTGACGCCGACCATCCCGGCCTGGACACCCATGAGGAATGCCTGGGCGGTTCCTCCGTCACTGGTGAAGATGGTCGCGCCGTTGCCGAACTCGTGCTCGTTGACCACCGCGAGCGCGTCGTCGAACGTGTCTGCGCGAACGATCGACAGGACGGGCCCGAAGATCTCCTCGTCGTGGACACGCATGCCGGGACGGACGCCGTCCAGGAGCGAGCCGCCGAGGAAGAAACCGTCGCCGTCGACGAGCGCGTGCTCACGGCCGTCCACCACGACCTCGGCACCCTCCTCGGACGCCACCTCCAGGTACGAGGCGACCTTGTCGCGGTGCGCGCCGGTGACCAGCGGACCCATCTCCACCTCGGGGTCGTTGCCCTCACCCACCTTCAGGGTCTCCAGCTCCGCAACGAGCCGGCTGCGCAGCATGTCCGCGGTCTTCTGCCCGACCGGGACCACGACGGAGATCGCCATGCACCGTTCGCCCGCCGATCCGTAGGCCGCGCCCATCAGGGAGCTGATGACCGTGTCGACGTCAGCATCCGGCATGACGACCATGTGGTTCTTGGCGCCACCGAGTGCCTGGACTCGCTTGCCGTTGGCCGTTCCCGTGCGGTAGACGTACTCGGCGACGGGGGTGGATCCCACGAAGCTGATGGCGTCGACGTCGGGGTGCTCAAGCAGGGCATCGACCGCTTGCTTGTCCCCGTTGACGACGTTGAACACCCCGTCGGGCAGACCCGCCTTCTGGAGCAGCCGGGCGAGCTCCAGACTGAGGCTCGGGTCCCGCTCCGACGGCTTCATGACGAAGGTGTTCCCGCACGCCAGCGCCACCGGAAACATCCACATCGGGACCATGGCCGGGAAGTTGAAGGGAGAGATCCCCGCCACGACACCCAGGGGCTGCCGGAACGAGACAGCCTCGATGCGCCGCCCGACGGCCTCGCTGTGATCGCCCTTCAGCAGCTGAGGCACCCCACACGCGAACTCCACGACCTCCAACCCGCGGGTGACCTCCCCCAGCGCGTCGGCGTGGGTCTTCCCGTGCTCACTCGTGATGATGCGAGCGAGGTCCTCGGCCGCGTCCTCGACGAG
The DNA here is from genome assembly GCA_025965315.1 of Marmoricola sp. Taxonomy (GTDB): domain Bacteria; phylum Actinomycetota; class Actinomycetes; order Propionibacteriales; family Nocardioidaceae; genus Marmoricola. Next base: position 4,325 of record JAOPXD010000134.1, read on the forward strand.
CTGGCGAAACCGGAACAGCACGCGAGCACGGACGTGAGCCGGGGTTGCGCTCCATCCCGGTGCGGCATCGTGTGCGGCTGCCACTGCTCGGTTGACGTCGTCGGCCGAGCCGAGCGCCGCGTGAGCGGTGGGGACGCCACGAGCGGGGTCGTACACCGCAGCGCGACCGGTGCCGGTCCCCTCGTCCTCCCGCCCGCCGATGAAGTGGCCCACGACTGGGAGGGAGTCCAGGAATGCGCTCTCGGGCGCGGTCTCGTCGACAGTGGTCATGATGATCTCTTCCGTTCGGGCACCAGTGGTGCCGGTGTGGTGTTGGCTGGTGTTCACGACGCGGTCCAACCGCCGTCGATGACGACGTTCGTCCCGGTCATGTAGCGCCCCGCACTGGACGAGAGGAACAGGACGGAACCCACGATGTCGTCGGTGGTGGCGAAGTGACCGACTGGCACGCGGTCCAGCAGGTACTGCCGCCACTTGGGGTGTCCACGAAGACCCTCGGTCATGTCGGTCTCGACATATCCCGGGGAGACCACGTTCACGCGCACTCCACGTTCGGACCACTCGAGGGCCAAGGTCCTGCTGAGTGCGTCGACGGCCCCCTTGCTCGTCGAGTAGGCGGCCATCCTCTCCATGCCGACCTGGCCATGGATGCTGGAGATGTTCACCACCGACGCACCGCGCGACATGAGACGGACCGCTGCGGTAGCGCAGTTGAACGTTCCCGTGACGTTGACGTCCAGCACGGATCGCCAGATGTCGTCCTCGATGCTCTCCGCACGCTGGAACACGGGACTGATGCCGGCGCAGTTGACCAGGACGTCCAGCCCTCCCCATGCACTCTCGATCTTGCTCACGCACCTGCGAACCGCGGCCGCGTCGGCCACGTCGGCCGACACGATCAGCGGCTCCGTCCCGTGCTTGCGGATCCCTTCGGCGACGTCGAGCAGCGACTCCTCCGTGCGAGCCGTCAAGGCCACGCGGGCCCCGGCCCTCGAGTGGGCCTCGGCGATCGCGCGGCCCAGGCCGCGGCTGGCCCCGGTGACCCAGACGCGCTTGCCGGTGAAATCGAACTGGATGTCACCCCCCACGGCTGGGGGCGTGGCAACACTGATGTCGGCGAACGACGTCATGCGACCACCACCCCGGCACCCATGAACGCCGGGCGCAGCTCGTCAACCGCGTGCGCCACGTCGTCGACGGTCCACGTGTCGCAACGGATCATCGGCTCACGTACGTGAGGGTGCGCCATGACGCTCAGGGCGCCCCGATCGAATCTCAACACCTGTCCGGTGACCGCCGCGCTGCGGTCGGACAGGAGGTACACGACCACCGGGGCGATGTCCTCAGGGGGAGTCGCCGCGTCGATCCCGGCGAGGCCCTGCGCGACCGAGGCAGTCACCATCCGTGTGCCCGCCGTGGGCGAGATGGCGTTCACCCGGATGCCGTCGGGCTCAAGCTCTGTGGCCCACGCATAGGTCAGGCTCGCGACGGCTCCCTTGGTGGCGCCGTAGACCGAGAGCCGCGGCATGCCGCACTGCGCGCCGGACGTGATGTTCACGATCGAACCACCGCGTCGGCGCAGATGCGGCACCGCTGCCTCCGTGCACAGCACCGGGCCAAGCACGTTCACACGAAGGGCTCGTTCTGGGACGCCTGCCGGGATCTGTCCCACGTCGACGATGTCGTAGACCGCCGCGTTGTTCACCAGCCCGTCGATGGACCCGAACGACCGGACTGCAGCATCCATCATCGCCTCGACCTGCTCGCGATCGCCCACGTCCGCGGTCGACACGAGCACAGCCGCGCCAAGGGAGCGCGCTTCGTCGGCGACGGTCTGCGCCTCTTCGCCGTCGACGTCGTTGACGACGACGGAGGCACCCTCTCGCGCGCACGCCAGGACATACGCGCGGCCGAGCCCGCGCCCGGAGCCCGTCACCACGATCGTCTCACCCTCGAGCAGACCCATGACTCAGGCCCCCATCGTCACGACGGCCCGGCCCAGGACCTCACCGCGGCTCAGCGACTGGTAGATCGCGGGCGCCTCCGCCAGGGGCACCCTCTGGGAGATGACTCCGCTGAGGTCGAGCTTGCCGGATGCCAGCAACCGGAGGATGGCGGGAACGTCACGGCGCGCCTTGGCACCGAACGATCCCTTGATCTGGATCTTGCGACGGACGACCCGCGCGAGATCGACCTCCAGCTGGGTGCCCGCAGCGGGGATTCCTACCACGACGACCTGCCCTCCGTCGCTGACGATGTCCGTGGCCAGACGAGTCGTGTCCTTGTGCCCGAAGGCCTCGAACGCCACGTCCACCCCGGCCCCGCCCGTCATCTCCGCCACGACGGCGGCCGCGTCGACGCTGCGCGAGTTGATGACATGGGTCGCTCCCATCGTCCGCGCGAGGGCGAGCTTGTCGTCGTCGACGTCGATGGCGATGACGCGCTCAGCACCGCTGACCGCGGCCATCTGCACGATGTTCGCGCCGACTCCTCCCACCGCCACCACGGCCACGGTCTGGCCGGCGTGAAGCTCGGCGACGTTGCGCACGGCGCCGTAGGCGGTGAACATGCTGCACCCGAGGATGGAGGTGTCGACCAGGTCCAGCGCGTCGGGAATGGCGAAGACGCTCGTCGCCGGCGTGACGCAGTACTCCGCCAGGCCGCCCATCGAGTACATCGAGAGGGGGCGACCGTCGGGACGGTGCAGACGGGTCTCGCCGTCGTACAACGTCCCCTTGAGCCGGTTCATCGCGAAGAACGTCGAGCACAGATCCTCGAGCCCGCTGGTGCAGTTCGAGCACCAGCCACACGGCATGATGAACGACGCCACGACCCGGTCCCCCGGCTTGACGTTGAGGACGTTCGGGCCAACCTCTTCCACGACGCCGGAGACCTCGTGCCCCAGGACGCACGGCAGCGGGAACGCGACCTCGCCCTTCATGACGTGCAGGTCGGTGTGGCACACCCCGCATGCCGCGGTCCGGATCAGGACCTCGCCGGTTCGCGGTGCAGGGATCGGGATGTCCTCCACGGTCAGCGGGGAAGTGGTGTCCGTGCAGATCGCGGCCTTCATGAGACGGCTACTCCTTCTGTGACGACCTCGTCGCGCAGGTTGCGCTTGAGGATCTTGCCGGTGGCGTTGCGCGGAAGCTCCGCCCTGATGACGATGTCGCGAGGGCACTTGAAGTCGGCCAGGCGTTGCTGCGCATAGGCGCGCAGCTCGGCGACGTCAGCGACCGAACCCGATCGGAGGATCACGTACGCCCGGAGGTCCTCACCGAGCTTCGGGTGGGGTTTGCCGATGACGGCGCACTCCACGACATCCGGGTGGGACACGAAGACCGACTCCACCTCGGCAGACGAGATGTTGAATCCGCCACGGACGACGATGTCCTTCATCCGGTCGACGTGGAAGACGAAGCCGTCGGAGTCGACCCGCACGATGTCGCCGGTGTGCAGCCATCCGTCGCGGATCGCGGCGGCCGTCTGCTCGGGGTCCTTGAAGTACTCCTTCATGACGGACGGCCCCCTGATGATGAACTCGCCCAGCTCGTCCGGGCCCACGTCGTCGCCGTTCGCGTCGACGACACGGAAGCGGGTGTACGGCCCGAACCCGCGGTTGCCCACCGACCCCAGCTTGCGCTGGCAGTAGTCGCCGGCGAGATAGATGCCTCCGGGTCCGCCCTCGGTGAGCCCGTACGACTGCATCAGCGAGATCCCCGGAAGCTTGGCGCGGAGGTTCTCGATGACGGCGGCGGCCATGCTCGATCCGCCGTAGTCCAGTATCCGGAGATCCGGGAGGTCCTCGCCGGAGAAGTCAGGCTCCTCGAGCCAGAACTGGTAGACGCTGGGCACCGCGACGCAGACGGTCGACCGAGCCTGCTGCATGAGCTCCAGGCTCGGGCGGGTGGCGAAGTCGTCGACGACGTAGGTCGCGCCCGCCCACAGAGCCGTCATGCCGTTGAAGTGCAGTCCGCCACCCGTGAAGAGAGGGAAATGCGCTTGGAGACGGTCGTTCTCGTCGAGCATGAACAAGTCGGACACTGCGACCCCGACGGCGATGGCGCTCCCGTGGGTGTGCACGACGCCCTTCGGGCTCGCCGTCGTGCCGGACGTGTAGAGGATGATGGCTTCGTCCTCGTCGCTCAGCTCAGCCACGGGGACGGGAGCCTCCACCGGTCGAAGCATCGCGCTGAAGTCATCGTCGCCGTCGATCCCGGGTGTGATCTCGACCCCCCGGCAGAGCGGGCTCGCAGCGACGTAGTCGGCGACGATGTCCTCCTGGGCCGGCGCGTGGAAGACGACCCGTGCGTCGCTGTGCCCGAGGATGTACGCGGTCTCCGGGGCGGTGAGCCTCGTGTTGATCGGCACGCTCACGGCGCCCAGGCGGGCGATCGCCTGATGAAGGAGCAGCGCCTGGTGGCCGTGGTCGTTCCCGAGCATCCAAGAGACCTTGTCACCGCGGGTGACGCCGTAGTCCTCTGCCAGGTGCGTCGCGAGCGCGGTGCTCTGCTGCTGCCACGTCGACCACGTGACCTGTCGGTAGGTCCCATCGCCGGCACGAGCGATGAACGCCACCTCGTCGGGTCGGCGAGCCGCCCACTTCGCCAGGAGGGCCGGCAGGGTCCGGGGTGCGATGTGAGGAGGAAGGGGGAAGTCCTTCACCGTGACGCACCTGCTCGGGCGACCTCGCGGCCGATGATGACCCGCTGGATCTCGTTGGTGCCCTCGAAGATCTGGTAGATCTTCGAGTCCCGGAAGATCCGCTCGAGCGGGTGGTCCTCCATGTAGCCGTAGCCACCGAGCACCTGGATCGCCTCGCTGACCACCTCCATGCGGACGTCGGTCGAGTAGGCCTTGGCGATGGCCGTCGCGTGTCCGATCTCGGTGCGGGACGACGCGGGGTCGTCGAGGACGCGCGCCGCGTGGAACGTCGCCTGTCGCGCTGTCTCGTGCTTGATGGCCATGTCCGCGAGCTTGAACTGGATGGCCTGCAGATCGCTGAGGGGTCGACCGAACTGCTTGCGGTCCCGCGCGTACTCAGCGGCGTACCGCATGCAGAACTCCATGACGCCGACCGAGTCGGCGCTCACCGCGACCCTCCCCTTGGCAAGGGTCTGCATCGCGGTGGCGAATCCGGTGCCTTCCTCGCCGAGCCGGTTCTCGACGGGCACCACCACGTCGTCGAAGTTCAGCTCGACCGTGGGATTGCCGCGAAGACCCATCTTCTGCTCGACCCGCCCGACGGAGAATCCGGGAGCGTCGCGGGTGTCGACCACGAACGCGCTGATCCCACGCACTCCGCTGTCCTTGCTGGTCTTGGCGAAGACCGTGATGTAGCGCGCGACGCTCCCCAAGGTGCAGAACACCTTGCGGGCACGGATCCGGTAGGTGTCCCCCTCCCGGACGGCTGTGCTGGTGATGGACCCGGCGTCGGACCCGGTGTCGGCCTCGGTGATGCTGAACGCACACAGGGCCTCTCCCGAGGCGACCTCCGGCAGCCATCGCTTCTTCTGTTCCTCGTCACCTGCGAGGAGGATCGGCTGGGCACCCAGCGAGGACGTCTCGAGAGCACCCATCACCGCGCCGTCGGCCGTCGAGGCCCCGAGGGCCTCCAGCATGATCGCGAAGTCGACGACGCTCCGGCCGAGTCCGCCGTACTCCTCCGGGATCATGAGCCCGTAGAGGCCCTGCTCGGAGAGCAGCTCGTGGATCTCCCACGGGAACTCGTGCTCGCGGTCCCATCGCGCGGCCTTGTCGCGGATGCGCTCCCGGCCGATCTCCATCAGCAGGTCGCGGAAGCTCTTCTGGTCTGCATCGAACATGGTGTTCGCCTTTCCTCTGGAAATTGGTGTGATCACGCGACCGTGAGGAAGCTCTCGACGCGGGGATCCGCGTCGAACTCCGCCCACGTGCCCTCGAATGCGACGCTGCCGTCGACCAGCACGAGCACTCTCTCGGTGCACTGGCGGGTGAACCAGAGCTTGTGCTCGGCCACCACGAGGGCGAGGTCGAGGTTGGCGCGGACCCAGCGGATCGCCTCGACCAGCTGCTCGACGACGACCGGTGCCAGGCCCTCGACGGGTTCGTCGAGCAGCAGCACCCGAGGAGCGCTCGCCACCGCACGGGCCAGCACCAGCATCTGCTGCTCGCCTCCGGACAGGTTGCCCGCGATCCGGTCGCGCAGGTCGTGAAGCAGTGGGAACCCTGCGTAAATCTCGTCCACGGAAGGTGCCTTGCGGCCACTCAATGCGCGTCGACCCATCCGGATGTTCTCGTCGACCGTGATGTGCGGAAGGACCTTGCGGTCCTCGAACACGAGCGACATGCCCGACCGCGCCCGACGGTGCGGAGGCACCTTCCGCAGGTCCTGTCCGTCCATCCTGATGAGGCCCTGGACGTGGGGTCCGACCCCGAGCAGTGACCGCAAGGTGGTGCTCTTGCCCATCCCGTTGCGTCCGAGGAGCGCAATCCCTTCGGACGCGCCTACCGAGAAGCTCACGTTCTCGACGGCACGTGCGGTACCCCACAACGCCGTGAGGCCGACGACCTCGAGCATCGAATCCGTGCTGTGACCCATCGTCTTCCCCTTCATGCGTGTCCGAAGTCGCCAGCGCCCGACCTCTTGCCGAGGTAGGCCTCTCGCACATTCGGGTCGTTCCGGATCTCGTCAGGTGTCCCGCTCGCGATGACCGATCCGCGCGCGAGCACGGTGACTCGGTCAGCCAGCGCGAAGACCGCATCCATGTTGTGCTCCGTGAAGAGCACGGCGCGCCCTGTGCCGACGACTCGGAGGACCTCGATGGCGCGCTCGGTCTCTTCGCGGGACATTCCTGCCATCGGCTCGTCGAGCAGGAGGAGTCGTGGTTGCTGGATGACCGCCATGGCCAGCTCGAGGATCTTCTTCTCACCGTGCGAGAGGGCGCTGGCGGGCCGGTCATAGCCGTTGGCGAGCCCGAAGTCGACCGCGACCTGATGCGCCACGGACTTGGCCTCGTCACTCGGCCTGAGTCGACGGGCGCGGGTTCCGCCCGGCCAGGTCTCGCTGGCCTCGTGCGCGAGCTCCAGGTTCTCTCCGGTGGTGAAGGTCTCGAACACGCGACCGATCTGGAAGGAGCGCCCGACACCTCGTCGAACGAGCTGGGCCGGCAGGACTCCTGTCGCCGGTTCGCCAAGAACCTCGATCGACCCGCCGGTCACCTTGATCTCTCCGCAGATGCTGCGAAAGAGCGTCGTCTTTCCGGCCCCATTGGGTCCCAGAAGGGCGTGCCGCTCATCCGTGCCGACTTCGAGCGACGCCTTGCTGAGCGCCTTGAAGCCGTTGTCGTAGACGAGATCGACGTCATCGATCACGAGGGCTCGGTCTCGCGAACGGGCGAGCTGTGCTTGGTCAGACATCGGTTCCTCCCACGGCAGCGGTGACGTCCTTCTCGGTGTCAGTGGCCGGCTGGCCCTTGCCTCGGTGCCGACGCACCCGCTCCCTGATGCTGGTCAGTCCGCCGGGAGCAGCAAGGAGGACGAGCAACAAGATCGCGCCGGTGATGATGACCCGCAGGGAGTTCAGGTCACGCGCGAAGAAGTCGATCAGCGCGAAGACCGTAGCGCCGACCACTGGGCCCCAGAATGAACCCGACCCACCCAAGAGCGTGGCCAGGATCGGTTCCGCGGACGCGTCCCAGCGCGCGAGCTCGGGGTACACCAGCCCGCCCAAGGGCGCATAGAGACCGCCGGCCAGAGCGGCGAACAGCGATGACCACACGAAGGCGACGAACCGCCAGCGGTAGACGTTCAGGCCGAGCGCCGCGACCCGCACGTCGTCGTCACGGGTGGCCCGCAGAAGCCGCGTGAACCGCGTCTTCGAGAGCAGCCACATCGCGCCCACGAAGAGCACGCCCATCACCACCACCAGCCGGTAGTAGGCATCCGCGTCGGGCAGGCTCACGGTCGTGAACCCCAGACTGACGCTGTCCACGCCCACGCCTGACAACCCGCTGATGCCGCCCGTGACGTCGTCCCACTGCTCGGCGACGACGAACACGATCTGGCCCATCGCTAGGGTGATGATCGCGAAGTAGATTCCCGAGGCACGCAGCGCGACGAGGGCGAACAGCGCACCGACGACCGCCCCGACGACGCCCGCAGCGGCCATGGCGGCCCAGAAACCGTGTCCGTTGTTGAGAGCGATCCCCGCCACGTATCCGCCGGTCGCGAACAAGGATGCGTGCCCGAACGACACGACCCCGCCGTAGCCGAAGATGATGTTGAAGCTCAAGGCCAGCACGATGGCGCAGACCGCTGACCCCACGTTGAAGACCACGTCTTGTGTGGTGAAGGCGGGCACCAGCAACAGTGCGACAACGACAGCGAGCGCGCCAGCTGTGCGAAGAGCCGGGCGCAGGGCGCCCGTGTCGTTCGACTTTGTCGTACTCATGCGGTGACCTTTCGGACCGAGAAGAGACCCTCCGGTCGGAAGACCAGAATGAGGACCATGACGAGGTACAGGGCGACCTGCGGCACGCCGGGCAGGTAGGTGAACCACAGGGAGTTGGCCAGGCTCAGGACGAGTGCCGCGACGTACGCGCCGCTGATGCTGCCGAGCCCACCGACGACGACGACCGCGAAGGCCTGGACGACGAACGTGCTTCCCAAAGAGAGGTCGATCGCCTGGTTGGGAGCGAGCACGACACCGGCGAGACCGGCGAAGACGCCACCGAGCGCGAAGACAAGCGTGAGGACGAGAGGGACGTTGATACCGAGGGAGCGTGAGGCCTCAGGCTCGATGGCAGCAGCCTTGATGACCTTGCCGCTGGACGTGTGTCGCAACCACAGGACCAAGCCCGCAGCCATCGCCACTCCGAGGACGATCACGAGGACGGAGTACCAGTTCACGAACACTGCGCCCACCGAGAATCCGTTGGTCGCCCAACCCGGCATCGGCGCGAAGTAGGCGTCCACGCCGAAGGTGATCTCGGCACTCCCCTCCAGCACGAGCAACAAGGCGTACGTGCCGAGCAGCATGTACTCGTGCTGGTACTGGTAGAAGCGCCTGATGACCAGCACCTCCAGCGCCACCGAGAGCAGGGCAGCCACAGCAACCGCGCCGATTATGGCGTACAGGTACGAGATGCTGCTTCCGGACGAGCGCTGCAGAATGCTCGCCGCGGTGTATGCCGCCAGCATGAACACACCGCCGTGGGCAAAGTTCAGGATGCCTGCCACGCCGAAGACGACGGTCAGGCCCGCAGCGAACATGAAGATGATCGAGCCGCTCGTGAGACCGTTCAAGACGGCGCCCAGCAACTGGTCCATCGGACCTCCTGGTTTCGGATCGGGGGCTGCGTGGCGGGCAGGTGGCCCGCCACGCAGCCAAGGGGTGCTACTTGGCCGGGTCTGGCTCGTCCATGACATCCGCGCCCGGGATGACCTCGAGGTCGCTGACCTTCCATCCCTCCTTCGATCCGGGATCGGCAGAGATGACGCCGAACACGACGTCCTTGATGGCCTGGTGGTCCTCAGCGCGAATCGTCCGCTCACCCGTGGGTGAGTCGAAGGTCAGCCCTTCGAGTCCAGCGATCAGGTCCTGCGTGTCCGCGTCTGCTCCGCCGGCCTTCTCCAGACCTGCGGCGGCCGCGATGACAGCCGAGAACGGCTCTGAGCTGAAGCCGCTGGGAAGCTCACCGACCTTCTTCTTGTAGCTGTCTGCGAGGAAGGTGCTCATCTCGTTGTCGAAGGCCTGGGGCGCCCAGTGAAACGCCTGGACGACGGTGGGCATCTTGTCCTTCAGCACGCGTGCCACCTGCCACTCGTTGGCGTTGTCGACGAACGCGTCCAGCGAGTCGAAGAACTTGTTCGAGATCCCCTGCTGGTACATCGTCACGGCGTCCGCACCGTAGACCGCCGACATGACGACCCGGGGCTTCTTGCCCGACGTCTGGCTCAAGGTGTTGCGGTAGTCCGAACCGCCGAAGGGGGCCAAGGTCTTCGCCACGAGCTTGTCGTCGCCACCACCGAACTTCTTCATTCCTGCTTCGAAGGCCTCCAGGCTGCCCTTGCCGTTGGCGTTGTTCGTGCCGATGGCACCCCATTGCGTGACATCGGGAAACTTCTTCGCGATGTAGGCGGCCTCGGCGAACTGGCGCATGTGCGCGTTGTCCGTCACCCGGAACGTGTTGGGGGAGAACTTCTGGTGCGTCATCTCCATGGCGTGCGGGCCGGCCGCGACGAAGACGGCGTCCTGCTTCTTGACCTCGTCCATGACCGCCAGCGCCTCCGAGCTGCTGATGGTCCCGATGAAGACACGAACTCCCTGGTCCGAGAGCTTCCGGACCGCAGAGACGGCGACCTTGGGGTCGGCCTGCGTATCGATCGGCACGATCTCCACGGGACGCCCATCCACCCCGCCGTGCTCGTTCACCCACACGGCCCCGAGGTCCGCGCCAGCCGGCATCTCCTTGCCCAGCACCGCCACAGCACCACTCAACGGTGCGAGGAGACCGATCTTGACCGGGTCACCCTTCAGCGACTTGCCTGCGGTCTTCGCCATCTCGTCGAACGAGGCATCGGCGGAGCCGCTGCCACCCCCATTTGACGACGTCGACGAGCAACCCGCCAGGACTGCGGCGACAGCCACAGATCCCACTGCTGCACGTATCAGCTTCCTCATGTCTTCTCTCCTTCGTTGGCAGCTCGAGCGCAACCGCCGAGCCGTGTTCCACGTTCCCGAGTTCACAGGTACATGCCGCCGTTCACGTGCAGGACCGACCCGGTGATGAAGCCGGAGTCCGGCCCCACGAGGTAGGCCACTGCCGCGGCGACATCTTCCGGGCGGCCGATCCGACCCACCGGGTTGTCCGCGTAGTACGACAGCGCTGTCTCGTCGACCTGGGCGAACATGTTCGTGTCGATCGCACCCGGAGCGACGCAGTTGATCGTTACGCCGCGGGGTCCGTAACCCTTGGCGAGCGCCTTGCTCATCGCCACGATCGCCCCCTTGGCGGCGGCGTAGTGGGCATGCCGAGCGCTGCCACTGAAGGCCGCCACGGACCCGAAGTTCACGATCCGCCCGTGACCGGCCTCCGTCATGCTCGGCAGCACAGCCTGCATGACGTGGACGGCGCCGAGCACGTGCACGTCGATCATGCGACGGAACCGGCCAGCGTCGAGGTCCTCGAAGTCGCAGAAGTCAATCTGGCCAGCGGCGTGCACGAGCACCGCCGGGGATCCCAGGTCATCCACCGTGGAGGCCAGAGCCGCCGCGACGCTGTCTGGGTCGGCTACGTCGACCGTCGTGACGTGGCAGGCCAGTCCGTCGGCTGCAAGTTCGTCCGCGGTCTGGCCCAAGCCCTCTTCGGAGATGTCCCACGCTGACACGGCGTGGCCACGACGAGCCAGCGTCTTGCAGATTTCCCTGCCGATACCGCCGCCGCCGCCTGTGACGACGGCGATCGGCGCGTTGTCGGCGCTCACGTCGCGCCCTCCGTGACGAAGAGGACCTCGAGGAGCCCGGAGCCGACAAGCACCCGACCGTCGTCCTCGACCCGCCAGGCTCCGAGATCCTCGTCGATCGTGGAAACTCGGCCGCCTTCGCGGTGCCTCAGCGGGATGTGGCGCTCCCGCTCGAACCGTGCCGTGACTCGACGGGCGTCAGCGCCGACCGTCAGCTCGTAGGCGTCCCCGAACGGGGTGCCCTCGCGGCGACGGGAGTCCGGGAGCTCGACGACCCGTTCGATCTCCTCCAGGCCCCCTCCGGGTGTCTGCACCCACCCGTACGACTGCTGGACACCGGCGACCTCGGACAGGATGAAGGACAGGGCCCATCCGCTGCCGGGCTCACCGGTCGCGTGCGCGGCGAGCCATCGCTTGTCGCTGCTCCAGGTGCGCGCTCCCCACGTGTGGTTGCGGTAACCGACCGAGTCGACGGTGTGCTCGACACCGTCGACGACGACGTGCCCCTCGACGCGCACCGACTGCTCGTAGATCCCGGGAGTCATGCCGCCCACGATGCGGACCGGCTCGGCCAGTGCCCGGAGATCGAGGTCGATGGTCACCCGGCACGGAGCGTGCCCGCCTCCGGTGGGCAGGTCCTCAGGATGCGCGTAGCGACGTGCGTCACCGTCGTACCGCACCGACCAGTGCTGCAGGGGCTCCACGCAGCTGACCTGGAACCCGTCGACGGATGCGCCGAGAGACGAATCGCTCCCCGACGCGCTGTCGCGTCGCCTCACGAAGACGAGGGAGCCGTCCCTCAGAACCACTCCGCAAAAGGCGTCGGCCCCGTTGCGGGCCGGCGTCGAGCTGGCTTCGTAGTACAGGCTCAGCGCGTCGTCGACCACGGATGCAAAATGCGCTTCCTTCCACGCCGGCTCCGCGGAGGGGGAGTGACGGCCCTCCTCCGAGGCATCGATCGGCACGTAGTGCACGGCCGCCACGGGATGACTCATGCGCGGCCGCCCGCGACGTGGATGGTCTCGCCCGAGACGTGGCCGGACTTGGGACCGAGCAGGAACGCCATCGTCTCGGCGACGTCCTCAGGACGACCGTTCTTGCCCAACGGCGTGGCCTCTCGGTGGCTGTTCACGAGGGACGGCGTCACGATGCGCTCGAGGCCGGCCGACAGCGTCAGCCCTGGGGCCACGGCGTTGACACGGACGTTGTCGGGGCCGAGTTGCCAGGCCAAGGTGTGGGTCATGGCGACGACGGCCGCCTTGGCGGCGTCATATGCCACGTTGCCCATCTGCGGGATACGACCGAGGTGAGCCATGCTGGCCACGTTGACGATCGATCCGCCTCCGGTCCGGCGCATGGTCCGGGCGGCTGCTCGGGTCATCAGGTAGGTCGGGCGGACGTTGATCGCGAACGTCGCCTCCCACTCCTCGGGATCGATGAGGTCGATGTCCTTATCGTAGAAGGTCTCCAGGTCGCCGATGACTCCGCCGACGATGTTCGCCAGTCCATCCAGCCGCCCGAATTCCTTCTCCGCCCGGCGAATGACGTCCTCGGCCTGCTCCACGTCAGTGAGATCACCTTCGAGTGACAGCACTGCCGAGGCGCCGATCTCGCGAAGCTGCGCCTCGAGCTTGTCGAGACGACGACGGCTGACGTCCACCAGCACCAGCTGGTGACCCGTGGCGGCAAGCGTCCGGGAGAGTGCCGATCCGATACCGCCTGCAGCAGCCGTCACCAGGACCGTGCTGGGCGTGTGCGTCGCGAGGCCGTCGCTCATCGGGGCATGTCCATTCCGCTGAAGTCAGGACGGCGCTTCTCCAGCAGGGCGGCCGCTCCCTCTCGCGGCTCCGGGCCGGCAAGGCCGACGAACTCCAGCGCGAGCCCCGCCTCGAAGGCCGGCATCGACTGTCGGAGCCACATGTTCAGAGCCTGCTTGGTCCACTGGATGGCGGAAGGGGCACCGAGAGCCAGCTTCCTCGCGATGGCAGCGGCTCGGTCGCGAACCTCGTCGTCCGGAACGCTGAGGGAGACCAAGCCGATCTCGCTGGCCTCACGGCCCGAGAGGGGGTCGTTCACCAGCAACCGGTACTTCGCCTTCGCCATGCCGCACAGAAGGGGCCAGACGACGACCGAGTGGTCACCGGCGACGAGGCCCACGCGTGTGTGGGCGTCCATCAGCATCGCATCGTCGCCCGCGACCGACACGTCGGCAAGCAGTCCGGAGATCAGTCCGGCGCCGACGCAGGAGCCGTGCAGGGCCGACACGAGGGGCACGCGAAGCTCCAAGAGGCCCACCACGATCTGCCGCGCTTCACGCATCACTCGAACGCGCATCTCCTGGGACTGCGTCATGTCCACGATGAAATCGAGGTCGCCACCGCCTGAGAAGTTGTCCCCCCGTCCGGAAAGCACGACAGCCCGGACGTCAGGCTGGGCATCGATGTCGAACCAGAGACGCGACAGCTCGGTGTGCATGACCTCGTCGACGGCGTTGATCGCCGTGGCTCCAGCCATCGTCACGTGCAGGACCTTGTCGTCGTCGAGCTCGAACTCGAACCTGCTGTACCCGTCGAGCATTCACTGCCTCTTTCTCGAGATCGCTAACCGTCTGACCAGACGGTTAAAGTGTTCCACGTCACTGTAGTCAGACAGCCTGCGATGTCAAGGGCCTTTCTGGTGGCGGCAAACATGTCTGCAGCAGAATCTCTGGGATGCCGGATAATCGCTGTACAAACCGACTCAAACGTCGGTAGTGTCCGAAGACATGACCACCACCCCGCCCACGTCGGCCGACGGGCCTGCGCGGCGGCGGCGACTTCCTGGGCCGGAGCGCCGCAAGCAGATCGTCAACGCAGCCGCCGACCTGTTCGACGTGTCTGGGTACTCCCAGGCGTCGATGGAGGACATCGCTCTGGCCGTCGGCATCGCCAAGACGTCGCTGTACTACTACTTCCAGAGCAAGGACGAACTGCTCCTGGCGATCCACGAGGAGTTCATCGACCTCCTCCTCGCACGGCACGCCCAACGAGCGCGCTCGAGCCTGGCTCCCGAGCAGCTGCTACTCGAGATCATGGGCGACATCCTCGAGCTGATGGAGACACACAAGGGACATGTGCGCGTCTTCTTCGAGCACCACCGTGAGCTGCCGATCGAGGCCCAGCCCTCGATCCGGTCCAAGCGCGACCAGTACGAGATGGCCGTGCAGGACCTCTTCATCAGTGGAATGAACCGGGGCACGATCCGCCGCACGGACCCTCGCATGGCGACGCTCGCGCTCTTCGGCATGTGCAACTGGGCGTACCAGTGGTACCGGTCGGGCGGCGCCCTCCGTACCCGCGAGATCGCCTACAACTTCTGGGACGTCCTCATGCACGGCGTCGCCGGCTCGACATGGCCCGGGACACCACCGGGCCACTCGCCCCAGCCCTCCACCTGACAGGAGATTTAGATGACCCCTCGCACAGTGAATGACGTGATTCCTGCGACCTTCCCATTCGCCACGGATTGGCGTCTCGTGGAGACGAGTCATCCGGAAGACCCGGTGGATGTCGCAACCGGGGTGGCCGAGTACCCAGCACCCTCCGGCACCGAGGACCCCGAGTCACGCGAGGGGCACCCCCACACCGAGCTTCAGTTCGTGGTCAGTGGCACGGGCGTCCTGCGGATCGGCGACGAACGGACACCGGTCACGGCAGGCGACGCCTACGCCATCCCACCCGGCTCGCGACACACCCTGTGGTCCACGACCGATGCGCCCTTACGATGCTTCTACGTCCTGCTGGTGCCCAAGGCGGGAGCCGACGCGACGGGCGATCGAGCCGACTCGGGATCTGATCAGTGACTCATGCAACATCGGCAGCGCTGGCCGCGACCTCGGTGTCCTGCAAGCACGGGATCGCACGCACGCCAGGCGCCCAGCAGACGATGCGGGCCGCATGACGACCCCTACCCACGACCAGGTGCTGGAGCTGGCCGCACAGGACCACCGGGTGGTCCCGTTGGAGTACATCGACGAGAACGGCCACATGAACATCGGCCGCTACTTCGAGGTCGGTGGGCACGCCATCTGGCAGCGGTGCCTCGGCGACCTGGGCATGGGCGAGAACTACCTTCCCGATCGCGGCATGTCGACGTTCACCGCCGAGCACCACCTGCGGTACTTCGCCGAGATCCTCGAGGGAGAGACGCTCTCGGTCCATGTCCGGCTCATTGAGCGGTCCGACAAGGTACTGCACGGCACGGCGCTGATCCTCAACCGCAGCCGCCGACAGCTGTCGTGCACGATGGAGTTCACCATCGTGCACATCGACATGTCGGCGCGTCGCCCCGTGCCGTTCCCCGACGACATCGCCATGCTGATCGACGACGCTTTCAAGGCCGACGACCTCGCGTGGCCCGCGCCGGTGAGCGGTTCCATGGGAGTGCGTCGACGGCCATGAGGGACGATCTCGGCCACCCCGTCGACCTCGCCCCGCCCCGTGCGCCGGGTGGTGTCGCTCGTGCCATCCCTCACCGAGGCCGTCGCGGCCACCCGCCCCGAGTCTCGTCGGCGCCACCGACTGGTGCACGCACCCGGCCGGTCTCGACGTCACCCGGGTGCGCGGCACCAAGAACCCCGACCGCCGTGCCGTCGCCGACGTCGCGCCCGACCTCGTCATCGCCAACCGCGAGGAGAACCGCGAGCTGGACGTCACCCGCCTGCGCGAGGCCGGTGTGCCGGTCTGGGTCACGCAGATCGAGACCGTCGGCCAGGCGTTCACCTCGATGCGCCGGCTGATCACCGCCATGGGCTGGGACGCCCCGGACTGGCTGGGCGAGGCGGAGCGGGTCTGGGCCGCACCGCCGCAGATCACGCCACGCCGGGTCGCGGTGCCGATCTGGCGTGACCCTTGGATGGTAGTCGGCTCCCGCACCTTCACCG
>JAOPXD010000123.1 GCA_025965315.1 Marmoricola sp.
TCACCAAAGAGATCAACAACAACCCAGAGACAGCGCCTACGTCGCCCGGACTGACTTCCGGTCGAAGAACGCTGGCCGCCACGGGCGCCGCCGTACTGGTGGCGGTGAGCGTCTGCGCGGCTGTTGCGCTCTCCCGTCATCACGCCGTACAGGACTCGCAGGTGCCTGTCACGCCTGCGGCAAGTCTCGCCGACTTCCCGAGCACGATGGTGTCCGCGACCCGCAACTTCCTGGGAGGTTCGGACCTGGGCCCGGCAACCGTCGCTTCGTTCTCGTCACACGGGGCGCGGCTGGCAGCGGGACACGTAGATGACGCAAGGTCGCTTGATGTCAGCTTCGGGTCGGACAGCACGCATTCCTGGAAGCTGTACGTCGGCCCGTCCGGCCAGGGCGCGGATTCACCGACGACGCGATGTGACTCGGTCCTCGGCGCGTCACTTCTCAGCTGCGACACTGGCAAAGCCCCTGACGGCGGCACGGCCGTGACGACGGTCGTGGTTCTTCGGCTGAACTCGCAGCTGGGATCCGGGATCTACAGCCCCGCCGACGTCAAGTCGCTGACAGACGGTGACCTGCCCGACTTGCGCGTCGAACGAAACGTTCGCGTCTTCCATCCGAGCGGTTCCATGACGAGCGTGACCGAGACTGTGGTCGCTCCGAAGAGCTTGGACCCGGCGGCAGTCTTCAGCTCGTCGCTTGCCCAGATGACGAAGCTTGCGACGGACCCCGACGTCGAGGCGGTACCCGCGAAGTAGTCACCCGCGGTGAGCCTGTGAGCTCGTCGGCGACACTGTCCGTCCCCACTCAGGGTCGATTCCCAGGAGGCGCTCGCACTCGCCGATCAGGGACCGTCGGATCGGTTCGCCGCGCTCGCTGAACTCTCGCTGCATCGCGACGTACTCGGCCTTGCCCTCCGGTGTCTCGATCATCACGGGTGACCACGGCTCGCTGGTCGGGTCGAGGATCACTCCGGTGAAGTCGTACGGCGCGGCGCGCATGTCGAGGGTCCGGATGTCCCAGGCCAGGGCGAACGCGTCGGCCACCAGCTCGCTGGGGATCAGTGGGCTGAGTCGGAAGGCGTGCTTGTACAGATCCATCCCGGCATGGAGACAGCCCGGCTGCTCGAAGGCGACCCGGTCGTCGGATCCCGGCTGCAGCAGGTTCAGCGGTCGCGCCGGTTCGGTGAAGAACCGGAACGCGTCGAAGTGCGAGCACCCGATCCGGTGGCTCTCCACCACGGTGTCGGTCCCGCCGGTGCCGAGTCGCAGCGGCCAGTCGTGGCGCACGTCCTCGGTCCGGTAGACCATCGCCCACTCGTGCAGGCCGAAGCAGCCCAGGTTCGCCGGCCGGGAGGCGGTGGCGACGAGCAAGGCGTGGATGGAGTCGATCACCGGGCGCTGCGCAACGAGGTAGTCCGCCGTGACGCTCGCGGCGGCGTACCCCTTGAGGTCGTCGTACTCGGGAGCGTCGAGGAGAGCGACGCCGTACCCGGGGTGCCAACGCCGCAGGGCTGCGGGTCGCTGCGCATATTAGGTGAACAGGAAGTCGTGCACCGGGTGCGACTCGCCGCGGCGCCGGCGTTCCAGGTGCGGCTGGATCCACACGTCAACCCGCTCGGCGTGCGCACGGGCACGTTCGAGCCACTCGGAGCGGGGGAGGAACTGCACGCCAGGAAGCGTATGCGGGTCAGGAGCCGGCGTGGCAGCCGACCGCTTGCTCGAAGGTCTTCGGCGTGGCGTAGTACGTCCCCGTCGGGTAGTAGTCACCCATGACCTGCTTCTCGGTTCCGAAGGTCGCGTCCTGGACGGCGTGGGTGAAGTCGGCGCGCGGCAGCATGTTGCGCATGTAGGCGATGCCCTTCGGGTCGAGGCCCCAGGGCAGCCAGGACACGCCGCACGCAGCAGTGGCGTTGGCAGGCCTGTCAGCCGCGGTCGAGATCGCGATCGTGAAGTAGCCGTTCCGGTCGACCTGGACGTCCTCGTCGTTGACGCAGCCGTAGGTCTGGGTGGTCCGGTTGGCCGTGCACATCGACCAGTAGCGCAGCTGCTGTCCACTGGTCGTCACGGGCTCCCCGTCGTAGGTCCGCGGAGTCGTCGGCATCCTGCCCTGGAGCAGCAGCACCTTGCCCCACTCCTGGGAGAGGTAGGCGTAGACGTACTTGTTGTCGGCGTTCTCCCCGAGTCCACCCGGCAGCTTGCCGGTCAGCATCGCGATCAGCGGGGTCAGGGTGCTCGACGTGTACTGGTTCTCCGTCGGGTCGGTGGCGTAGCTCTGCACCACGTTGACGTAGCGCATGAAGTGCGGCTCCTGGGGTGCGAGCAGTCCTGTCGGCGGTAACGGCAGGCCGAGCCCGAGGCCCGCCAGGAAATCGGTGGCCGGCATCAGGTTCGGGAGCGGGTCCGGGCAGGTCGGCAGCTGGATCCTGGTGCCGTCCTTGAGCACGATGGCGAGGCCGGGTGCGGCCACGCCGCCGAAGGGACCGGTGCCGCTGTCAGGCAGGTAGATCCGGTACGCGAGCGCGAACCCGTACTTCGTGCCGTCGGTGCTGTTGTTGTACAGGGTGTTGGCAGGTCCGCCGCTGGCGGGGGCGCGCCCGTTGACGATGTGGATCGTGTAGCTGCGCTTGATCGCGGTCCGGTCTGCGCCGACCCGGAACGGGTTCGTCGAGCCGGGGTCGGGCTCGATCTGGTCGTCGCGCAGGTTGCTCGCCGTCTGCAGCGCGACGCTGTAGGTCTGCAACGACATGTAGCGCGCGTGCGGGAACTGTCCGGTGATCTCGATCGAACCGCCTGCGGGCACCGGCACGAGGGCGCCGAGGTAACGGGTGGCCAGGTCGGGGAACAGGATGTTCTCCTTGTCCGCGCTCGGCTCGAGGACCCAGCCGCAGGACCGGTCGCGGGCGGGGTCGGACGCGCTCGCGCTCTGCAGCGGCTGGAGGAGTCCCACCAGGAGCAGGGCGAGCAGGGCAGCAAGAACAGAACGCTGGGAGGGGCGCATACCAGGACGCTACCGACCGATAGGCTCACCTGGTGCGTATCGCGAGGTTCACGACCGGAGAAGACCCCCAGTTCGGGGTGGTGACAGGCGAGGTCGACGAGCACGGCATCCCCGACGAGGACTGCGTGATCGTGGCGCTCCAGGGCGACCCGTTGTACGTCGGTCTCCAGCTCACCCAGGTGGAGGTCCCGCTTGCCGACGTGCGCCTGCTGGCCCCGGTGCTGCCACGGAGCAAGGTGATCGGGATCGGCAAGAACTACGCCGCCCATGCCGCCGAGATGGGTTCCGAGGCACCTGCCGAGCCGTTGATGTTCATGAAGCCGAACACCAGCGTGAGCGGGCCGCTGGACCCGATCTTCTACCCGCGGCAGAGCACCGAGGTGCACTACGAGGGCGAGCTCGCGGTCGTGATCGGCCGGATCTGCCGGGACGTGCCCGCTGCCAAGGTCGCCGACGTGATCCACGGCTACACGGTGGCCAACGACGTCACCGCTCGTGACCTGCAGCGCTCCGACGTCCAGTTCACCCGGGCGAAGAGCTTCGACTCCTTCTGCCCGCTCGGGCCGTGGATCGAGACCGAGCTCGACGTCTCCGACCTGGCCATCCGGACCTACCTGAACGGCGACCTCGTTCAGGACGGGACGACCGCCGACATGATCCACCACGTCCCGGCGCTGATCGAGTACGTGAGCTCGGTGATGACGCTGCTGCCCGGCGACGTGATCCTCACCGGTACCCCCTCGGGTGTCGGTCCGATGCTGCCCGGCGACGAGGTCGAGGTCTCGATCGCCGGCATCGGCAACCTGACGAACAAGGTGAAGCTGCGTGACTGACAAGATTGCTGGCGTCCGCGTCCGGATGGCTCCGAGCCCGACCGGCTCGCCGCACGTCGGGCTGGCCCGGACGGCCCTCTACAACTGGGCGTTCGCCCGTCACCACGGCGGCACCTTCGTGTTCCGGATCGAGGACACCGACAAGGAACGCAACACCCAGGAGAGCTACGACTCGCTCTTCGAGGTGATGGGCTGGCTCGGGCTGACCTGGGACGAGGGCCCGGACATCGGTGGTCCCTACGCCCCGTACCGGCAGAGCGAGCGCACCGACATCTACCTCGACGTCCTCGCCCGGCTCAAGGCGGGCGGCTTCACCTACGACTGCTACTGCACCAACGACGAGGTCACCGCGCGCCGGAAGGCGGCCGACTCCAAGATCCTCGGGTACGACGGCTTCTGCCGCGAGCTGACCGCGGAGCAGACGGCCGCGTTCGTCGCCGATGGTCGCCAGCCGGTGGTCCGGTTCCGGATGCCCGAGGGCGAGATCACCTTCGACGACCTGGTTCGCGGGGACATCACCTTCCACACCGACAACGTGCCGGACTTCGCACTGGCGCGCGCCAACGGCGACCCGCTCTACACGTTGGTGGCGCCGATCGACGACGCGCTGATGAAGATCACCCACGTGCTGCGCGGCGAGGACCTGCTCTCCAGCACTCCGCGCCAGATCGCCCTGTACGACGCGCTGATCGCGATCGGCGTCGCCGAGACGACGCCCCGGTTCGGCCACCTGCCGTACGTGATGGGGGAGGGCAACAAGAAGCTCTCCAAGCGCGACCCCGAGGCGCACCTGATGGCCTACCGGAACCAGGGCTTCCTGCCCGAGGGGCTGCTGAACTACCTGGCGCTGCTCGGCTGGGCGATCGCGGATGACCGGGACGTGTTCACCCTCGAGGAGATGGTCGAGGCGTTCGACATCGCCCGGGTGAACCCCAACCCGGCCCGGTTCGACCTGAAGAAGGCCGAGGCGATCAACGCCGCGCACATGCGGATGCTGCCGATCGAGGCGATCACGAAGCGGGCGCTGCCGTTCCTGAAGGCGGCCGGGGTCGTCGGCGATCCGATGTCCGAGTCGGACACCGAGCTCCTCGAGCTCGCGATGCCGCTCGTCGCCGAGCGGATCGGCAAGCTCACCGAGGTTCCCGAGATGCTGGGCTTCCTGTTCGCCACCGAGGTCACCTACGACGAGGCCGACGTGGCCCAGGTGCTCGACACCGACGGACGAGTCGTGGTCGCGGCAGCCCGGCAGGCGCTGGCAGGGTTGTCCTCGTGGAGCACGGCGACGATCGAGGAGGCGCTGCGGGCAGCGCTGGTCGACGAGCTCGGCCTCAAGCCGCGCAACGCCTTCGGCCCGGTCCGGGTCGCGATCACCGGGCGCAAGATCTCGCCGCCGCTGTTCGAGTCGCTCGAGCTGCTCGGTCGTGACGAGTCGCTGCGCCGCCTCGACTCCGTCCTGGTCTGAGCACCCGGTCATTGTGGGGGACCGGGAGCCGGAGGGTCCGGAGACGTACGCGCTGACGCTGCGTACCGCCAGCTACGCCTGGTGGCGTGTGGTCATCGGTGTGCTGATGATCGCGTTCTGGCTCCTTCTCGGATCGTCACTGGTGGCGATCCCGGTCCTGCTGATCGGTGTCGGGTTCGACCACACCGGGTCGTTCAGCGCGGCGTACAACCAGGCTGCCGCGCTCAAGCACGTGGTCTGGCAGGGCCTGCTGGCGGTGAACCTGTCGCTCGCGTCGATGATCGTGCTCGCGAGCGTGTTGGTGCGGTTCCTGCACGGTGTCCCCGCGGCCCGGTTGGTCTCGGTGATGTCCAGGATCCGGTGGCGCTTCTTCTGGGCGTGCTTCGGCGTCGCGGTGATCGCGATCGTCGCCCAGCTGCTGGTGAGCGAGCTGCTTCCGCATGACCAGAACGGGCTCGACGACCACCCCAACCACCTGACCTCACGCCTGGTCGCGCTCGGTGTGGTCGTGCTGCTGACCACGCCGCTGCAGGCGATCGGGGAGGAGTTCGCCTTCCGGGGGTACCTGCTGCAGGCGTTCGGGGCACTGAGCCGTCGTCCGTGGGTCGCGGTACTGGCGAGCGGGCTGCTGTTCGCCCTGGCGCACGGTGTGCAGAACGCACCGCTGTTCCTCGACCGGTTGTCCTTCGGGCTGCTGGCCGGCTACATCGTGCTGCGCACCGGAGGGCTCGAGGCCGGCATCGCCCTGCACATCTGGAACAACCTGGTCTCGTTCGGGCTGGCGCTGAGCCTGGGCAACATCGACGACGTGCTGACCACGTCGAGCGCGTCGTGGTGGGACATCCCGCTGACGATCACGCAGAACGGTGTCTTCCTCGTCCTGGTCCTCGTGGTCGCGCGCAGGATGGGGATCACATCGTCGAAGACGGGATCCGTTTTGCTGCCCACGAGCCGGGCCGTGTAAGGTTTCACCTCGGTCCGACAGCCTCGACAGTCGGACCGATTTAGTGGGATATGGTGTAATTGGCAGCACGACTGGTTCTGGTCCAGTTAGTCAAGGTTCGAGTCCTTGTATCCCAGCGAGTACGACGATTTGGCTCCCTCTGGAAGCAGCAGATAGAGTCACGTCCGCTCCACGCCCCCGTTGTGTAGTGGCCTAGCACGCCGCCCTCTCAAGGCGGTAGCGCGGGTTCGAATCCCGTCGGGGGTACAGATGGAAAAGGCCTCCTGACCTGCGGAAACGCAGTTCAGGAGGTCTTCGCCATTTCGGTCCGGAGTCGTTGGGCAACAGATTGGCCACGCGAGGACGAGCCGGACGGTCGATTTCACGGTGGAGAGTCAACGAAATCGCGCCATCGTCCATCATGTTCAACAGCGTTGAACGTTCCGTCAGACCGGTACTACCGCCCCGCCAGAACGGTAGTGCGAGTTCGAAATCCCGACTGGATTCGAAGGCGCGGGTTCGTTTCGGATCAGGTCTCCGATCCGGATGGTCCAGACGCCGACCAAACGTCAACAGTGTTGACAAGTGTCGCGTCTTCAGGTTGCCTGTCAAACATCTGGCGCCCGGTCTGCTCGTCGTAGATCAACACCTTCTGGCGCGAGTATTCGAAGAAACTGAAGAGGATTTGCCGTGTCCATCAGAGTGCTGCATGTTGCGACGGGAAACGTCGGACGCATCGCGTTGCGCCAGTTGGTCGAAGATCCTCGGTTCGAGCTCGTCGGGCTAGTCGTATCTGATCCCGACAAGGTCGGGAAGGACGCAGCTCAGCTGTGCGACAGTGGAGTTGCGACTGGGATCCGTGCGACGAGCGACCTCTCTGCCGCGCTTGAATTGAAGCCCGACGTGGTTTCGTACTGCGCTCTGGCGGAGATGCGCTTCTTCGATGCGCTTGAAGACCTCAAGGCGTGCCTTAGCGCCGGTGCGAACGTCGTCGCGACCTCTCCCGTCCCGTACTTGTATCCCTGGGGTACGCTCCCGAACTCGCTGGTCGAGCCGTTCGAAGCCCTCTGCGCAGAGCAAGGCGTCAGCTTGTTCGTCACCGGAGTAGATCCCGGCTGGGTCAATGACATGCTTCCTTTCGCCATTGCAAGCACGTGCCAGTACGTCGAGCAGATCGTGTGCTCCGAGATCGCCGACTATGCGTCGTATGACGGCGCGCCGGTGCTGTTCGATGTGATGGGGTTCGGCCTGCCGGTCGGTGAGGTGGCGATGCAGTTCAAGCCAGGAATGCTCACCGCCGCCTGGGGGCCGTCGATTCGGCAGCTCGCGACGGGCTTCGGTCTCGAACTCGACGAGATCACGGAGTGGTTCGAGCAGGAAGCCGCACCTGAAGATTTCGATGTCGCGGCCGGCACCATCGCCAGGGGCAGTGTTGCTGCGGTCCGATTCAGGATCACGGGGATAGCTGCGGGCAAGCCCGTCATCGTCGTCGACCACACCACCAGGCTCCGGCCCGATCTGCGTCCCGACTGGCCGCAGCCCGCCCAGGACGGCGGCTCGTATCGAGTCGAGGTCATCGGCGAGCCGTCGTACGTCGTCGACGTATGCCCCACAAGCCGCCTCGGCGATCACAACTACGCCGCTATTGCTTCGGCCGCTGGCCGCATGGTCAACGCCATCCCGGTGGTCCTCGACGCGGCGCCCGGCATTCGGACCCCGCTTGACCTGCCGTTCATTACCGCTGACGGCATCTTTGCCACGTCCTTGTCCAACCGAACTGCCACGACACCACAGATAGGAAACCGATGGGACGCGTAGACGACAAGGTTGTCCTCATCGCCGGAGGAGCCCGCAACATCGGCGAAGCCAGCGCCCGGGTACTCGTTGCCGAGGGCGCGAAGGTCGTCATCGGCGATCTTCTCGACGACGAAGGGAAGGCGCTGGCCCTTGACCTCGGCAAGGCCGCGCGCTACATCCGGCTGGACGTCACTAGCGAGGAAGACTGGAAGAACGCAGTCGAACTAGCTACCAGAGAATTCGGCAAGCTGAACGTCCTGTTCAACAATGCCGGCATCTTCAACCTCTCCTCTATACAGCGATACAAGCGTGAGCAGTGGCAACAGATGCTCGACATCTGCCTCACGGGCCCCTTCCTGGGTATCAAGGCAGCGACCGACTCGATTATCGCCGCCGGCGGCGGCTCGATCATCAACACGTCGAGCATCGACGGGCTCCGTGGCACGGCTTACGCGCACGGATACATCGCCGCAAAGTTTGGCCTTCGTGGACTCACCAAGTCCGTCGCGATGGAGCTCGCCCCGCATGGTGTTCGCGTGAACTCGATCCACCCCGGCCGCATCAGCACTCCGGCAACAGACGCGATGCCGGCCGACATGATCCCTATCCCGCTAGGCCGGCCGGGACGCCCCGAGGAGGTCGCGTCATTTGTGCTGTTCCTCGCCAGTGACGAGTCCTCATTCGCGACCGGAGCCGAATTCGTCGTTGATGGCGGCACGGTTCAGCAGATCCCCACCAGAGCCTGACGCCGTAGTCGACCGCTGCCTCAGTGGACGGCGTCCCTTCAGCCTTTGATGCCCCTACGGCTGGATGAGCCCCTGGAGTGCGGCCCCGTAGACCTCAGAGAGACGCTTGCGATCGGTTGCGGCAAGTTCGGCGTCCTCGAGGATGGCGATACCGTCAATGAGGCCAGCGAGCTGAGCTGCGACCAGGCGTGCGCGAAGCGCCGCGTCCGGCCCCTTCAAGCGGGGAGCGAGCGGCTCGACGAACATCTCGTGGATAGCTTCGAGCAGGCGGCGTCGGATGACTTCGCTCCCAGATGCGCGCATCATCGCCCGGTAGGCCGAGAATCCGGCGTCACGCTGGTCGCTCAGCAATGCACTCACGATGCGCTCGCCGAGACCCTCCAGCGGGCCAGCCATCGCCAGCTCAAAGAAGCCCTCGAATTGAACGGTTTCCAAGAACAGTTGCTCTTTCGAGCCGAAGTATCGAATCACCAGAGCCGGGTCGGCACCAGCTTTCGAAGCAATATTCCGAACAGACGCATTTGCGTACTCCTCATGAGCAAACAACTCGCGGGCTGCATCGGAGATCGCCTGACGGGTTTTCGCGGCCCCCTTCAGCTCGACCACATCGGCTTCGTCGCTCTGCTTCATCGCCTTAGGCACAGAGGCATCATGCCTGACAATCTTCACGCTGCGCGGTTCCGCGGTCGTCATCGGCCTTCGACGAGCAACTTGACGGTCTCCGAACCGACCACGCCCGACGGCCCGCTGATCGAGCGTCGGTCGTCGGTCCGGTCAGCATCGATCACGAAGAGAAGGTCGTCGGCGAAGACGTACCAGGCCTCGATGGGGCCGTCGGCTCTCAAAAATCCACTTCCTCTTCCCGGGATGGCTCTGCCGAGCGGAGGGGCGCCCGTATCGGAGAAACGCGTCGCGCCACGTGCACGCCTGAGCGACGGGCAGCACTGTTGAAAGAAGCATGTCAACACTGTTGACATATGTGGGTTGCCGTCTGTGTAATCGGCAGGGAGCGAGAACCACTCATCACCTCACGCAGCTACAGGGGACTCAATGGGCTACTCAACCGGATCTGGTCGCAAGATTCGTTCAAGGCTTCCTGTGGCCGCGCTGGCGCTTGCACTGCTGATCGTCGTAGCTGCCTGCGGAGGGTCAGTAGTCAGCCCGGAACAGGCACGGTCTGCGAACGCCGCCGTTCTCGGACAAGGCCCTGGTCAGAGCGATGCATCGTCAAACTCTCAGAGCGCAGGCCAACTCGTAGGCCCTGGTGCGAACGCGTCCAATGCTCCTGGCTCGGTCGGCAACACTGGTACCGGAGATGTTGGGCAGTCCGGGAAGAGCCACGGGGCCACCAGTGTTGGCAACGCACCGAGCTCGTCCGGCGACAATGGCACCAAGGTGCCGGCCGCCTCTTGCGCTGGTCTCAAGAACCAGACCGGTGTCACCGACAAGACCATCACTATTGGAAACACTGCAGACATCGCCGGCCCGATCCCGGGATTGTTCGTTTCTGCGCAACAGGCGGTCAAAGCCTATGTCGCTTACTTCAATGCAACCTCCAGTATCTGCGGACGCAAACTCGCGCTCGATACCTACGACTCCCGTACCGATGCTGGTGCGAACCAGACGTCGTACGTGTCGATGTGCTCGGACGTATTCGCCGCAGTTGGCTCGATGTCAGCGTTCGACTCTGGGGGAGCTCAGGCAGCTCAGAACTGTGGACTTCCAGACATCCTCAGTGCCGCCATTACCCCTGCACGCAATGCGTGCAGCACTTGTTTCGGCATCCAGACGAGCGGACAGGGCGAGTTCAGCAACGAGACGTACGACTTCTGGATCAAGAGGAACAAGGCCGCAACCCAGAAGGCTGCCTTCCTTTACATCAACACCGGTGCGGCTGCGACAAACGCCCAGGTTCAAATCAATGTCGGCAGAAGGCGCGGCATGGATTGGGTCTACACGTCACCGATCGATGTCGCGGATTTCAACTACGGCCCGTACGTCGAGCAGATGAAGAGCAAGGGCGTTCAATTCGTTCAGTTCCTCGGCGGATACCAGCAAGGAGTTCGCCTACTACAGGCGATGCAGGCGGACGCGTTTAGCCCTCAGATTCGATTCTTCGACCAGTCGATCTATGACCAGGGATTCCTTGAAGATGCCGGAAGCGTCGCCAACGGCGTCTACCTCTCCATCACCTTCATGCCGTTCAACGAGCGTCAATCGGAACTCGATACCTACCTGCAGTGGCTCCAGCAGGTGGCGCCTGGCGCAACTCCAGCATTCCCCGGACTCTTCGCGTGGTCTGCGGCCAAGTTGTTCGTTCAGGAAGCGTTGAGTCTCGGAGGAAAACTCACGCGCTCGAGTCTCGTGGCGAAGCTAAGAACCGTGAAGAACTGGACCGGCGGGGGAATGCATGTGCCCATGTCCGTAGGGGCCAAGCACGCAGCGCAGTGCGTACGCTTCATGACGGTCGCCCAGGGAAAGTTCACCGCGTACGGCGGCACCAAGTACCTGTGCAACGGAATCAGCACCGGGTGAAAGGGTCGCGGATCAGCGCCCCATCGAAGGCCTAGGGTCGGGCGTGCTGGACGACTCCGACCTTGACTGCGCGGCCCGCCGCGCGCCAACACCGCGGACCGGGTCGGCTCTGTCGCGTGCCCTGACGCGTCTGGCTATTCGCGTCATGCCCATTCCCCGGGTATCGGGAGTTCGGGTCGTGCGGCGCAGAATCGGTGGCGTCGCTGTGCGGCTCTATCTCCCGGAGAGACGTCGGAACCGCATGGTGCTGGGTCAGCGCTGTTGTGGTTGCACGGCGGTGGCTATGTCATCGGCCATCCACGGCAGGACGACTATGCGTGCAAGACCGTCGCCAGGGATCTGGACTGCGCCGTTGTCTCGCCGGACTACCGGCTTGCGCCAGGTGACCCTTTTCCGGCAGCTCATGACGACTGCAAGGCGGTGTGGAGCTGGCTGACCGGCCCGACGAACGACCTCGGAACGGCGAGTGGTCCGATCGCCCTCGGTGGCCAGAGCGCTGGCGGTGGGTTGGCCCTCAGTTTCGCGCCGATGCTGGACGACGCCACCGCAGCCAGGACTGACCAGTGTGAACCCCGCCGGGCGGTGGGAACCAACGACCTCAACCACCACGCCTGGAGGGCCTACCTTGCGCAGGCTCCCGGCAGCGAGGGCGTCTCGCCGTACGCATCGCCAGCTCGTGCGAGTGATGTCTCCGGGCTTCCGCCGAGATGGCTCGGGGTCGGCGACGTAGACCTGTTCCACGACGAGATCGAACGATTTGCCGAGCGAATGGTGTCGAGTGGTGGCGCTGTCGAACTCACGGTCGTGCCGGGTGGCTTCCATGGTTCGAGGCCATCGCGCGCCGTTCCGCAGCCGCCTCGAGTTACACCGACTCAGCTGTGGCGTGGTTGAAGCATCAGCTCTGAGCTTGCGTCGACAATCTGACTGCGAGCTCCGTGCTGGTGCGGTAGTCGACCTTGCTCACCGGCGTCCGGGGCACCTCGTTGACGAAGAAGATCTGCTTCGGCACCTTGTAGCTGGAGATGAGGCTCTTCGCGTGCTCCCGCAGTGCGTCCTCGGTGACAGCAGAGCCTTCGTTTCGTGTGACGAGCGCGGTCACTTGCTGGCCCCAGCGATCGTGCGGCACCCCGACGACCGCTGCGTCGAACACGTCCTCGTGGCGTAGGAGGACGGCCTCCACCTCCTCCGGATGGACTTTCTCGCCGCCGGTGTTGATACACACCGAGCCACGACCCAGCACCGTGATGGAACCGTCGACCTCGCGTCGCGCGAAGTCGCCGGGAACAGACCAGCGGACGCCGTCGACCGTCTTGAAGGTAGCCGCCGATTTCACCGCGTCCTTGTAGTAGCCCAGCGGGATCGGCCCGGTACGCCCGAGCATTCCTTCAACCCCCACCGGGCACGGCTTCATGTCTTCATCGAAGACCTCGATATCGGGGCCGGCCCCGAACTTCGGGGCGCCGAGCGGACCTTCGGAGCCGTCGTCGATGCGGGACGCCGTTGCGCCGGACTCCGAGGAGCCGTACGAGTCGAGGATGAACCGGCCCGGCAGTGCTCGGCGGATCTCTGCCCGCACGCCTTCGGAGAGAGGCGCGGCGCCGTTCGACACGGCGGCCAAGCTGGAGAGGTCCCAACGATCAGGCTGAGCCAGGATGGCCTGCGCGACCGGCCGGCCCATCGCGTCGCCGAGGAACGTCAACGAGTTCACCCCAGCCTTCTGTACCAGGTCGAGAATCCGCTCCGCATCGAATTGGGCTCGTCGTACAGCGCGACAATCGCACCGGACACGTGCCCGTTGCCCATGATCCATTGGCTGCCACCATGCATCATCGGTCCGCAGGCGAGCATCACCATCGGGCTCTCGTTCGCTGCAGCCTCAGCGGCGACCTCCTCGACCGAGGTGAACGGAGCGCCGAACCTTCCGGCGTTGAGAGCAGCCAGGATGATGTCCACGTTGCGCCAGACCACGAGCTTCGGATAGCCGGTGGTTCCGCCGGTCATCAGGCCGTAGTGGTCCTCAGCACTTCGTCCCGTAAGCCGTTCTGTCGATGCTGTCGCCAGCGCCTCGTCGTACTCGGTGCCCAGGACCAGCCTGTGACGTAGCTCGGGAAGATCGAGGGCGTTGACCGCTTCCACGTTCTCCGGGGCCACGATCGCCGCAACGCAGTCGGCGTAGCCGTACAGGTGCGCGAGCTCGTCGTGCAAGTACTTGTAGTTGATGTTGATCGGTACGGCGCGTGCCTTGAGGCAGCCGTAGAAGGCGTCGACCCACTCGATCCGGTTCGCTGAATGCACCGCCACGTGTTCGCCGGGCCGCACGCCGGCAGAGGCCAGATGGTTGGCCAACCGTGTCGAACGCTCGTCAATCTCGGCGTAGGTGTACTCGGCTCCTAGCGTCACGATGGCGTGCCGGTCGGGTACTACATCGGCCATCGCCTCGAGAACGTCGGCGATGGTGATCGGACGCGCGCTGGAAGCAGCCTGGTTCATGACACCTCACAGGTTGGGGTGCTCGGCAGCTGCCGAAGCAAAACGGGCGGAACGGACGAAACTCTAGACTCACCCACCATCATGTCAACAGTGTTGACATTCGGTATGGGTTTCCGTTCTAATCGGTCGGGCGGCTCCTCGTGGCCGCCTTTCGATGAAGGAGGACCGATGTCGAGCAACGCCCTGAGGGCCGCCACCAGCGGCATTGCGGCAATCCCCGAGGTCTCCCATCGCTTCCCCGAGAGCGAGCACGGTCACCTCGAAGACCTGCGCGACGACCCGATCGACCTGTTGCATCGGGTCCGGGACGAGTGCGGCGATATCGGTCGCTTCCGGCTGGCTGACCGCGATGTCGTCCTGGTCACCGGGGCTGAGCCCAACGAGGCGTTCTTCCGCGCACCGGACGACATCCTCGACCAGGCATCCGCCTACCCGTTCATGACGCCTATCTTCGGCAAAGGCGTCAACTTCGATGCCTCTCCCGAGCGCCGCTCGGAGATGCTGAAGGCTCAGGCTCTCAAGGGCGAGATGATGCGCGGCCACGCGTCGACCATCGAGAACGAGATCAACCAGATGGTCGCCAGCTGGGGCGACCAGGGCGAGATCGACCTCCTCGGCTTCTTCGCCGAGCTCACCATCTACACCACGTCGGCCTGCCTGATCGGCTTGCCGTTCCGCAGCGAGCTCGACGGCCGGTTCGCTGAGTACTACCACGATCTCGAGCGCGGTACTGATGCCCTCGCCTACGTCGACCCCTATATGGAGGGCATCGAGTCGTTCCAGATTCGCGACGCCGCGCGCATCAAGCTCGTGGAGCTGGTGCAGGCCATCATCGACAAGCGTCACCTTCGCGGGACTGTTCCGCGGGAGGATCGCGACCTGCTCGACGTCCTGATCTCCCTGAAGGGCGAGGACGGCTCGGATCACTTCACCACCGACGAGATCACCGGCATCTTCATCTCGCTCATGTTCGCCGGTCACCACACCTCTTCGGGTACGGCGGCATGGACGCTGATCGAGCTTCTCCGCCACCCAGAGGTGATGGCGGAGATCGTCAACGAGCTCGACGACCTGTACGCCGACGGCTCGGAGGTCTCGTTCCAAGCCCTCCGCGCGATCCCGCAGCTGGAGGCGGCCCTCAAGGAGACCCTGCGCCTGCATCCGCCGCTGATCCTCCTTCTCCGGCTCGCTCAGACCGACTACGAGATCGGTGGGCACCTGCTGCCGGCCGGCACGATGGTCGCCGCGAGTCCGCGGGTCTCCAACCGCATCGGCGAGGACTTCCCGAACCCCGACCGGTTCGACCCGGGCCGGTACGTCGACCCCCACCAAGCCGATCTTCAGAACCGTTGGACCTGGATTCCGTTCGGTGCGGGCAAGCACCGTTGCGTCGGAAATGCCTTCGCCATGATGCAACTGAAGGCGATCTTCTCGGTCCTGCTGCGGGACTACACCTTCGAGATGGTCCAAGCGCCGGAGAGCTATCAGGACGACACGTCGAAGATGGTCATCCAGCTCGCAAGTCCCGCATCCGTGCGTTACCGCAGGCGCACGTCGTGGCACCACACCTAGGAATGGAACAAGGCGATGACGGACCTCACCCGCACCGAGATTGAGGAGTTCTGGGACTCCTGGCTCGCGGTCAATCGCGAAGCCGAGCGCATCGGCGACTGGCGGATCATGGCCGACCACTATGCCGTCGAGGCCACGTATGGCTGGATGTACGCCCCAGACGAGCAATTCATGGCCGTGGGACGTGACCAGATCCGCGACTACGCCATCGGGATCGAGATGGACGGCTTCGATGGCTGGCACTACGACTACGTCGCGACCGTGATCGACGAGAAGAACGCGATGGTGATCGGCTTCTGGAAGCAGAAGTCCGGAATCGTCAACGACGCCACGGGCCTGGAGTACGAGATCCGGGGCATCGGCGGATCCTGGTTCGGAGTCGAGCGCCAGACCGCTGGTGCGGACACGAACAAGCTCAAGTTCTCCTGGCAGCGCGACTGGTTCGACATGCCGTCCACAGCCGAAACCATGATGGCGATCCTGGCCTCCGGGAAGGCGCCCGAGACCCTCCTGAACCGGATGAAGGTCTCTGGACTCTCGGTGCCCGGGCACTACACCTACGCGGAGATGCCGTCGACCCTCTGGCCGCCACCGGTCGAAGGCGGCACGTACGTCACCCAGAAGAACGTCTAAAGGCTGACTGATGCCGATCGCGCTCACCGAGACCGAGCACGCCCTGGCCGACGCCGCCGCCGAGCTCTGCAAGCGTCGGGCGACCACGGCAGTCACCCGGCAGCTGTTGCCGAAGCTCGCCGTCGGCGATCTCGGCCCTGCATGGCGCGACCTGGTCGATCAGGGGCTCCTGACACTCCACCTTCCTGAGGACCTGGGTGGTGGTGGTGCCGGGCTGATGGAACTCGCGGTCGTCGCCGAGCAGTTCGGCCGTCACCTGATGAACGGTCCGTGGCTGCCCACCGTGCTGGCCAGCTCCCTTCTTGCAAAGTCCGCAAGCGACGCGGCGAGGCCGTGGCTGGAGGACTTTGCCGAAGGCGCGGTCGGCGCAGTCGCGCTCGACGGGCTCACCGCTGTCGAGCAAGACGGCGGCGAGTTCCGGGTGAGCGGCTTGAGCGACCCAGTGCCCGGACTCATCGACGTCGACATCGTCGTCGCCCGCGCGCAGTCCGCCAACCGACCGATCTGGTTCGTGCTCACCGGTGCTGACTTCAAGACCGTCGACACGAAGCCGGTTGATCTGACTCTCTCAGTAGCTCGGCTCGAACTCGACTGGCACCACGTTCCAGCCGAGAAAGTCATCGAGCTCGACGAGGACCGAGCTGCGCTGACCATGGCGGCGCTAGCGTGTGCGCAGGCCGCAGGCATCGCTTCGTGGGCTGTCGATTCCGCGGTCGAGCACCTGCGCAGCCGGCACCAGTTCGGCAAGCCGCTGGGCGCGTTCCAGGTGTTGCAGCACAGAGCGGCGATGATGCTCGTCCGTACGGAAGCTGCGGTAGCGGCCGCCTGGGATGCCGCCCGCGCGGACCAACAGGTCAGCAGCCAGTGGAGGCTGGCGGCAGCTCAGGCGTTCGTGACCGGCCCCGGACCTTGCCTCGACGTCGTCTTCGACTACATCACGATGCTCGGAGCCCTCGGGATCACCTGGGAGCACGATGCCCACCTCTATCAGCGAAAGGCGCTGGCACTGACCGCGGAGTTCGGGCCAGCGAAGAATTGGGCTCGCGCCCTGGGCGAGGCGGCCCTTGACCGGGAGCGGTCGTCGCGAGTCGACGACCCGCAAGTTCTCTCTCGTCTGCGTGCCGATGTCGGCGCCGTACTCGACGAATTCGTGGCGATGCCGGCGGAGGATGACCGCCACCTCGACCCGTGGGGCCGATGGACCGGCGGGGACCGCCAGCGGCTCCTTGCCGACGCGCGACTGATCGCACCGCACCTGCCCGAGCCCTATGGGCGCAATGCGGGCCCGGAGGAGCAGGCTGTGATCGCGGACGAGTTCGCCTCACGAGGCCTCTCCCAGCCCACGCTCATTGTCGGCGACTGGGCGCTGGCCACACTCGTCGCTCACGGGTCCGATGCTCAGCGTGACCGGTTCCTGGGCCCGAGTCTGCGTGGAGAGTTGATCTGGTGTCAGCTGTTCAGCGAACCCGAGGCAGGTTCGGACCTCGCCTCACTGCGGACCCGAGCAGTACGCGTCGACGGCGGTTGGAGACTGACCGGGCAGAAGGTCTGGAACTCGCGAGCGTGCGAGTCCCACTGGGGCATCTGCCTCGCCCGGACCGATCCCGACGCACCCAAGCACCAAGGCCTCTCGTACTTCCTCGTCGAGATGAGCTCCGAGGGAGTGCTAGCTCGGTCGATCGGCCAGGTGAACGGGCAGGCCGAGCTCGCTGAAGTGTTCCTCGACGACGTCTTCGTCCCTGACGAGTGTCTGGTCGGCGAGCCCGGCGACGGCTGGAAGCTGGCGGTCGCGACGCTGTCGAACGAGCGCCTGACCATGGGCGCCAAGCTCCGCTACGGTTCGTCCCGCCTGGCGCGCCGGCTGCTCGATGAGGACGGTCGACACGCACAGACCCCCGACATCCTCGCCGAGATCGGTGAGGGTGTCGCCCGGGAGATCTGCCTGGCGTCGATGAATCTACGCACCGTCCTCGGTCGGATGACCGGCCGCCAGATGTCGGCGGAGCTGAGCGTGAACAAGGTCCTGAATGCGCTCGCTCAGCGCGATGGCTCACGGGCGATCGTCGGGATGGTCGGGCCGTTGGGTCTCGAAGGTGACTCGCCGTACGTTGCCGACTACCTCGGGATGCCGGCGATGTTGTTCGGAGGAGGCACCCTCGAGGTCCAGTTGAACGTTATCGCCACCCGAATCCTCAAGCTCCCTCGGGGCTGATCCCAGCGCCGTGAACGGCCGCGGCGAGATCGCGGATGACGTCGAGGTCGGGGCTGCCGTGCGGGAAGTACACGCAGACCCGGTCGGTGATGGCGCCGAAGCGCGCAGCGATCTGGTCAGCACACTGATCGGGCGTGCCGCGTACGACGACCTCGTCGAGCAGGGCGTCGTCGATGGCTGCTGCCATCCCCGTACGGTCGTTGCGTCGGACGAGGTCTTGCAGGTACGGCTGCAGGTCTCCCAGACCCTCGACATCAAGGACGGGCCGGTACGCCGGCGTTGAGGCGTAGAACGCGACCAGCGCCCTGGCGGCCTCAGTGGCGTGCTCGATCTCTTCCTCGGTGCGTCCGACGGCGGTGATGACTTCGGGCAGAAACGCTACGTCACTGGTCTCCCGGCCTGCGATGTCCATGCCCTCGCGCAGCGCCGGCAGGGTCCGCTCGCGGATATGCCTGGCCGTGTTGAACGGCATCACCAGAAGGCCGTCCGAAACCTCGCCAGCGGTGCGGGTCATCAGCGGGCCGAGCGCGCCCATCATGACCGGAGGGGGTCCCCACTGCAGCGGCTCCGGGGTGAACGTCGGCGGCATGAAGTCGTGGCGGGTGAACTCGCCGTGGAAGTCCGGCGGGCGGCCTTCGTGCCAGGCGCGAAGAATTTCGCGAGTGGCGGCAACGGTCTCGCGCATCCGCTTGGCTGGTTCGGACCACGTGGACCCGTAGCGGCGCTCGATGTGGGTCTTCACCTGCGACCCCAGACCCAGCACGAAGTTGCCCCGGGAGAGTGCGTGCAGATCGTGGGCGATGTGCGCCAAGTGCAGCGGGCTCCGGGGGAGTGCGACAGCGATGTTGGACATGATCGGCAATTGCGTGGCCGAAGCCGCGAGTGCGAGTGGGAGGAAGACGTCGTGGGCGCCTTCGAAGGTGAACAGGCCGTCGATGCCGGTGCGCTCGAGGGCAACGGCGCGGGTCACGGCGTCGACGGGTGAGGCATCGAGTCGAAGGTCGATCCGCACGTCAATCCTCCTGGCGCTGAGCTGTGGCGCAAAGCCTAGACGATCGTGTCAACAGTGTTGACATCGGTCGTTGGTTGGATGTTCGATTCATGCGTGACGGAACCGCAGAACGATTCGAATCGCCCCGCGCGTCCTGGTCTGCTGATCCCCAGGGCCGTAGCTGCGAGCGAGGCAACGGACTACGAGACGTTCGACGTGGTCGTGATCGGGTTCGGTATTGCCGGCGGTTGCGCAGCGCTCGAGGCGGCGCGAGAAGGCGCGAGAGTGCTGCTTCTCGAGCGCGCGGCCGTGCACGGCGGAACGACGAGCATGGCTGGTGGCCACTTCTACCTCGGAGGTGGGACGCCGGTCCAAGTCGCGACGGGTCACGACGATTCTGTCGAAGCCATGTACCAGTACCTGGTGGCCTCGTCGAAGGCCCCCGAGCACGAAAAGATCCGGGCCTACTGCGAGTCGTCGGTCGAGCACTTCGGCTGGCTCGAAGCCCTCGGGTTCGCGTTCGAACGTTCGTACTACCGGCACAAGGCCGTCATCCAGCCGCAGACCCAAGGGCTGATGTTCACCGGGAACGAGAAGCTCTGGCCGTACCGCGACATCGCGAAGCCGGCCCCGCGAGGGCATAAAATCCCCGTGCCGGGCGACACCCAAGGAGCCCGGGTGGTGATGGACCTTCTCCGAGATCGGTGCGAAGAGGCAGGGGTGCAGGTCCGCTATGAAACCGGGGTCACCAACCTCGTTGACGATGACGACCGGGTCGTCGGCGTTCGCTGGAAGAGCTTCGCCGAGCAAGGGGTCGTCCTGGCTGGCGCTGTCGTGATCGCCGCCGGCGGTTTCGTCGGCAACCCCGACATGGTCAAGGAGTTCACCCCCGAACTGGGCAGCAAGCTAATCCCGCTCGGCTCTACGTACGACGACGGTCTCGGAATCCGGCTCGGCCAGTCCGTAGGCGGCCAGACCCGACACATGGACGAGTCGTTCATCACCGCACCGTTCTATCCGCCGTCCTCGCACTTGTTCGGCGTCATCGTGAACAAGTACGGCCAGCGGTTCGTTGCCGAGGACAGCTACCACGCTCGGACTGGATACTTCACGATGAAGCAACCAGACAGTGCGGCCTTCCTCATCGTTGACAGCGCGCACGTTCAGGAGCCGACGATGCCGCTGACGCCGCTGATCGACGGGTACGAGGCCGTCGAAGACATCGAAGCCGGTCTCGGGCTGCCCAAGGGAAGCCTGGTGGCGACCCTGCGCAGATACAACGAGAACGCTCGTGCGGGACGCGACCCGGACTTCATGAAGCACCCGGACTGGCTCGTTGCCCAAGACAGCGGGCCGTGGGCAGCGTTCGACCTTTCACTCGGGAAGGCGCTGTATTCGGGGTTCACGATGGGCGGTCTGCGCACCACTGTCGACGCCGAAGTCCAGCGAGCGGATGGGACCGCGATCGTCGGCCTGTACGCCGCTGGCGCATGTGCTACCAACATCGCACTCGACGGTGCCGGCTACTGCTCAGGAACGCAGCTGGGCGAGGGTTCCTACTTCGGGCGCCGCGCGGGTCGCGCTGCCGCAGGCGTCGCCGTACCAACCACCGCTGGTCGGTCTGGATGAATGCCGACGCCCTCGGTGCCCTCGACTCTGCGGCACCGGGTGTTGCGCGGCCGCGTGCGCCGACCGGCGAGAAGGGTCGCGTGACCCGTGCCGCCATCGCCGATGCAGCGACCAAGCTGTTCTCCAAGCACGGGTTCGCCGGCACCTCGGTGCGCGCGGTAGCGTCCGACGCGGGCACAGACTCAGCCCTCGTCATCCGGTACTTCGGCTCGAAAGAGCAGTTGTTCCTCGAGACGATGCCGATGATCGGCCAGTTCGAGCACATCACCGCCGGTGCGCTGGACGGCTTGGGGCGGCGCCTCGTCGACTCCGTCCTCGGGGCACAGCAGGCGACCCAGATCAGTGCCTACCGGGCCCTGGTCCGTGCCTCTGATTCATCGCTGGTGCGTCAGCGACTCGTTCAAGCGCAGCAGGACATGTTCGTCACGCCGTTGGCACCGAATCTGACGGGGCCGAATCCGGAACTGCGTGCCCGGCTGGTAGCAGCCCAGCTGTCGGGCTTGCTCGATGCGCTCGCGATTTTTCCTGACGAAGCCATCACTGCTGCCGACCGCGACGTGCTCATCGAGCTCTACGGCGCCGCAATCCAGGTGCTCATCGACTGGCCTACAGCATGAAGAGGTCCTGAGAGGAAATGTGTTGTCAACACTGTTGACTTCGATGGACACTGGACGCACAGTTGCTTCGTCACATCTCTGGTCAGCGATCTCCGAGAAAGGCCGACGTGATGCGCCACGGCGTCTCCCTCTTCACCTCCGATCGAAGTATTCCGCCAGCGACTCTCGCGGCGGCCGCTGAGGAGCGCGGGTTCGACACGATCTACGTACCCGAGCACACCCACATTCCGATCAAGCGCACGGCCGCTCACCCTGGTACCGGCGACGAGACTCTGCCCGATGACCGCTACCTGCGCACGCTGGATCCGTGGGTTTCGCTGGCAACCGCTGCAGCGGTGACGTCGAAGATCGGGCTTTCGACGGCCGTGGCGCTCCCGGTTGAATCCGACCCGATCACGTTGGCAAAGACGATCGCGACCTTGGACCACCTGTCGGGTGGTCGCGTCACGATCGGTGCCGGTTTCGGCTGGAACACCGACGAACTGACCGACCACAATGTTCCACCGGCAAAGCGGCGGGCCGTCCTCAAGGAGTACTTGGAGGCCATGCGCGCCCTGTGGACCGAGGACGAAGCTGCGTACGAGGGCGAGTTCATCTCCTTCGGCGCATCCTGGGCATGGCCGAAGCCGCCTCAGGGACGGGTGCCGGTCGTCATCGGAGCCGGTGGCGGTCCGAAGACGTTCGCCTGGATTGCCGAGAACGCGGACGGCTGGATGACCACCCCGCGCGAGACCGAACTGCAAGCCAAGATCGGCCAGCTGAACGCTGCCTGGAATGCCGCAGGTCGTCAGGGAGAGCCCCAAGTCCGCCATCTGGCAGTGCAGCGGCCGACTCCGGACACTGTCGCGGAGTGGGAGCGGATAGGTATCACGGAGGTGATGTGGCCGATGCCCGACAAGGCAACCGATGAGGTCGTGGGCCACCTCGACCGCCTGCGCGATCGGATCGACTCATGGGCGTGAAGACCCCCCGGGGTAGGGAGCGCCGCAACCGCGACGACAGGCCCCGACGTGAGGACATCGCGTTCATCGCCGGCCGCCTGCTCGATGAGCTCGTGGCTGCTCGTCGCTCGAGTACCACGCAGATCGACCGGCTCCACCAGATCTGCCGTGCGTCGGTACAGACCGCGATCGACGTCGTCACTCATCGACCCGTCAAGGAGCCGTTCGACATCAGCGACGGATTAGGGGAACTTAGTCAAACGCTGCTCCACATCATCCGCGATGAGTACGCGCTCGTCCTCAGCCCGGAACCGGTCGCGGGTCTGATCGACACCCTGACGCTGGCCACCGGTGGCCTCATGTACCGCGGCGCCTGCGGTCTCCTCGGTCCGCACCTGGACCTCGATGTCGATGAGCTGCTGACGACCGTCATGCGTTGCGCCGTTTGACCTACCCGCCACCTCCGTCGCTGTCGTGGCGGCGGACCGACTGAACCAAGGAGCTCCAGCGTGACCCAGAACGTTCTCGAAACCATCGACTTCACGGACCCGCTGGTGCAGGAGCGCGGCATTCCGCACGAGGCGTTCGCGCAGGCTCGCGCGACCCGCCCCGTCTTCTTCATCGAGCAGGAGCAGGGCGCCCGCGACGGATTCCCGGGCACCGGGTACTGGGCGGTCACACGGCATTCCGACATCCTCGCTATCTCCAAGAACAGCCAGGCGTTCTCCACCTACGAGAACGGCGCCATCATCCGGCTCCCCGAGGGGATCACCCGGGAGCAGGTCGAAATGCAGCGCCTCATCCCGATCAACCAGGACGACCCCGACCACGCGCGGCACCGCGCGATCGTGTCGCGCGGGTTTACGCCGCGTGCCGTGCAGCAACTCCACGACGACCTGACCAGCCGGGCCCGCACCATTGTCAGCGCTGCTCGGGAGGCCGGGCGCGGCAACTTCGTCGAACAGGTCGCCTCCGAGCTGCCCCTTCAGGCAATCGCCCAGCTCCTCGGGGTGCCGCAGGAAGACCGTCGCAAGCTCTTCACGTGGTCGAACGCCATGATGAGCTACGACGACGTCCCCGAAGGCAGTCTCGACCCGGAGACCGCATCGACCGAGCTGTTCCTCTACTTCATGGAGATGGCCGCCGAGCGCTTGGCCGCCCCGCAGGACGACATCGTGTCCAGGCTCGTCACACCCGGCCCGGATGGTGAGTCGATGAGCCCGGACGGGTTCGGGTTCTTCGTCACCCTGCTGGTTGTTGCTGGCAACGAAACAACACGGAATGCCATCACCCACGGGATGAACGCGTTCCTGGACAACCCCGATCAATGGGAACTGTTCAAGGCGTCGCGGCCGTCTACAACAGCGGACGAGATCATCCGCTGGGCCACGCCGGTAGCCGCGTTCCAGCGCACGGCGCTTCGCGACGTCGCCGTCGGCGACCAGCTCATCAAGGAAGGCGAGCGGATCGGGTTGTTCTACTCCTCGGGCAACTATGACGACGCGGTATTCGCCGACCCGCACACGTTCGACATTCTCCGCGACCCGAACCCGCACCTGGCGTTCGGCGGTCACGGTGCTCACTACTGCATCGGAGCGAACCTGGCACGTCTCGAGATCGGCATCATGTTCGACGCGATTGCCGATGTTCTCCCTGACATCAAGAAGCTCAGCGAGCCGCAGCGGTTGCGTCACAGCTGGATCAACGGCGTGAGCGACTTGATGGTGAGCTATGGATGAGCGCTGCGGCGATGTTCGATAAGACGACAACCGCACTCGACGTTGCTTCCGGTTACGACCTCACCGGGAAGACCGTGGTCGTTACCGGCGCAACCGCCGGCCTCGGACGCGAGTCCGCCCGAGCATTCGCGGCCGCTGGCGCCACTGTAATCGTGACCGGGCGCAGTCCGGCCGCACTGGAGGACACGACGAACTGGATCACGGAATCGGTCCCTGGCGCGCTCACCGACGGTGTGGTGATGGATCTGACCTCGCTGGCGAGCGTACGTCGGGCGGGCGCGCACATCGCGAGTGTGAACCAGACCATCGACATCCTGATGAACAACGCCGGCGTCATGTTCACCCCACTGGAGCGCACCGAGGACGGTTTCGAGTCCCAGATCGGGATCAACCACCTGGGACACTTCGCCTTGACCAGGCTGCTGGAGCCCTGCCTCATCGCCGCCGGTACGGCTCGCGTCGTGATCATGTCCTCCGGTGGGCACAAGATGGGCGACATCGACCACCGCGACCCCAACTGGGAGACGCGCGGGTACGACAAATTCCTTGCCTACGGCGCATCCAAGACCGCGAATCTGCTCCATATGGTCAGCCTCGGCAAGCGCCTGACCGACGAAGGGGTCACCACGGTCTCGGTAAACCCTGGTGCGGTCGCCACCTCGCTGGCCCGGCACATGTCGAGCCAAGACTTCTCCGCTCTGCGGCAGTACGCGCGGGAAGCGACAGCTGACGACGACAGCGCGAGCGACGGCTTCCTCGACTTCAAGATGCCTGAGGCAGGTGCAGGCCCGCAGGTCTGGGCTGCCCTGGAGGCGTCCCTCGAGGGTTCGCGCAACGTCTACATCGAGGAGTTCGCGGCGAGCGACGACGTCGTGGACTACGCGCTGGACCCGGAGAGCGCCGAGAAGCTCTGGGTATGGTCCGGCACGATGACGGCGAGCTGAAGGCAATCTCGTGAAGGTTGAGGTACTCGCTGACGGCCTCGGATTCACCGAGGGACCCGTGGCGCTGCCCGATGGTCGTATTGCGCTCACCTCCATCAGCGAGGGCTGCGTGTTCACCGTCGACCCGTCCACCGCGACCGTCGAACGTATCGACGTCGGCGGGGGACCCAACGGGCTCGCACTCGGTCCGGGGGGCGAGTTGTACGTCGCCCAGAACGGCGGCGCCTGGGGCGGTTCGGGCGTTGCGCCGGCGGGCGTTCAGGTGATCGACAACGGCCGGGTCGAGTACCTGGTCGAGGGCCTCGGCGCGCCTAACGATCTCGCGATCGGTGCAGACGGTCGCCTGTGGGTGACCGACACCGTCGCCGAATTCCCTTGGGGCGAGCCGGACCAGGCTCGGCCCGGCCAGGTCTTCGCCATCGACCTGGGAACTGGCACCGCCTCCCTGATGCTGGAGGAGGGGCCGCTCTTCCTGAACGGACTCGCATTCTCCCAAGGCGGTGCCGAGCTTCTCGTCACGGCAACGATCACGGCTGAGGTCCTGGCCTACACCGTCACTCCGCACCTGCTGGTCGATCCACGGCGGGTGATCACCTTCGAGGCTCCGGCCAACCCGGATGGGATCGCGCGGATTGAAGATCGGTACTGGGTCGCGCTCTTGGGCGCCGACCGGCTCGACCTGATCGACAGTGGAGGCGCAACCATCGCCTCCCAGCAGCTGCCCGTCGGCACGCTGCCGACGAACGTGTGCGCAGACCACGACGGTGCTGGCCTCTACGTGACCGGAGGATTCGCTCAGGCGCTGCTCCACCTCGCCGGTGAGTCTCTCAACCCGAAGGAAGGCTGCTGACCCGAAGCTTCCACTGCGGCTCGCGCTTCTCCCTCCAGGCTGCCGGGCCTTCGAAGGCGTCCTCGTGAGCCATCAGAATGTGGTGGGCGGCCGTCTCCTTGACAGCGACCTCTGACCGCCCGCGGTCGGCCCAGAGAAGTTGCTTGCTCAGCGCAACAGAAGCGGGGCTGGCATTCACGGCCACATCCCGTGCGAGCTCGAGTGCCGCCGGTAGCACCTCTTCGCTGGGGAAGACTTGATTCACGATGCCGAGCTCGTGAGCTTCTGTGCCGTCGATGGTGCGTCCGGTCAGCAGGAGATCCGCGGCCACTGCCGCGCCGGCGATCGACCGCAACGTGTAGTGGCTCTGGGCGTCGCCAAGCATCCCTCGCCGTACCTGGGGGATGGCCAGCTTGGCGTCAGAGGCGACGAACCGGAGGTCGCACTGGAGCGCGATCGTCAGGCCGATGCCGATCGCGTGACCGTTGATCGCCGCGATCACGAGCTTGCGGACCTCCCACGCGGGCGGGCGGATGGGTGACGCCGTGAACAGGTGGCCTGCCGGAGCGAACGCGCGAGCATCCTCCGACATGTCGGCCCCGGAGCAGAACGCACGACCTGCCCCGGTAACGACGACTGCCCGGATGCCGTCGTCCAGATCGCACCTGCGGTAGGCATCGGAAAGGGCGCGAGCCGTGTTGCCCGAGAATGCGTTCAGCCGGTCTTCACCGTCCAGCGTGATGAGTGCCACGCTCTTCTTGATCTCAAGTGTGACGTCAGTGGGCACCTTGTTCTCTCCTCTTCTGAGGTAGGCCGGCTAGGACGACCTCGGTCATCGACGCGATCCGAGTGGGGAGGGCCGAGACGTCAACCTGACCTTGGCCGGCCAGGAGCAACAGTCCTACTGTCGCCCACATCAACGCGGTCGCAACGATCTCCGGCCGGTCCACGTCTAGTGCTGACCGGAACCGCTCGCTCATCTCGTCCGCGATCGCGACCTGGAGATGCTGGAGTGCGCGATCTGGAGCGGTGAGAGCGGACATCGATGCGGCCGGAGAGCCGATCGTCTCCGCGAAAGCCGTGACCATCGCCTGTGCAGTTGCTGCGCCACGGTCGTGGTTGGTGTCACCCGCCGCGGAGGGGGCGACGCGGTCCATCGCGTCCTGGACCAGCCGAAGCACGAGTTCGTCACGCGAGCTGAAGTGGTTGTAGACGGTGGCTCGCGACAGGCCTGCCTGCCGCCCGACCAGAGCGAGTGTGAAGCGCCCGATGCCTTCCTCCGCCAAGATCACGCCTGCTGCGGCCAAGATGCGGTTGGTGGTGGCGTTCCACCGTTGCTCGGGATCCGCGGACCTTGACACCACAACTCCGCTCTGGGTGGGCACACGGTCGCCCGTCGTGCTAGTTGAGCCGCAGGCTAGGCACCCGTGCCGCGCGATGTCAACAGTGGTGAAAAATAGTTGAATGCATGCAACTACGCTATTGCACTCAACTGCAAATGATGCGTAACCTCGTGAGACCGGGGTCACACGAACCCAGGTCGATCCGCACTCACCAGGGAGCACAGACGCGATGACGCAGACGCAGGCAAAAACGCCGTTCAAGCCCGTCAGTCCGGTCAACAGCAAGGCCGAGCAGGGCAGCCTCGAGCAGTTCATGGACGACCCGATCGAATTCTTCGGGCACTCGATGACTCAGATGCAAACCATCCCGCGCGACGAGCTCGAAGCGCTGCAGAAGCAGGCCATCGCGATCCGGTTCAAGCAGCACTACGAGGCGATCCCGATCCTGCGCAAGCTCGCAGACCGGCTCGGCATCACCGAGGTGGCCGAGTTCGACGACCTGGCGCCGCTTCTCTTCGCTCACACCGCGTTCAAGTCCTACCCGTCCGCTCTCGTGGACAACAAGCGGTTCGACCTGATGACCCAGTGGCTCGACACCATCACCGCGCACGATCTCTCCCACATCGACGCCACCGGCTGCACCACCATCGACGGCTGGCTCGACCTGCTCGACCGCGAAACCCCGCTCAACGTCATCACCTCTTCAGGCACGACCGGCACCTTGTCCCTGATCCCGAAGGACAAGAACGCTGCGACCGAGGGCATGTACATCTGGAAGATGTACCTCTTCCAGACCTTCGGAGAAGAACCCGGCGAAGCCGAGCTCGACCCCAAGGTGGACGTCATCTGGCCCACTTTCTCCAGCGGCAAGCTCGGCCACCTCCGGATCGCGGACATGGTCAAGAACGGCTTCACCGGCGGCGACCCGACGAAGTTCCACGCGCTCTACTCGGACGCGATCGACACCGATCTGATGTTCCTGGCTTCGAAGATGCGGATGGCCGCCTCCCGCGGCGAGCTCGACCGCCTCGTCATCCCCGACGAGCTCGCCGAGCGCAAGGACGAGTTCATCGCCATGCAGATGCGGCAGCCGGACGAGATGCAGGCCT
Organism: Marmoricola sp.; assembly: GCA_025965315.1. Classification (GTDB taxonomy): domain Bacteria; phylum Actinomycetota; class Actinomycetes; order Propionibacteriales; family Nocardioidaceae; genus Marmoricola. The sequence continues at coordinate 28,363 of JAOPXD010000123.1, forward strand.
TCTTCGCCGAGCTCTCCGAGAGCCTCAAGGGCAAGCGGATCTTCATGACCGGCGCGTTCCCGATCATGTACGACATCGCCAAGGCCGGTCTCGAGCGTGGCATCAGCAACGTCTTCGCGAAGGACTCCGCCATCCTCACCGGAGGCGGCATGAAGGGCGTCGCCCTGCCCGACAACTTCATGGAGGTCATCCAAGACTTCCTCGGCTGCGACCGGATCCAGATGGGTTACGGATTCTCCGAGCTCAGCGCATTCCACTTCGCATGCACCGAGGGCCGGTACCACGTCCAGCCCTGGGTCATCCCGATCCTCCTCGACCCCGATACGAGTGAGCCCCTCCCGCGCGACGGCCGGCAGACCGGAAGGTCCGCTGGGTACGACCTGCTCAACAAGAGCCACTGGGGTGGCGTCATGTCGGGCGACGAAGTCACCATCGACTGGAATTTCATCTGCCCGTGCGGCCAGACCTCCGTCGCCTTCGAAGCCGACATCGTTCGCTACAGCGACAAAGAAGGCGTCGAGGACGACCGCATCACCTGTGCGGCTACTCACGAGGTCCACAACGAGGCCGTCAACTTCATGAAGCAGGTGGAGATGTGAGTGCCGCATACACGGTCCCGCTCTTCCTGAGAGGGCAGGTCATCACCGACAACCTGGTCACGTTCGGGACGCGATCCAGGGGTGACGAGTTCGCAGCGCCAGATATGTCCAAGTACGTCGACCGGCTCCCGCTGGCGACGCCGATGGAGATGCAGGACCTCTACGAGCTGAGCTTCGATGAGATCCTCGACGTTCTGGAGAGGCTCGGAGAGGCGCTGGTCCTGGAGACCAACCCGCACCTGCAGGAGGCATTCGCAGCCGCGTGCCTCGCGAACCCGCTGCCGGTCGAGATGCTGCGGAACAGCTACCAGATTCTTGGTCCGCTGTTCTCCCGCGCCGCGGTCACGGAGATGGCCGAGACCCAGGTCGGCCTGAACTATCTCAACGGCTGGGTCCCGCAGCCGCTCGCCGACGGTCGCGAGATTCGGGTCCGGGCGTTCGGCTCGCGGGTCCTCCACATCCCGGCAGGTAACGGTGGTCTCGTCTCCGCGGTCACCATCTTGCGGTCGGTCATCACCCGGTCTGACGTCATCATCAAGGTCCCTTCGAACGATCCGCTCACTGCGGTCGCCATCGCCCGCACCCTGGCCGACGTCGCGCCGGGTCACCCCATCACCAAACACCTGGTGGTCGGGTACTGGAAGGGCGGGGACCTGACCGTCGAAGAGGCGCTCTACAAGCCGGAGAACATCGAGAAGATCGTCGCCTGGGGCGGCTTGGCGTCGGTCAAGCACGTCACCAAGTACATCCAGCCCGGGCTTGAGCTGATCGCTCTCGACCCCAAGCGCAGCGCCACCATCATCGGCGCCGAAGCGTTTGTCGACGAGGAGACGATGCGGGAGGTCGCTGCCCGGGCTGCGGTCGACATCGGCGTTGCGAACCAGGAGGGCTGCGCGAACGCTCGCGTCATCTACGTCCTCAGCGGCACGGACGCAGACGGCGTGGAGAACGCCAACCGGCTCGGTCAAATGATCTACGACGAGCTCATTGCCCTTCCCGAGTTCATGAGCACGCCGCCGTTGTATCCGAACAGAGAACTGTTCGAAAGCCTCGAGTCGTCCCGCCTGGTCGAGACCTTCTACAAAGTCATCGGTGGCGAACAGCGGGAGGGCGCGATCGTGGTCTCTCAGATCGACGAGGCCGTGGACTACTCGCCGATGCTCTCGGGCCGGGTCGCGAACATCGTCCCGGTGGACTCGATCGAGAAGGTCACGCGCGCCGTGAATGCCTACACGCAAACGATCGGCATCTACCCGGAGTCGCTCAAGCGCGAGCTGCGCGATGTCCTGCCGCTGTTCGGTGCCCAGCGCCTCACCAGCCTCGGCTATGCCTGCAACGTCACGGTCTCCATGCCCCAGGACGCGATCGAGCCCATCCGGCGGATGTGCAAGTGGATCGTCGACGAAGAGTGCGACCCCGACGTCGTCATCCCGCTGTGGAAGCTCGGGTCAGCCGGCCAAGCAGCCCAGGCCGCAGCTGATCTGGTCACCCTCTAGCGCTGCAGAGCCAGATTTTCTGCATCTCAAGTCAACCAAGGAGCCAGAACGTGAAGAACAACGAGCGCGCCCGCGTGTTTCAGGTTGCCACCGGCAACGTAGGGTCGGAGATGATCAAGCGTCTCCAGGTACACCCTGATCTGAATCTCATCGGCGTCCACTGCTACTCCGCCGACAAGGTCGGCCGCGACGCCGGCGAGCTGGCAGGAATCGGCTCCATCGGGATCAGGGCGACCGGCACTGTCGACGAGATCATCGCCGCGCGACCCGACTGTGTGACCTTCCACGGTGTGTGGCCGGACATCGACCTCTACGAGAAGGTTCTCGAGGCTGGCATCAACGTGGTCACGACTGCCGACTTCATCACCGGCCACCACCGCGACAGCAACCACCCTGCTCGGGAGGGCCGGTCCGAGTCGCAGATCATCGCCGCCGCCTGCGAGCGAGGAAGCTCGACGTTCTACGGCACCGGGATGAACCCCGGCATGGCCCAGGTCCTGACCGTGGTGAACTCGGCGAACATCGTCGAGATCGAGAACGTCATCTGCATCGAGTCGGTCGATGTCTCGTGCCACCACTCCGTCGATACCTGGCGCAACTGCGGCTTCGGGATGCCTGTCGACGACCCTGAAACCGTGCGACGTCTCGAGCTCGGAACCCGCGTGTTCGAGGACGGTGTGCGGCTGATGGCCGATTGTCTCGACGTGGAGATCGACGAGGTCGCCTTCGAGTACGACCTGGGCGCCTGTACGAAGGAGATCGACCTGGGCTGGTACGTCCTGCCTGAGAACAGCCTCGGTGGGTGCTACCTGAAGTACGTAGGCAAGAAGGATGGCGTGGCGAAGGTCGAGCTCCACTGCGAGTGGCAGATGACCCCGCTGACTCAGCCGAACTGGAACATCAAGGGCGGATATGTCACCAGGATTCAAGGTGACCCTTGCGTCTACTCCAAGCAGCGCATCTTGCCGAAACCCGGCACAGATTTCACCAACGCCTCACAGCTCGCGTCGATGGGGATGAGTGTCACGGGTATGCCGGCCTTGAACGCCATCAAGGCGGTGGTTGCTGCGCGGCCCGGCATCATCACCAGCAAGGACCTACCGCTGTCCGCTTTCGCCGGCAGGTTCGCCGTCTAGCGTCGTGATCCCGCTCGGGCCGGTGCATGCGGACCCCGGTTCGGAGCGGGACGGCGCCGTCCTGGGCGAAATGTCAGCGTCCGGCCTGGAGCATGTCGACAAGCGCCTCGCAGGTTGCCGCCATGCCGGTGGGCAACGAGTACGCCGGGTTCATCGTCCAGTTCACGATCGCGGCGGTGAACCCGGAGGCGACGATGTCGGCCAGGATGCTCGGGTCGTGGGCGGTACTGAACTCACCCGAAGCGACCCCCTGCTTGACGATCTCCTGGAAAGTGTCGTGCAGACCCGTTCCTCGTTCGACCGCATATCCACTGGTAGCGAGCATCGACCCGATCAGCTCGCGGTACGCCTCGCTGGTCTCATCCAGCCGTGCTGCGACAGCATTCAACAGCTGGCGCAAATGGGCGAGCGCCGAGTCTCCGGGCAGCTCGATGGCGACGTCGTGCAGGTTGAGGAGTCGATACTCGCCGAGTGCCCGCATCATGTCCTGCCGGGTGGCGAAGTGGTTGAAGAACGTCCGGTTCGCAACGTCGGCCCGGTCGCAGATGTCTTCGATCTTGGTGGCATCGACACCCTGCGCCAGGAACAGATCGAAGGCGGCGTTCAGGATCTGCTCCCGCACACGTTGCTTGCGGCGGTCGGTACGTGTCTCCATGCGCGGCCAGCCTTTCTGCGCGAGGAACACCCACATTGTTGCAGATGACTGCACAACTACAGTCATCCGCTACTAGGTTGTAAGTCAACAGTGTTGACCAACTCGGAGTCTGCGCTCGCCGAACTCGGACGGGACTTGGCCTCAACCGACCTCCCGACCGCCTCACCGTCAGGAGCCCCCGTGTTTGCTGGAACTCTTCAGCGACGAGCCTCGCTCGTTGCGGCAGTCCTACTCGTTGCGGTCGGCCCGTGGGTTCCGGCGCCGCTACCAAGCGCTCAGGCCGCAGGATCACCGATCTGCGCGAACGTCCCGCCGCAGTTCGCTACCGCGACAGGTGCACGCATCCAGCACCTCATCATCGACGGGACGCCGGTCGCGGTGCTGTTGCCTCCCGACTACGCGACCTCGAGTCGTAGGTACCGCGTTCTCTACCTGCTCCATGGTGGAACCGCCGGCATCGACAGCTTCCTGGCGAACTCGGACCTTGTTGCGCGCACGGGTGCGATCCCCAACTCGAAGCAGTTCATCGTCGTCACTCCATACGGCGGCCTCACCGGGTTCTACGTCGACTGGGCCGACGGTAGCCACGATTACGAGACCCAGGACATCGGACACGTCATCCCTGCGATCGACCACCTCTACCGGACCATTCCGACCCGAGCAGGGCGCGCGATCGCCGGCGTCTCGATGGGGGGCTACGGGGCCATGCACTACGCCACCAGCCATCCGGACCTCTTCGGCGCGGTCGGCTCGCTTTCCGGGGGTCTCGACAACCAGGTGCCCGACGCGATGGCGGTATTCCTGCTCGCAACCCAGACCGAGCGGCAATGTGAGGACGGAGTTCCGGCCAGCAAGGTCGCTCCCTTCGGCATGTTCGGGAATCCGCTCACCGATGCGCCGCGCTGGCGCGCGGCGAACCCGGTTGCGAACGCCGGCAAGCTCATCGGGATGGATGTCTACCTGACTGCGGGAACCGGGCTGCCGTGCGACGCAGGCGACCTCAGTTCCATCGCATCGGATCCAACGGCATCCGCGGTCGAGACGATCGTGGGCCAGACCACCCTTGAGATGGACCTGGCACTGAACATTGCCCGGGTAGCGCACACCTACCTTCCTCGACCTTGTGGCATCCACAGCGAGCGGTATTTCACTCCGGAGCTGGACAAATACATCGTCCACCTCGTTGCGGTCTGGTCAGGTTGAACAGCGCTCATGGCCGCCGGTGGCGTGTCATTGGAACGGACATGGAGAATCACCCCTCAAAGTCTCACAGACCTCTACTCGAGGTCCGGCCGCAAGTACACGCGCCGTCGTATCGGACTGGATCTCCGATACGAACGCGGCTCACAAGGCGGGTCGACCGAGGGCAACATTTTGGCAACACAACGGCTGAGAACAGGCCGATTCGACCAACGGCGTCCAACTGTCGGAATGCCACCTGACCTGCACGTTCGTCGATTATCAACTATTCCAACTCGCCGCCAGTTCCGTCTCTCAAGGCGGTAGCGCGGGTTCGAATCCCGTCGTCGGTGGACGATGGCGCCTCTGACCTCAGGGCTGCCTAGGTTCCAACTCGTTGGCTGCGCCGTTCGATGAAGAGGACGTCGCGCCAGGCGCCTGCCATCGGGCCGTAGGTCATCCGCCCGATCGCGGTGCGGGTTCCGATCACGTGGAATCCGGCCCTGCGATGGACCGCGAGGCTGGCGGTGTTCTCGGGGAAGATGCCCGACTGGATGGTCCAGATGCCGGCTCGTTCCGTGGAACTG
>JAOPXD010000162.1 GCA_025965315.1 Marmoricola sp.
GACATGTACACGGGAACGATGGCGTAGTCGTACCAGGACGGGTTCGGTGAGTAGAGATGGTCCTGCAGCCACACGGTCGGGGCGGTCCCGCCGAACAACCACTCGTCGAACCGCAGCTGCGGGAGGACGTGCGCGCGGTGGATCGAACCCTTGGCGAGCCCGCGCAGCAGGTCGTAGGCGAACAGCGCGACCAGAAACGGCAGCCAGTCCTTGACCACGGCCCGCCGCCAGGCGCGGAGATCGCCACCCACGACGACGAACAGGAACGCCAGCAGCCAGCCGACGATCACCTCGCGCCCGGTGGGGAAGCCGAAGAAGGCGGACACCACCAGGAGCAGCACCACATAGCCGACAAGCAGCTTGCGACGCCGGCCGGCGTGCTGTCGGCCCACCTCCCAGGGTGACGGCGGCGGCCCGGATTCCTGGTCGGCGGGAGCCACCACGTCGGTCACGTGGGCCACCCTAGGTGGCCGAACCGAGTTCCCTCCCCGCGTAGCATCAGTCGGAGAGCCCCCGTCCGCACGGGGGCTCGTGCGATGTCCAGGGCAGGGCTTGAGAGGCTGGGATGACCGAGCAGGTGCAGGAGCCGGCGGCGTACGACCCGCAAGCGGTGCAGGACCGATGGGCTCCGGTGTGGGAGCGACTCGACCTCAACCGCGCCGGCCGTCGCGAGGGCGCGCCCAAGAAGTACGTCGTGGACATGTTCCCCTACCCCAGCGGCGACCTGCACATGGGACACGCGGAGGCGTACGGCCTGTGCGACGTGCTGGCGCGCTACTGGATGCGGCAGGGCTTCGACGTGCTGCACCCGATCGGCTGGGACTCCTTCGGGCTGCCTGCGGAGAACGCGGCGATCAAGCGCGGCGAGCACCCGGCGACCTACACCTACGCCAACATCGAGACGCAGGCGGCGTCGTTCCGCCGCTACGCCATCAGCTTCGACTGGTCCCGGCGGCTGCACACCAGCGATCCGGAGTACTACCGCTGGACGCAGTGGCTGTTCCTGAGGTTCCGCGACCGCGGGCTGGCCTACCGCAAGGCGAGCGCCGTCAACTGGTGCCCCAAGGACCAGACCGTGCTGGCCAACGAGCAGGTCATCGGCGGCGCCTGCGAGCGCTGCGGGACGATGGTGACCAAGCGCGAGCTGACCCAGTGGTTCTTCAAGGTGACCGACTACGCCGACCGGCTGCTGGACGACATGGAGCTGCTCCGGGGGTCGTGGCCGGAGCGCGTCCTGACGATGCAGAAGAACTGGATCGGCCGGTCGCAGGGTGCCCACGTCGACTTCGCCCTCGGCGACCGCACCGTCACCGTGTTCACCACGCGCCCGGACACGCTCTACGGCGCGACCTTCTTCGTGGTCGCTGCTGATGCCCCGCTGGCCCTCGAGCTGGTGCACCCGGACAAGCGTGCCGATCTGGAGGCCTACCGCGAATCGATCCGCGCGCTGTCGGACATCGACCGCCAGTCCACCGACCGCGAGAAGACCGGCGTCGACCTGGGCGTGACCGCGGTGAACCCGCTCACGGGCGAGGAGCTGCCGGTCTACGCGGCCGACTACGTGTTGGCCGACTACGGCACCGGCGCGATCATGGCGGTCCCCGCGCACGACCAGCGCGACCTCGACTTCGCCCGCGCGTTCGGGCTGACGGTGCGCGTCGTCGTGGACACCGGCCAGGAGGACCCGGCCGTGACCGGCATCGCGACGACCGGTGACGGCACGCTGGTCCACAGCGGGCCGTACGACGGGCTGCCGAAGGCCGAGGCCATCGCGGCGGTGGTCGCCGACCTCGAGGCCAAGGGCACCGGCAAGGGCGCCATCAACTACCGGCTGCGCGACTGGCTGCTGTCGCGGCAGCGCTTCTGGGGGGCGCCCATCCCGATCATCCACTGCCCCTCGTGCGGGGAGGTGGCGGTCCCCGACGACCAGCTGCCGGTGCGGCTCCCCGACCTGCGCGGCGACGCCCTCAAGCCGGCCGGGACGTCGCCGCTGGGAGCGGCCACCGACTGGGTCAACGTCGAGTGCCCGTCCTGCGGCGGTCCTGCGCAGCGCGACACCGACACGATGGACACCTTCGTCGACTCGTCCTGGTACTTCCTGCGCTACTGCTCGCCGCACTACACCGACGGCCCATTCGACGTCGAGGCGGTCCGCGAGTGGATGCCGGTCGCGCAGTACGTCGGTGGGGTCGAGCACGCGATCCTGCACCTGCTCTACAGCCGGTTCTTCATGAAGGTGCTGCACGACATGGGCATGGTCGACGGGGTGGAGCCGTTCGCCGCGCTGATGAACCAGGGCCAGGTGATCAACCAGGGCAAGGCCATGAGCAAGAGCCTCGGCAACGGGATCGACCTGGGTCAGGAGCTCGAGCGGTTCGGGGTCGACGCGGTCCGCCTGACGATGGTCTTCGCCGGGCCGCCAGAGGACGACATCGACTGGGCGGACGTCTCGCCCGCCGGCTCCGTCAAGTACCTCGCGCGCGTCGCGCGGCTGGCTGCAGACGTGGCGGCTCTGCCCGGCGACGCGCGCGATCCCGCCGTCGACCGGGTCGTGGCGCACACCGTCGACGAGGTCACCCGCCTGATCGACGGCCACCGGCTCAACGTGGGTGTCGCCCGCCTGATGGAGCTGACCAACGCGCTGCGGAAGGGGACTGATGGCGCCGCAGCAGGGGGGTCGCTGCGCGACGGCGTCTCGGCTCTCGCGGTGATGCTGAGCTGCTACGCGCCCTACACCGCCGAGGAGGCCTGGTCGCGGCTGGGCCACGACGTCGATGCGGGCGACTCCGTGCACGACTCGGTGTGGCCGACGGCCGATCCGGCCCTGCTGGTGGAGGACGCCGTGACCTGCGTCGTCCAGGTGCAGGGCAAGGTCCGCGACCGGCTC
>JAOPXD010000187.1 GCA_025965315.1 Marmoricola sp.
CGAACAGTGCGTAGAGCACCGTCATCTTGGTCATCGCCAGCTCGCCGGAACTGTGCACGTCGAGGATCGGACCGTACAGCGCCACCACAGCCGGCGTGTCGTTGACGGCACGGGCAGCAGCCACACGTTCAGCCGTCGAGGAGTAGAGCGACGGGGTCGCTGCTGCAGACGCGTAGCAGCCCAGCAGGAGGACGCCGATCCAGGTAGGAGCCAGGGCCCGGTCCCGGCGCAGCGCCGCGCGGGCGAGCACCGTGGTCCCGACGAGTCGGCCGGCGCTCATCGAGCAGCCGACGGGGCCCGGTAGGCGTCGAGGAACAGCTCCTCGAGGGTTGGCGGCGTACTCGTGAGGGAGTGCAGGCCGGCCGCGGCAAGCGAAGCGAGCACCGTGCCGAGGGCCTCGGGGTCGACAGCGCAGCTGACCACCTGACCGACGACCACGAGATCGTGCACGCCCTCGACGCCCACCAGATCGGGAACCGCTCCGCCGACCGCTGCGCGAACGTTGCTGCGGTGCAGGTGCCGCATGTCGGCAAGGCTCCCGGTCTCCACGGTCCGTCCGTCGCGGATGATCGTCACCCGATCGGCCAGACGTTCCACCTCGCTCAGGATGTGGCTGGAGAGGAGCACCGTCGCGCCCCGAGCGGTGTGCTCGGCGACGCATTCGTTGAACACCTGCTCCATCAGCGGGTCGAGTCCCGAGGTCGGTTCGTCGAGGACGAGCAGGTCGGTATCGGCGGCGAAGGCTGCCACGAGCGCAACCTTCTGGCGGTTGCCCTTGGAGTAGGCGCGCGCCTTCTTCGTCGGGTCCAGTGCGAACCGTTCGAGCAATGCGCTGCGCCTGGTGGCATCCACGGCCCCGCGCAGCCGCAGCAGGAGATCGATGGTTTCTCCTCCGCTGAGGTTCGGCCACAGCGTCACGTCACCGGGCACGTACGCGAGCCGGCGGTGGATCTCGAGGGCATCGCCCCGCGGGTCCAGGCCGAACACGGTCGCGGTACCGCCATCGGCTCGGAGCAGCCCGAGCAGGGCCCGGATGGTCGTCGACTTCCCGGCTCCGTTGGGACCCAGGAACCCGTGCACCTCCCCCGGCGCGACCTCGAGGTCGAGTCCGTCCAGCGCGCGGGTCCGTCCGAAGGTCTTGACCAGCCCGTGAACCGAGATGACCGGCGTCGTCGCGTCCATGTCGCCACCGTACGAGGTCCGAGGCTCGCGCGGCGTCTGGCACGATGCTCGTCATGGCCACGACCTCCGCTCCGTCCTCCACCGGGCCGGTCATCAACGGCTCGGACCAGCGGATGCTCGGCGGCGCTGCCGCTCTCTGCGTCCTCGCCGCGGTCGCGCACTACGCGCACTGGAACCAGGTCCTGACCTTCGTGGTCGCCGCAGGCGCGGTCTGCATCCTGGCGACCCTGGTGGGGCTCAGCGTCGAGCAGCTCGGCGACCGCTTCGGTCCGGGCGCGACCGGCGTGCTGCAGTCGGCCCTGGGCAACCTGCCGGAGCTGTTCATCTGCATCTTCGCCCTCCGCGCCGGACTCACCGACGTCGTCAAGGCAGCCCTGGTCGGCTCGATCCTGGCCAACCTGCTCCTGGTCCTCGGTCTCGCCTTCCTCGTCGGCGGGCTCAAGAACGGCACCCAGAAGCTCGGCTCCGAACGTGCTCGCACGATCGTGGTGCTGATGCTGCTCTCGGTCACCGCGATGGCGATCCCCTCGATCGCCCACCAGGTGCACAGCCCGGCCGGGAACCACGAGGTCGCGTTCTCGGTGATCGTCTCGGTGATCCTGCTGGCGCTCTTCGCGCTGTCGCTGCCGGCCTCGCTCAAGCGCGACGACCACGAGGCTTCCCAGCCTCACGGCGAGGCGCCCCGGTGGCCGGTCTGGCTGGCGGTCGCGATGCTCGCCGTGTCCGGGGCGCTGGCTGCCTTCGTCTCCGACTGGTTCGTGGACGCACTCACGCCCGCGATGAGCTCGCTGCACATCTCCCAGACCTTCGCCGGCCTGGTCATCGTCGCGATCGCCGGCAACGCGGTCGAGAACGTGGTCGGTGTCCAGCTCGCGGCCCGCAACCAGTCCGAGTACGCGTTCTCCGTGATCCTGAACAGCCCGCTCCAGATCGCCCTGGTGCTGGCGCCGGCGCTGGTGCTGATCAGCCAGATCTTCGGCCTGGCGGCGCTGACCCTGGTGTTCAGCCCGATGCTGGTCGTCGCCCTGCTGCTCTCGGTGATCCTGATCGCAGCAGTCGCCCAGGACGGTGAGTCGACCTGGCTCGAGGGCGCGACCCTGATCGCGCTCTACGGGATCATCGCCACCAGCTTCTGGTGGGGCTGACCGGCCTCAGTCGAGGAGCGACTCGACCTGGGCCGCGTGCCGCTGCAAGGTTCGCAGGTGAGGCGCGACCGCCGGGTGGCCGAACTTGCCGGCGAGGGCACCTTCCCCCGGCGCGACCCGGGACAGCGCCCACTCGGCCCTGCTGAAGGCCGTGTAGACGACCATCACCGTCGCAGCGACCCTCACCGCGGTCCCGTCATCCGGGCCGTTCTCAGCAGCGACCCCGCCGAGGTACGCGTCCAGGAGCACCTCGAAGTCCTCGCGGGCCGAGAGCGCGTAGTACCCGAGGTCCGTCCCGATCGGCCCGACCCCGAACCCCTGCCAGTCCACGGCGACGGTGTCCTCACCGCGCGAGGCCAAGAAGTTCGCCGGTACGGCGTCCCCGTGCAGGCGGCCCTTCGGCGCGGCATCGCGTCGCTCGAGCCAGCGTCGCCGCCGGCTCCACAGGTGCTCGGCGATGTCCGACAGCGTCGTACGAGCCAGCGTCGGCCAACCGCCGCGCGACTCGGCCAGCGCGAGCCGGTCGGTCAGCGTCCGCCGTGCTGCCCAGACCGGCGCCTCGTGGGCCGATCCCGCGAAGCGCCCCAGCGAGCGCGCCACGAACAGGGACGGCGGCGGTTCGGCCACGATCTCCTCGGACCACACGGTCGCACCGTCGTCGTCCTCCTCGCAGCGCAGGTATCCCGGAGCAACGAGTCCGGGTCCGTCCACCTGGCCCGGGTCCAGCGCCACCTCGACCTCACGTCGCCAGTACCCGGCGTGCGTCCGGTCCGAGAGCAGCGGTGGGTCGTCCGCGGTCGGCCGCCGCAGCCGCTTGACGATGCAGATCCGGTTCTCGTCCAAGCCGCGCCACACGCCGACCGTCGCTGGACCGCCGCCTGCGGGCAGCGACGTCCAGGCTGGGTCGGGCTGCCACATGCAGGGGCTCCGATCGCGGGCGTCAGGCGTTGCTGACGGTCATCCTGACAGAGCAGGCGTCCAGAACCGCCTCTTCCAACACACTTCGGCGTGGGTCGGCGACGGTCAGGAAGTCGCCGACCACCCGGTCGGCGAGAACCCTGAGGCGAGCATCGGCGAGCACCTCGGTCACGGCGACGTGGTCGCCGCCGATCACCACGCCGGCGGCATCGCCGATCAGTCGAGCGGCATGATCGGCAGCTGCCTCGTAGGCCGCCCGGGCCTGGTTGTCACGCCGTCGCGCGAACCGTTGCTGGCTCTGACCACCGGCCTTGGTCCGGCCCTGGACGTGCCGCTGCCCCACCTTCGACGTGACGGTCGTGGTGCCCTGGAGCCGGGCGACGGCGAAGCCGCCCTTGCGCACCAGCAGCACCGCCCAGTCCTCGGGTGCTGCCGACGCCTGGCTGAAGGCCTCGAGCGACGGCGGGCCTGCGAACGGAACCGAGAACGGGAGCGCCGCAGCGAAGGTCGACGAGTCCGCGGCCACCCCGGTCAGCGAACCGTCAGCGACCCCGAGGACGGTGTCCCCGTGGCGCGTGCTGAAGTTCTCCAGCCAGCGCGGCAACCGCGCGACCGGGACGAGGACCGACATCGATCAGACGTTGAAGCCCAGGGCACGCAGCTGCTCGCGGCCGTCGTCGGTGATCTTGTCGGGGCCCCACGGCGGCATCCAGACCCAGTTGATCGTGACGTCGCCGACGAGACCCTCGAGGGCCGTGTTGGTCTGGTCCTCGATCACGTCGGTCAGCGGGCAGGCCGCCGAGGTCAGGGTCATGTCCAGCACCAGGTTCGAGTGCGCGTCGACGTTCACGCCGTACACCAGGCCCAGGTCGACGACGTTGATCCCGAGCTCGGGGTCGACGACGTCGCGCATCGCTTCGAGGATGTCCTCGTCGCTGGCGACGGTGGTCCCCCCGCCCAGGTCCACCGCGGGAAGGTCGCTGTGATCACTCATGATTGCTCCTTGATCTCGACTACGCTCGATCGGCGGTCTGGGCTTGGAGGGCAGCGTCCTTGAACGCCATCCAGGACAGCAGTGCGCACTTCACCCGGGCCGGGAACTTCGCCACGCCGGCGAACGCGATCCCGTCCTCGAGCACGTCTTCGTCAGGTTCGACCTTCCCCTTGCCCTGCATCAGCTCCAGGAACGCGGCGTGCGTGTCCAGAGCCTCGGCGAGCGGCTTGCCGATCACCAGGTCCGCCATCACCGACGCCGACGCCTGGCTGATCGAGCAGCCCTCGGCGGCGTACGACACGTCGACCACGGTGGGGCCGTCGAGGTGCACCCGCAGGGTGACCTCGTCGCCGCAGGTCGGGTTCACGTGGTGCACCTCGGCCTCGTGCGGCTCCCGGAGACCCGCGTGCAGCGGGTGCCGGTAATGATCCAGGATGATCTCCTGGTAGAGCGAGTCAAGATCCATGCTCACAGGAACCTCCTCAGACCTTGAAATAGTTCTTGGTGTACTCGAGCCCGTCGATCAGGGCATCGATCTCGGCAGGTGTCGTGTACAGGTACGACGACGCCCGCGTCGACGCCTG
>JAOPXD010000188.1 GCA_025965315.1 Marmoricola sp.
GCACGGGATCGGCATGACCATCACCGGGATGCCGGTGGTCAACGCGATCCACGGCGTGGTGGCGGCACGACCCGGGATCGTCACCTACGCCGACCTTCCGATCCCGACCGGGCCGTTCCTCGGCTGACGCGGGTCAGTCCGTCCTGCCCATGATCCGGCTGCTTATCGCCTGCTCGGCCTCCCGGGACGCCTCCCGCTCGGCGAGCGCGTGCCGCTTGTCCCAGGACTTCTTGCCGCGGGCCAGGGCGATCTCCACCTTGGCGCGGCCGCCCTTGAAGTACAGCGTCACCGGCACGATCGTCCGACCGCTCTCGTTGATCAGCCGCTCGATCTTGTCGATCTGGGCGCGGTGCAGCAGCAGCTTCCGCTTGCGGCGCGACCCCTCGTTGACCCACCGCGCCTGCGCGTACTGCGGGATGTGGACGCCGTGCAACCAGAGCTCGCGGTTCTCGACGTCGGCGAATCCACCGACCAGGGACGCCCGTCCCGCGCGGAGGGCCTTGACCTCGCTGCCCTCCAGGACGATCCCCGCCTCCCACGACTCGCCGAGGTGGTAGTCGTGCGCCGCTTTGCGGTTGCGCGCGACCACCGGATCGGGCACGGTCTTCTTCACCCGCTGATCCTCTCCCGGGCCTATGCTCTTCGGGTGAACTTCCCGAGGAAGCGGTCCCTGGCCGCACTGCTGGTCAGCGTTCTCCTGGTCGCGTTGTCGACCCTGTCGCTCCAGGCGCCGGCACACGCCCGTACGGGGTCCATGCCCAGCTACTTCTCCGGGAAGCTGATCAACCCGGCCAACGGTCACCCCGTCAAGGGAGCCACGGTCCGAGTCTTCCGGATCAACACCGACATCCTGCTCGGTTCTGACGTGAGCGACAAGTACGGCAAGTTCCGGATCAACCGGCTCTCCGCGGCGGACGAGGAGCTCGACGTCCGGGTCAACGGCCGCGCGGTGCACTACGAGACCGGCTGGGTCGGCTGCGCGCACAACGTCGTCCCGTCGTTCGGCGCCGCCTGCACCTTCTCCCACGGGCACCAGACGCCGTTCAAGCTCCAGCACCTCTGAGGCTGCGCCAGCTGCGCGTCCTCCCTGGGTAGGACGCGCTGCTCAGGCAGCCCGTGCAGGATGGATGCATGACAGCTTCGACAAGCACGGTGGCCCGCACGGCGACACCCCGCGGCAGCATCCTGAAGCAGCGGGTTCGCTGGGGGCTGGACCATGCGCTGCCGCGCACCGTGATGTCGTACGCCGCCAGGAAGGGTGACCTGCCAGGCCGGCTGATCGTCGAGTCCGGGAACGTCGAGACCGCGGACCTGGTCGACCTGTTCGACGCCGCCCGCGCCGACGGTCCCCTGCACCGGGGTCGGTTCTCCTTCACCACCGCGTCCCAGGTGACCGTGAAGGAGATCCTGACCAGCCCCGACTTCCGGACCGGGATCGTCCGCGCCGGCGGCCCGCTGGCGGGACTGCGCGAGTGGGCGGACATCGATATTCTCGGCCCGCTGAGCGCGCCGTCGTTGCTGGTGACCGAGCCCCCGGACCACACCCGCTACCGCAAGCTCGTCACCCGGGTCTTCACCGTCCGCGCCGTCGAGCAGCTGCGCGGGCGTACCGAACAGATCGCGAACGACCTGCTCGACAAGCTCGACCCGTCCTCGCCGGTCGACCTGGTCGAGAACTACTGCGCCCGCCTTCCCCTCACCGTGATCACCGAGATCCTCGGCGTGGAGGCGAGCGACCAGGAGCGGGTCCTGACCTTCGGGACCGCTGCCGCCCCGAGCCTGGACCTCGGACTGTCCTGGCACACGTTCGTCGGCGTCGAGGCCGCGCTCCAGGACTTCGACGCCTGGCTGACCGACCACATGGACCACCTGCGCGCCCACCCCGGCGACAACCTGATGAGCAAGCTGGTGGCTGCCACCGAGGACGGCGTAGGCCTCAACGATGCCGAGCTGAAGGCGACGGCCGGCCTGGTCCTCGCCGCGGGCTTCGAGACCACCGTCAACCTGCTCGGCAACGCGATCGCGCTGTTCGACAAGCACCCGGACCAGCTCGCCCGGCTGCGGGCCGAACCCGGTCTGTGGTCCAACGCGGTCGACGAGGTGCTCCGGATCGACCCACCGGTCCTGCTGACCGGCCGGATGGCGGTCCGCGACACCACGGTCGCCGGGATGCGGGTGCCCGAGGGCGCGATCGTCTCGACCCTGCTGGCCGGCGCGAACCGCGACCCGGAGGTGTTCACCGACCCGAACGCCTTCGACGTCGCCCGCCCGAACGCGGCCGAGCACATGTCGTTCTCGGCCGGTCGGCACTACTGCCTCGGCGCCTCGCTGGCCCGGATGGAGGGTGAGGTGGGGCTCCGGGTGCTCTACGACCGCTTCCCCGGGTTGGCACTCCAACCCGGGGCCGAGCGTCGACCGACCCGGATCCTGCGCGGCTACGACAAGTTGCCGGCGCGGCTCTCCTGAACTTCGTCGAGCCTTCAGGGCATGGATGGGCGTGGCCAGGCTAGGTGCCCTGGTGAACGATCATTCGCGAACGACCGAAGGAGAAGCGATGAACCATCCCCGCGAATCCGACGAGCTCTACATCGACGACGTGACCGCCGAGGCACGACCGCCCGGCGACGAGGCCCGCGTGAACGTCGGGCTGCACACGCTGCCGCGCTGAGGTCGACGTCTCCCCCGGGCGATCAGTCCTCGGCCACCAGCGGCAGCCGCCTCGTGCTCGTGAATGTGCGCGGCGTTCCATCCACCGGGTCGGTGAACTCCAGCCCGCTCGCCAGGAGCTGGAGCGGTCGGCTGAAGTCGTCGACGTCGAGCTCGCGGACGACGGGGTACAGCGGGTCGTCCACGATCGGGATCCCCAGACCGCTCAGGTGCAGGCGAAGCTGGTGGGTCCTGCCCGTCCGCGGACTCAGCCGGTACACGGCGAGCTCGCCCTCGCGCGACTCGACCTCGATCAGCGTCTCGGCGTTGACCGGACCATCGGCGTCGACCTCTCCCTGCCAGGTGCCGCGCTCCTTGCGCAGGTGGTTGCGGACCGTGATCGGCCAGGTCAGCTCCGGGCTCCAGGGCGCGAGGGCGTGGTAGGTCTTGCGCACCTCGCGGTGCTCGAAGAGGACCTGGTAGTGGCCGCGCCACCGGCGCTCGGTCGCCAGCATCAGCAGGCCGGACGTCACCCGGTCGAGGCGGTGCAGCGGGGAGAGCTCCGGCAGCCCGAGCTCGTCCCGCAGCCGTACGACGACACTCTGCCGGACGTGCCGCCCGCGCGGGATCGTGGCGAGGAACGGTGGCTTGTCCACCACGATGATCCGGTCGTCGCGGTGGACCACGTGCAGGGCGCCAGGCACGGGGACCTCCTCGCGCAGGTCGCGGTGGAACCACACGAACGTGTGTGGCGCGTACGGATCGGCCTCGCCGACGACGCGCAGGTCGCCGTACACGAACCGCTCGTCGGCGAGCATCCCGGCCACGTCGACCCGTTCGGGGAACCGCTGCCGAAGCCAGCCGCCCATCGTCGGCCAGCGCGCTGCGCCAGCCGGGTCCCGGTCAGGCGTCCTGACCCAGGCGGCGCTCAGGCCGTGACGAGGAGGCAGCGGAGAACGCGGGGGCACGCGCCGATCATGTACGACGGCCCGCGGACGTGATAGCCCTGTCCGGTGACCAACCGTGTGCAGGACCTTCTCGGCATCGAGATCCCGATCGTCCAGGCCCCGATGACGTTCATCGCCAACGCGACGCTGGCGGTGGCTGTCTCCGAGGCCGGCGGCATGGGAGTGATCGAGACGCTCTCCCCCCAGGGCCGGGCCGATCTGGCCCAGGTGCGGGAGCTGACCAGCGCCCCGGTCGGCGCGAACCTGATGATCCAGGGGTGGAAGCACGACCCGTCGATCGTCGACGTGATCGCAGCGGCGGGGATCAGCTACGTCGCCACCTCGGCCGGTGATCCCGCGCTGTTCACCAAGAGCCTCCACGACGCGGGGATGACCGTGTTCCACGTCGTCGGCTCGCTGCGCGCGGCCCAGAAGGCCGTCGACGCCGGGGTGGACGGCCTCGTCGTCGAAGGTGTCGAGGGTGGCGGTTTCAAGGGCGCGCTCGGCGCCTCCACGATGGTGCTGCTGCCGCTGATCGCTTCCCGGGTCGACCTGCCGATCATCGCCGCCGGCGGTATCTGCGACGCGACCTCGATGGCGGCAGCGTTCGTGCTCGGCGCGGAGGGCGTCCAGCTGGGCACCCGGATGCTGGCCACCGAAGAAGCGACCGTGCACCAGCACTTCAAGGACGCGATCGTCTCCGCCGACGACGCGGGCACGGTCCTGCTGAGCATCCCGGGCAATCCGACGATGCGGGTGCTGCGCAACCAGCTGACCGAGACGACCCTGCCGGACGCGGTCGGGGTGGACCTGCTCGGCCGGATCACCGATCTCTACTTCGGCGGCGAGATGGACGCGAGCGTCGCGAACACGGGTCAGGTGTCCTCGCGGATCGACACGATCCTTCCGGTCGCCGAGCTCGTCCACGAGATGTGGGCGGGCTGCCAGGAGGCCCTCGACGCCGGTCGCGCCCGGCTCGGCTGACTCGGGTGGGTCAGCGCGCCTCGTCGATCGCCCGAAGCTCGGAGATGACCGCCTGCGCCGCGTGGAACACCGGCGACAGCACGCTGCGGTAGTTGCCGAGGTCGTCCTCGGACGCCTCGAACACCCGCGGGCCGTCGGTGGTGAGCGCGCGGATCACGGTGCGGCCCTCCGCGGGCAGCGCGTTCTCGTGGCTCGGGGTCATCTCGCCGAGGTGCTGGTCGAGGACCGAGAGCAGCACCAGGGTCGCGCGGACCACTGCCTCGTGCCCTCCCCCGCCGATGATCCCGAAGCCGGAGCTCGTGTAGAGGCTGGTGGTCCCGTCGGAGAGACCGACCAGCGTCACCGAGGCTCCCGGGTAGCCGGTGTCCATCACGCAGCCCCACGACCCGGTCGGGCTGAACGGTGCGCTCAGGCCCGCAGCAGCAGGATCCAGAGCCAGGACCTGGTCCCGGAGACCGGCGTACAGAGCGGCCGGGTCGGAGGTCGAGGACATGCCCGAACCCTACGACGAACGGCTTCGCCGACGGGTTGGGCCGGGCGCTACCGTCGAGGTCATGGAGTACACACAACTCGGCCCGTCGGGCCTGAAGGTCAGCAGGATCGCCCTGGGGTGCATGAGCTTCGGTGACACCTCCCGCGGTTTCAGCGAGTGGGCCCTCGACGACGACGCCGCTGCACCGATGTTCCGCCAGGCGGTCGACCTCGGGATCACGTTCTGGGACACCGCCAACGTCTACAGCGTCGGCACGTCCGAGGAGATCGTCGGCCGGGCGATCAGCAAGTACAGCCGCCGCGAGGACGTCGTGCTGGCGACCAAGGTCTTCTTCGGCATGCACGACGGTCCGGGCGGCTCCGGGCTCTCCCGCAAGGCGATCATGGAGCAGATCGACGCCTCGCTGACCCGGCTCGGAACCGACTACGTCGACCTCTACCAGATCCACCGCTTCGACCCGACCACCCCGGTCGAGGAGACCATGGAGGCGCTGCACGACGTCGTGAAGGCCGGCAAGGTGCGCTACCTCGGCGCCTCGTCGATGTGGGCCTGGCAGTTCGCGACGATGCAGCACGCGGCGGACCTCGGCGGCTGGACCCGGTTCATCTCGATGCAGAACCAGTACAGCCTGATGCAGCGCGAGGAGGAGCGCGAGATGTTCGGCCTGCTCGCCCACCAGGGCGTCGGCAGCATCCCGTGGAGCCCGCTGGCGAAGGGCCGGCTCGCCCGCCCCTGGGGCAGTACGACGCTCCGCTCCGAGTCCGATCCGATGGGCGAACGGTTCTCCGCCGAGCTCGACGAACCGATCGCGGACGCGGTCCAGAAGGTCGCCGCGGAACGCGGCGTACCGATGGCCCAGGTCGCGCTCGCCTGGGTGCTGCGCAACCCGAACGTCGTCTCCCCGATCGTCGGCCCGACCAAGGACCACCACCTGGCCGACGCCGTGGCCGCGCTCGACCTCGAGCTCACCGACGACGAGGTCGCGGCGCTGGAGGCGCCGTACACGCCCCGGCTGCCGACCGGGTACTGAAGGCGGTCCCGCAGACGGCTAGGGTTGCGATCCTCACCACGCCCGACCTCTGTCCCCAGAGCCCGGAAGGCTGAGTTCCGCATGACCGAGACCGACGATCCCACGCCCGCGTCCGGCCTGCGCCGCGACATCCGGATGGTGACGTCCCTGCTCGGCGACACCCTGGTGCGCTCCGAGGGACAGCACCTGTTCGACCTCGTCGAGAGCGTGCGCGAGCACGCGAAGCACGACGCGCTCGAGGACCTCCCGGCGCTGGACCTGGACACGATCGCGACCCTGGCCCGGGCCTTCACCTCCTACTTCCACCTGGCCAACCTCACCGAGCAGGTGCACCGCGGGCGCAGCCTCACCGAGGAGCACGCTGTCGACGGAGGCTGGATCGCGCAGGCACTGACCCGGATCGACGCCGCCGACATCGACGCCGAGGCGCTCGCCCACGACGTCGCGCACCTCACCGTGCGGCCGGTCTTCACCGCCCACCCGACCGAGGTCACCCGACGTTCGACGCTGGAGAAGCTGCGCCGGATCGCGGCCCTGCTCGAGCAGCCGGACAGCAGCCGGCGCACCCGGCGGTTGCAGGAGTCGATCGACCTGCTCTGGCAGACCGACGAGATCCGGGTCGAGGCACCCGAGCCGCTCGACGAGGCTCGCAACGGCGTCTACTACCTCGAGGGACTGTCCTCCGCGGCCGTGCCGGACGTGCTCGAGGAGCTCCGGGACCAGCTCGCCGCACGCGACATCGCACTGCCGCTGGCGGCCCGTCCGCTGCGGTTCGGCACCTGGATCGGCGGCGACCGCGACGGCAACCCGAACGTCACCCCGACGACGACCCGCGAGGCGCTGCAGCTCCAGGCGGTGCACGGCGTCCGGATGCTGCGGGCGATGGTCGACCGGCTGCGTCGGGACCTGTCGGTGAGCGAGCGCCTCTCCGCCGCCGACCCGGAGCTGCTCGGCCGCCTCGACGACCTGCTTCCCGGCCTGCCCGAGGTCGAGGAGCGCTACCGACGGCTCAACGCCGAGGAGCCGTACCGGCTGTTCCTGACCTGCATCCACGTCCGGCTCGGGCTGACCGAGCAACGCATCTCGGCCGGCCGCGAGCACCTGGCCGGCCGGGACTTCCGCGACGACACCGAGCTGCTCGCCGACCTGCTCCTGCTGCACCGCTCGGTCGCGACCCACCAGGGCGCTCTGGTCGCGGGCGGGGAGGTCGAGCGCCTGGTACGCACGGTTGCCGCCAGCGGTCTGACCCTGGCCACGCTCGACGTCCGCGAGCACGCGGAGAAGCACCACCACGCGGTCGGCCAGCTGCTCGATCGTGTCGGGGACCTGGACGTCCCGTACGCCGATCTCACCCGCAGCGAGCGCCTGACGGTGCTCAGCCGGGAGCTGGCCGGTCGTCGACCCCTCGCTGCCTCGCCGCTCCCCCTCGACAAGGAGGGCGCAGCCACGGCCGAGACCTTCGCGACGATTCGGTGGGCGCTCGACACCCTCGGCCCGACGACCGTGGAGAGCTACATCGTCTCGATGACCCGGCACGCCGACGACCTGCTCGCCGCCGTCGTCCTCGCCCGGGAGGCCGGGCTGCTCGACCTGGCGTCCGGTCTCGTACGGATCGGGTTCGTGCCGCTGCTGGAGACCGTCGAGGAGCTCGAGAAGGCGGAGGAGATCCTCGAGGCGCTCTTCGCCGACGAGTCCTACCGCGCCCTGCTGACGATCCGCGGCGACGTCCAGGAAGTGATGCTCGGCTACTCCGACTCGAACAAGGCCGGCGGCATCGCCACCTCGCAGTGGCAGATCCAGCGGGCTCAGCGCCGGGCCCGCGACGTCGCCCGGCGGCACGGCATCCGGCTCACGTTCTTCCACGGCCGCGGCGGCTCGGTCGGACGAGGTGGTGGGCCGACGTACGACGCGATCATGGCGCTGCCCTACGGGACGGTCGAGGGAGAGGTCAAGATCACCGAGCAGGGCGAGGTGATCAGCGACAAGTACGCACTGCCGATCCTGGCGCGCCAGAACCTCGAGCTGTTGGTCGCCGCGACGCTCGAGGCGACCACCCTGCACAAGAAAGACCGCCGTACCGGGGACCAGGGCGAGCGCTGGGACTCGGCGATGGACCTGGTCTCGACGGCGGCACACACCCGCTACCGCGCCCTGATCGAGCAGCCGGGCCTGGCCGAGTACTTCCTGGCCTCGACCCCGGTGGACCTGCTCGGAGCCCTGCACATCGGGTCGCGTCCGTCCCGCCGCCCCGATGCGGGTGCCTCGCTGGACAACCTGCGGGCGATCCCCTGGGTCTTCGGCTGGACCCAGTCCCGCCAGATCGTGCCCGGTTGGTACGGCGTGGGGTCCGGGCTCGAGGCCGCCGGTGACCGGATCGAGGACCTCCAGGAGATGTACGGGCACTGGGCGTTCTTCCGCACCTTCATCGACAACGTCTCGATGACGCTGGCGAAGACCGACATCGCGATCGCCCGCCAGTACGTCGCCGCACTCGCGCCCCCGGAGCTGGCGCACCTCGCCGACGACATCGCCGAGGAGTTCGACACCACCCTCGCCCAGGTGCTGCTGGTCACCGGCGACAGCGCGCTCCTCGACCGGGAACCGACGCTGCGCACGACCCTGGAGATCCGCGAGAACTACCTCGAGCCGCTGCACCACCTGCAGATCGACCTGCTCGCCCGCAGGCGCGAGGGCGAGGACGACCCTCAGCTCGAGCGGGCGCTGCTGCTCACGATCAACGGCATCGCTGCCGGGATGCGCAACACCGGCTGATCCTCAGGCGGGCACCGGCTTGGTCCGGATCATCAGGCCGACCAGCGCGATGGCGAGCACCATCAGGACGGACGCGATCAGGTAGGACAGCCGGTAGCCGTCCACCAGCGCTCCGGTGTGCTCGGTCCGGCTGGCGGCGACCGAGGCGAGGATCGCGAGGCCGACCGCGGACCCTGCCTGCTGGGCGGTCACGAACATGCCGCCGGCGACTCCGCGCTGCTGCGGCGGGACATCGGCAGTGATCGCGATCGAGGCGGTCGGGAACGCGAGCCCGAGTCCGGCAGCGGTGAGCAGGATGCCGCCGAGCACGTCGACCGGGTAGGAACCTCCGGCCGAGATCTGGGAGAGCCAGAGCTGACCGGCCGCGACCAGGACGAGGGCCACCAACAGCTGCCGCTTGGCCCCGAGCCTCGGCAGCAGTCGTCGGCTCACCTGGGTCGACACGAACAGCGCGGTGATGGTCGCCGGGACCAGCGCGAGGCCGGTCTTCACGGCCGAGAAGTCCAGGACGCGCTGCAGGTACAGCGAGACGAAGTAGATGTAGCCGGAGAAGACGGCGCCCAGCAGCAGCACCGCGATCAACGCGCCGCGACGAGCTGGGTCGCGCAGCAGGGCGGCGGGCAGCATCGGGTCCGCGGTGCGCGACTCGATCAGCACGAACGTGATCGCCATCGCCGCGGCGATGGCCAGCGCCACCCACGACCGGGCGTCGCCGAAGCCGTGCTGCTGACCCTCGCTGACCCCGAAGATCAGGGCCGCGATCGCCGCGGTCGCCGAACCGGCTCCGGGCAGGTCGAGCTTCGCACCGCCGGCGTGCGGCGGGGTGAACGGCAACCGCTGCATGATCAGGACCACGAGCAGGGCGATCACCGGCGGGTTCACCAGCAGCACCCAGCGCCAGCCGGCGTACTCGGTCAGCAGACCACCGAGCACGATCCCGGCGGTACCACCGGCGGCGGTGCTGCCCTGGAAGATGCCGAGTGCCCGGGTCCGAGCTGTCGGGTCGACGTACGCGTGGGTCAGCAGCGCGAGCGCCGACGGGGCGACCAGCGCGGCACTCGCACCCTGGACGATCCGCGAGGCGACCAGCATTCCGGCCGAGACCGCGAGGCCTCCGGTCAGCGAGGTCAGCGCGAACACGACGAGTCCGCCGACCAGGGCGCGGCGGTGGCCGGTGACGTCACCCAGACGACCGCCGATCAGCAGCAGCGACCCGAAGGTGAGGGCGTAGCCGGTGACCACCCACTGCAGGCCGGCCGAGCTGAAGTGCAGGTCGCCCTGCACCGTCGGCAGCGCCACGTTCACGATGCTCATGTCGAGCTGGAGGACGAACTGTGCTGCCGCCGTCAGACCGAGCACCCAGGCCGCGGACGTCGCAGCGACCCCTGCCGCTGTGGTCGTCTGGGCTGCTGAGGTCTGGTCCGCGTTGCGCGCCATCGTGGGATTCCGTTCAGGGGTAGAGTTGGTAACCACAATCATTTGTTACACCAATAGTTTGCACTACAAACGCTTAGCGTGCAAGGTGACAACGGACAGCAGGAGGCCACCCGTGATGAAAGAACTGCTCGGCATCGAGCGTCCTGACGCGATGCCCTCCCCGGTCGCCCACCACGAGGGCCTGGTGCTGTTCAAGCTCGCCTCCTGGGTCCAGGCCAGCATCGACGCCGCGCTCGCGCCCGAAGGCCTCAAGCAACGGCACTACTCGACGCTCTCGGTGCTGCGCGACAAGGGGCCGTGGGCCCAGCACGCCGTCGCGGCCAAGCTGCGGATCGACAAGGCGACGATGGTCTCGGTGATCAACGAGCTCGAGCGACGCGGCTTCGTCGGCCGCGAACGGGCGCCCGAGGACAAGCGGCACTACAAGATCTGGGTGACCGACGAGGGCAAGACCTGGCTGAGCCGCGCCGAGAAGCTGATCACCCGGGTCGAGGACGACCTGTTCAGCCCGCTGTCGACGGCTCAGCGCCGCGAGCTGCTGGCGCTGATGAACGCGCTCTTCCGGCAGTCCTGAGTCGAGCGCGTCAGCGCCGGGCGGCGAGCTCGGTCCGGGACCGGACGAGGCCCGACGCGGCCGTCGGGAGTCCGTACCTGTGGCTGGTGGTGGTGTCCGTCGGCAGCGCTCTCGGTGTCTGGGCAGGCGTCCTGATCGCACAGTCCGGCTGGGACCAACCCGGATCATTCCGGCACCTCATGA
Organism: Marmoricola sp.; assembly: GCA_025965315.1. Classification (GTDB taxonomy): domain Bacteria; phylum Actinomycetota; class Actinomycetes; order Propionibacteriales; family Nocardioidaceae; genus Marmoricola. Next base: position 11,067 of record JAOPXD010000188.1, read on the forward strand.
CAAAACCCCCGGAACCTTGTCCAGTTGCTCGACCAAAGCGCCTGTCAGACCCTTTCTGATCCTGCTCGGTCCGCATAACCTCGGACCGGTGCGCGTGGAGCGTGCAACTCGGGACAACGGAGAAGGTTGGCATTACAGATGAGCTCTCGTCGGAACAAGTTCGGATCCGCAACTCTGGTACTGGCGGGGATGCTCCTGGTCATCACCGGGTTCGCCTTCCCGGCCCAGGCAGCAACGAAGGCGCGATCGGTGACCGTCGGCGTCAGCCCCACCTCGGCCTTCGTCGGTGACAAGGTCACCTTCTCCGGACACGTGACCAAGTCGCCCAAGGGTGCGGCGGTCACGATCGAGCACAAGATCGGCGACGCCTGGTCGAGCGACACCACGACCCACACCACGGCGGCGAACGGCGCCTACTCCGTCAAGGAGACGCTGCCGTCGACCGCCGGCACCTACACCTTCCGAGCCGTCGTGCCGAAGACCAGCAAGCTGTCCGCGGCGCACTCGGGAAGCGTCACGGTGAAGGCCAACAGCCACGCCACTCCCCCGATGATCACCACCGCATCCCTGCCCAACGGTGACAAGGGCATCGCGTACTCCACGACCCTGGCCCACACCGGCAGCGCCGGTACCTGGTCGGTCTCTTCCGGCGTCCTGAACGCGGGCCTGACCCTGAACTCCTCGACCGGCGTCCTCGCCGGCACCCCCACCGCTGGTGGAACGGCCAACTTCACGATCAAGTTCAAGAACACCTCGTCCGGCCTGACGGCCAGCAAGGCCTTCTCGCTGTTCGTGACCCCGCCGCCGACCGTGTCGACCACGACGCTGCCCGACGCCACCCAGGGTGTCGCCTACTCGGTCACGCTGACGCACACCGGACAGCACCCCGGAACGTGGACCATCGCCGGTCTGCCCACGGGCCTCTCGCTGAACGGCTCCACGGGTGCGATCACCGGCACCACCACCGCAGCAGCCGGCACCTACGGCGTGTACCCGACGTTCACCGAGACCTCGACCGGACGCAAGGCCGCTGCGGCCCTGGCCCTCAACGTCGTGGCCGGAACGGTCACCCCGCCCAACAGCCCGAGCATCACGACGACCACCTTGCCCGACGCGGACAAGGGCATCGCCTACACCACGACGCTGGCCAAGACCGGCGGCGCCGGTACCTGGTCGGTCACCGGCGGCACGCTGCCGGCCGGGATCACGTTGGCCGCGGCCACCGGGGTCCTCTCCGGGACGCCGACCGCCGGCGGCACGGCCACCTTCACGGTGACCTTCACCGAGACGTCCACCGGTCTGACTGCCAGCAAGGGCCTGTCGCTGCTGGTCACGCCGCCGCCGTCCGTCACCACGACGTCGCTGCCGAACGCGACCCAGGGTGTGGCCTACTCGGCGACCCTGACCAAGACCGGCAAGGCCGGAACCTGGTCGGCCACCGGACTCCCGACCGGCCTGTCGCTGAACGCGAGCACCGGTGAGATCTCCGGGACCACCAACGTCGCCGTCGGCGACTACGGCGTCTACCCGACCTTCACCGAGACCTCGACCGGGCGCTCGGCCGGAACTGCGCTGGCGCTGCACGTCGCTGCCGGAACGGTCACCCCGCCGACCGGCCCGACGATCACCACCACCGCGCTGCCGAACGCGTCCAAGGGCGTCGCCTACACCACCACGCTCGCCAAGACCGGTGGAGCGGGCACCTGGGCGATCGTCGGAGGCAACCTGCCTGCCGGGATCACCCTCGCCCCGGCCACCGGTGTCCTGTCGGGCACGCCGACCGCGGGGGGCTCGTACAACTTCACGGTGAAGTTCACCGAGACCTCGAGCGACAAGTCAGCCACCCAGGGCCTCGCGATCTTCGTGAGCCCGTCGCCAACGGTGACCACGACCTCGCTCCCCGACGCCACCAAGGGTGCTCCGTACACGGTGACCCTGACCAAGGCGGGCGGCGACGGCACCTGGACCTCGACCGACCTACCGGCGGGTCTGACCCTGAACGCCGCCACGGGGGTCATCTCGGGAACCCCGACGGTGTCCGGTGACTTCGGCGTCTACGTCGCGTTCACCGAGACCGCGACCGGTGCGTACGGGACCGGCAGCTTCGCGCTGCACATCGCGGCGCCGGTGGTCACCACGACCTCGCTGCCCGACGGGACCACCGGGACGGCGTACAGCCAGCAGCTCACCAAGACCGGCCTGGACGGCACCTGGACAGTGACCAAGGGCGTCCTGCCCGACGGGGTCACGCTGACCCCCGCGGGCCTGCTGGCCGGTACGCCGACAGCGGCCGGTGACTACGGCTTCACGGTCACCTTCACCGAGACCTCGACCGGGAGCTTCGACAACCAGGTCCTGCTGCTGCACGTCTCCGACCCGGGTTCCCCGGTGATCAACACGACCTCGTTGCCCGATGCCACCGTCGGTACGGCGTACAGCGCGCTGCTGAGCGCCACCCCGAGCGGCGGCACCTGGTCGATCAGCTACGCGAGCCTGCCTGAGGGCCTGACGCTGGACCCGACCACCGGTGCGATCACCGGGACCCCGTTCGTGGTGGACCCGGAGATCTTCATCGTCAAGTACACGAAGGGCTCGACCAGCAACACCAAGGTCCTGTCCATCAACGTGCACGCGGCGCCGGCAGGCTGAAAGCACGCTCCGTCGGAGCCGGAGGAGCGCGTTGATTCATTCGGCGTTTGCTCTTCCGGTGCCAGCCGGTTCAGGTAAGACTGCTGACATGTGACGCGGCCCTCCGGGCCGGGTTCCCTCACCTTGTCAGGAGCACTCGCATGGGCTTGTTCGAAGGCATGTCACGTCGCGATTTCGCGAAGCTTCTCGCCGGCGCCGGTGGCGTCGCGGCGATCAACTCGATGGCCGGTCCGGTGATCGAGAAGGCGTTCGCCACGGACCCCTGCGGGACCGGGTCGCTCTCGGACATCGACCACTTCGTCTTCCTGATGCAGGAGAACCGGTCCTTCGACCACTACTACGGCACGATGTCGGGCGTCCGCGGCTTCAACGACGCCGCCGCCACCAGCGCGGGGCTCTTCAAGCAGAAGGGCTACAACATCGCGACGAAGAAGGCGGACAACTCCTCCTACGTGATGCCGTTCCGCCTGGACACCACCCGCGGTGCGACGCTCGACGGTGAGGCGATCAACGACCCGACCCACAACTGGGGCCCCCAGCACCAGGCGTGGAACAACGGCGCCATGGACCAGTGGGTCAAGGTGCACGTGGCCAACGACGGCCTCAAGAACGGGCCCGCCACGATGGGCTACTACGAGCGCGCGGACATCCCGGTGCACTTCGGTCTGGCCGACGCGTTCACGATCTGCGACCACTACTTCTGCTCGGTGCTCGGGCCGACCGACCCGAACCGGCTGTACTGGATCAGCGGGATGATCGACCCCGACGGCACCCATGGCGGCCCGCTCCTCGACACCCCGACCGTCGCCCCGATGAACAAGTACACCTGGCGCACCTACCCCGAGAACCTGCAGGACGCGGGCGTCTCCTGGAAGGTCTACACGAGCCAGCAGGCACCGGTCGTCTCGAGCGCCGTCCTGTCCGGGATGCTCAGCTCGTTCAAGAACTTCCAGAACCCGACCAACCCGCTCTACAAGAACGGGATCTCGCCGGTCTACCCGGAGAACTTCGCCTCGGACGTCAAGAACAACAAGCTGCCGTCGGTGTCCTGGATCATCCCTGACCTGCTGGCGTGCGAGCACCCCGCCCTGCCGCCGGCCTTCGGTGCTGCCGGCATCCTCAAGGTGCTCGACATCCTGACGTCCAACCCGGCCGTCTGGGAGAAGACCGCGCTGATCATCAGCTACGACGAGAACGGCGGTTTCTTCGACCACGTCGCTCCCCCGACGGCTCCTGTCGGCACGCCGGGCGAGTTCATCACCGTTCCGCTGTCAGGCCTCAAGACCGCGTCGGGCATCGCCGGACCGATCGGACTCGGGTTCCGGGTCCCCGGCCTGGTCATCTCGCCGTACTCGCGCGGTGGGCTGGTCTCCAGCGAGACCTTCGACCACACCTCGCAGCTGCGGCTGGTCGAGCAGCGGTTCGGGGTCGAGGTTCCGAACCTGACGGCCTGGCGTCGCGAGACCGTCGGGGACATGACCTCGACGTTCAACTTCGCCGCGACTGCCGACAAGTCGGTGCCGACGATCTCGCCGCGCCAGGAGCAGACCCTGCCCCAGACGCTGCGCGAGACCCACGCCGGGATCGACGTGATCGCAGGCACCTTCTTCGCCAAGGAGGGCCTGACGCCCTACCCGGTGCCGCCGAACTCGATGCCGGTCGTCGAGACCGGACCGACCCGCGGTACGCCGAGCGGCCTCGACGGCTGTCCGCCGCCGGTCGCCGACCCGGCGGTCAACACCGTCGACGGACTGACCGACATCACCCCGGACCCGACGCCGACCCGCTTCGCCGTGGCGGGCGAGCAGATCCGGGCGAAGACCGCGAAGCCGCCGGTCCTGACCTGAGCGGAGATTCTGTGAAGTGCTTGCCCGGGCCGGGCAAGCACTTCACAGTGGAGCCATGTCACGTCGTACCCGGGTACCCGGCCTCGTCACCGCGCTGCTCCTCGCACTGAGCGCGCTCCCGTTCTCGGGATCGGTCGCGTCCGCCGCGCCGGCCCCGCGTACGTCGGTGGGTACCGACCACGCGCGGTCAGCCCGGTCGGCAACGCTGTCGACGGCGCAGTTCGAGAAGAAGCTGCTCGCCCGGATGAACACCCGGCGCAAGAAGGTCGGCTGCGGGCAGCTGAAGGCGAACACCGCGCTGACCAAGGCAAGCCGCAAGCACACCGCGCAGATGGCGTCTGCCGGTGAGCTGTCGCACCAGCTCCCCGGTGAGCCGAACCTGCAGACCCGGGTCGTGAACGCCGGCTACAAGCACTGGCGCGCCCTGGAGGAGAACGTCGCCTGGAGCTCGGGCCCGACCGATCCGCTGGGCGTGTTCCACCAGTGGCTCAGCGACAGCCCGCACCGCAAGAACATCGACAACTGTGCTGTCCACGACGCCGGCCTCGGCGTCGCGTACGCCCAGAACGGCACCTGGGTGACCGCCGACTTCGGTCGTCACTGAGTGCTGTGCGTGCAACCCTGACGACGTGATCCTCCGCCTGCGTCGTGCCTGCGCCTGGGGGCTGACGGCGATCGCCACCCTGCTGGTGCGGGTGCTCGTCCGCTTCGAGCCGCAGCGTTGGTGCCCGCCGGCAGTGACCCTGCGACTGACCCGGGCATCGTCCGAGCCGGGCGGCACCCGCGTCGCTGCCGACGTACGGCGCCACCTGCCGTCGGCAGGGTGGGTCACGAGGGCCGATCTCAGGTACGCGCCCGGCGGCGACGCGACCTTCGACCTGGTGCTCCCGGACAGCCCGGGCCCGCACCCGTGGATCCTGTGGGTGCACGGCGGCGGCTGGCACTTCGGTGACAAGTCCGACGTGCTCCCGTACGTCGAGCTGCTCGCGACGCACGGTTTCGCCGGCGCCGCGGTGAACTACCCGCACGCACCCAGGGCCGCGCACCCCGCTGCTCCGGTCGCCGTGCAGCAGGTCGTCGACCACCTGCTCGACCACGCCGCGGAGTACGGGCTCGATCCCGGCAGGTTCGTGCTCGCCGGAGACTCGGCCGGCGCCCAGATCGCCGGAGAGGTTGCTGCCCAGCTGGCGGCGGCAGGGCGCGGCCCACGCGGTGCCCTGCTCTTCTGCGGCATCTTCGATCCGGTCGCACTCGGTGATTCCGACCGGATGTTCGCCGCTGTGCTGGAGTCGGCGATGCGCGCGCTGACCGGCACCCGGACGTGGCAGGACAGTGACCCGTGCCGCTCGATGAGCGTCATCGACCGCGCCACCGGGTCGTTCCCACCGACCTTCCTCGCCGCCGGGAACGCCGACCCGCTCACCCGCCATCAGTCGGTCCCGATGGCGACCCGGCTCCAGGAGCTGGGCGTGCACGTCGAGACCTACTTCCCCGGTGACGCCGCTGGCCCGATCAACCACGAGTTCCAGTTCCGCCTGGACACCCCGGAGGGTGCCGAGGCGCTGTCCAGGACGCTCGCGTTCCTGGAACGGGTCACCGCGTCGTAGGGGTTCCATTTCTCATTGAGTCCTCTATGATTCTGGCCGAGGCCCCGCACCTGCGAGGCACCCGGACCAGGAGAAGACGTCATGCGCCACGGCATCGTGCTGTTCACCAGCGACCGCGGGATCACCCCGGCCCAGGCTGCCAAGGCCGCTGAGGACGCCGGCTTCGACACCATCTACGTCCCCGAGCACACGCACATCCCGGTCAAGCGGGACGCGGCGCACCCCGGCACCGGCGACGAGACCCTCCCCGACGACCGCTACATGCGCACGCTGGACCCGTGGGTCTCGCTCGCGACCGCCGCCGCGGTGACCAGCACCATCCGGCTCTCCACCGCTGTCGCCCTGCCGGTCGAGTCCGACCCGATCACCCTGGCCAAGACCATCGCGACCCTGGACCACCTCTCCGGCGGCCGGGTCAGCATCGGTGCCGGCTTCGGCTGGAACACCGACGAGCTCACCGACCACCACGTTCCCGCCGCCAAGCGCCGTACCGTCCTGCGCGAGTACCTCGAGGCGATGCGCGCCCTGTGGACCCAGGACGAGGCGTCGTACGACGGCGAGTTCGTGTCCTTCGGCGCTTCCTGGGCGTGGCCCAAGCCGGTCCAGGCACACGTGCCGGTGATCATCGGCGCCGGAGCCGGGCCGAAGACCTTCGCCTGGATCGCCGCCAACGCCGACGGCTGGATGACCACCCCGATCGAGTCCGACGTCCCCGAGAAGGTCGCCGCCCTCCAGCAGGCCTGGGCCGACGCCGGCCGCGACGGCGCCCCCGAGATCCACGTGCTGATCGCGATGCGGCCGTCCCCCGAGGACCTGGCTGCATGGGAGGAGTGCGGCGTCACCGAGCTGATCTGGGGCCTCCCGGACAAGACCACCGACGAGGTGCTCGCCTTCATCGCGAAGCACGGCGCGCGCCTGGGTCTGAGCTGAGTACACCGTGCCGACGCCAGCAGCCTCCAGCCTGAGCGCGAAGGGAACCCGGCTCAACAAGCGCGGGCACCAGACGCGCCAGGTGCTGCTGAGCACCGCGCTGGCGTGCCTGGCCGACGGGGGTCCCGAAGCCGTCAGCGCCAGCCTGATCGCCCGGGAGGCGGGCGTCACCTGGGGCACGGTCCAGCACCAGTTCGGCGGCGTCGACGGGTTGTGGGCCGCTGTCCTCGAGCACGTCCTGAACGACACCTCGACGATGAGGCCCCGGATCCCCGACTCCCCCGATCTCGCGGTCCGGGTCGACGCGATCATCGAGCTGCTCTGGACGGCGATGGACCTGCCGGCCTCGCGCGCCATCCACCACCTCCGCCTCGCCCTGCCCCGGCAGCGCGACGAGCTCGAGTCGGGCTACCCGGCCACCGCCGCCGCGATCGCGCACTTCGATGCCGCCTGGACGCAGATCGTCGCGCACTCGTTCGACGGCTTCGACCTCGATCCGGCCCGGCTCGCCCGCGTCCGCAGCCTGCTGCCCGGAGCCATGCGCGGGCTGCACAACGAGCAGTTCCTCAGCACCTACACCGATCCGTCGGAAGCCCGGCTCGGGCTCGCCGAGGCCCTCACCAGCTACCTCGAGAAGGACACCCATGACTGAGACACCCGCCTTCGACGTCGTCGTCGTAGGTTCCGGCGGTGGCGCGCTCACCGCGGCGTACCTGGCACAGAAGAACGGGCTGCGCACCGTCGTGGTCGAGAAGACCGGCTACTGCGGCGGCACCTCGGCGTACTCGGGGGGCGCCTGCTGGCTTCCCGGCTCGGACGTCCAGCAGCGTGCCAGCATCCCGGACTCCACCGAGTCGGCCCGCGCCTACCTCGGTGCGCTGCTCGTCGATCCGGACCCGGTCAAGGTGGAGGCGTTCCTCACCGAAGCACCGCGACTGGTCGCCACCCTCGAAGCCGACGATGCGTTCGTGTTCGAGTGGCTGCCGTTCCCGGAGTACTACGACGCTCCCGGTCGGGTCAGCTGGGGCCGCTCGATCCAGCCGTCGAACATCAAGCGCGGCGAGCTCCCCGACGACGTGGCGGCGCTGGTGCGGCCCCCCGTCGAGCTCGATCGCGCCGGTCTGCCCGGGCGCAACACCCTGTCGGGTGGCCAGTCCCTGATCGCCCGGCTGCTGCTGGCCTTCACGCGTGACGGCGGCACCGTGCTCACCGGACACGCGGTGGACGGGCTGATCACCGACGGGTCCGGTCGGGTGATCGGTGTCGAGGCGGCGACCACTGATGGCCGGGTCCAGATCGGTGGCACCCGCGGAGTGGTGATCGCGTCCGGCGGTTTCGAGCACAACCCGGCGTGGCGCGAGCAGTACGGCGTCCCCGGCGACTCGGCCTGGTCGATGGCGCCCGAGGGCACCAACACGGGCGAGCCGATCGCCGCAGCGATCGCCGTCGGCGCCGACACCGCTCTCCTGGACCAGGGCTGGTTCTGCCCCGGGCTGGAGCACCCCGACGGGCACGGGTCCTTCACCCTCGGGTTCCGCAGCGGCGTGATCGTGAACTCGTCGGGCAACCGGTACGCGAACGAGTGCCTCCCCTACGACCGCTTCGGCCGGGAGATGGCGAAGGTCACCTCGGGGCCGGCCAACAGGATCCCGTCCTGGTTCGTGTTCGACTCCCGCGAGGGCGGTCGGTTGCCGGCGATCGCGATGCCCGAGGGCGATCCTGCCGACCATCTCGCCGCCGGGACCTGGGTCCAGGCCGACACCGTCGACGAGCTGGCCACCACGCTGGGCCTCACCGACCTGATCGCCACCGTCGAGCGCTTCAACGGTTTCTGCGAGACCGGGGTCGACGAGGACTTCGGCCGTGGCGACGACGAGTACGACACCTTCTTCGCCGGCGGCGACGGGCCGAACAAGGCGCTCGTCGGTGTCGCGCTCGCGCCGTTCTTCGCGGCGCGCTTCGTGCTCTCCGACCTGGGTACCAAGGGCGGGCTGGTCACCGACGCCGCCGGACGGGTCCAGCGCACCGGCGGCGGCACGCTGGCCGGCCTGTACGCGACCAGCAACTCGGCGGCCTCGGCGTTCGGTGCCTTCTACCCCGGCCCCGGAGCCCCGCTCGGTACGGCGATGGTCTTCGGCTCCCTCGCCGTCCAGGACATCCTCACCCCTCGCTGAATCGGGACCTCCGGTCCGCCGAACCTGGAGATGCGGCTCACCGAATCGGGAGCCTTGGCTGTTTACTGGCGGCGTGAAACTCGGAACCCAGGTCTTCCTGACCGTGCTCAAGGCGCACCAGACCGTGTACGAGCGCAGCGGCGGCCTGATCGGGCACCGGCTGATGCTGATGCCGACCCTGCTGCTGCGCACGACCGGCCGCAAGTCCGGGCTCACCCGTACGAACGCGCTGGTCTACGGCCGCGACGGCGGCCGGTACCTGGTGTGCGGGTCGAACGGTGGCCACCATCTGCCGCCGGCGTGGGCGCTGAACATGGAGGCCGACCCGGACGTCGAGATCCAGGTCGGCGTACGGCGCAAGCAGGCGGTTGCGGTCACGCTGCGCCCCGGCGACCCGGACTACGACCGGCTGTTCGCCATCTGCAACCAGGCCAACCGCGGCCAGTTCGCGGCGTACCAGAAGAAGACCGAGCGCCCGCTGCCCGTCTTCGTGATCACTCCCCGGTGACCCGGCCGCGCAGGTTCTTGGTCTGACCGCGCTGCTTCTTCTCCTCGACCCGGCGCCGCTGGGACGCCCTGCTGGGCCTGGTCGGCCTTCGCGGAGGCGGCGGCGGGGCGACGGCGTCGCGGAGGATCGCGACGAGCCGCTCCCGCGCGGCTGCCCGGTTGCGCAGCTGGGAGCGGTGCTCGGACGCCGTGACCGAGATCGGGCCCGGCGGGAGCGCCTGGAGGATCCGACGCCGCTGCGGCTCGGTGAAGGCGGTCGAGCCGGACAGGTCGAAGAGCAGCTCGACCCGGGTGTCGCTGGTGTTGACCGACTGACCTCCCGGGCCGGGCGAGCGCGAGAAGCGCTCGGTGAGCTCGCCGGCCGGGATCGACGTACCGCTGGGCAGGCCCGGGCCCGCTGGCACCGCCAGGTCACGTCCGGGCTCGCTCGACACGAGCGTCATCGTAGGCGGATCCAGGCAACCCTTACCGATCTGTGACGGCACCTGCGAGTCCCTCGGTATCCGCAGCCGACCTGCCTAGGCTCTGACCGACAGCGCCAGCGACAAGGAGCACCCCTGTGATCACCCTCGGACTGATCGGTCTGGTCGGAGGTCTGATCGCCGGCATCTCCCCGTGCATCCTGCCGGTGCTGCCGATCATCTTCATGTCGAGCAGCGCCGCCGCCGGTGCCGGCAGCGATGAGCACGGCGTCGCCCACGACGCAGAGTCCCGACCCGACCTTACGCCGTTCCTGGTCGTCGCCGGCCTCGCCGTCAGCTTCAGCGTCTTCACCCTGCTCGGGACCCTGGCGCTCAACGCCCTCCCGCTGCCGAGCGACTTCATCCGCTGGGCGGGCCTGGTCGCACTGCTGGCACTCGGGATCGGGATGATCGTCCCGGCCGTGGAGCGGATCATCGAACGTCCGTTCGCGCGCTTCTCGGGCGGTGCCGGCACCGGCAACCGCCGCGGTTTCGTCCTCGGGCTCGCCCTGGGTGCCGTCTACGTCCCGTGCGCCGGCCCAGTGCTCGCGGCAATCACGGTGGCCGGCGCCACCGGCAAGATCGGCGGCGACACGATCGTCCTGACGATCGCCTTCGCCCTCGGTACGTCGATCCCGCTGCTGGCCTTCGCCCTGGCCGGCCGCCGGGTCTCCGAACGGGTCCGTGCCTTCCGGACCCGTCAGCGCGGCCTCCGCGTCGCCGCAGGTGTCGTCGTGATCGGTCTCGCCGTTGCGCTGACCTTCAACCTCTCCGACGCGATCCAGCGTGCAGTCCCGGACTACACCTCGGCCCTGGACAAGGCGGCCGACACCAGCGCCCGGATCCACGACGCGATCGGCAACGAGCAGAGCAAGAGCCTCAGCGCCTGCGTGAACGCCCAGGTCCCGGCGACGAGCCTGGAGAACTGCGGACCGGCCCCGAAGTTCGCCGGCATCGCGCACTGGTTCAACACCGCCGACAACAAGCCGCTGACCGCCGCCGACCTGAAGGGCAAGGTCGTCCTGGTCGACTTCTGGGCGTACTCCTGCATCAACTGCCAGCGCGCGATCCCGCACGTCGAGGCCTGGTACCAGCGCTACAAGAAGGACGGTCTCGTGGTGGTCGGGGTGCACACCCCCGAGTACGCCTTCGAGCACGACCTGGGCAACGTCGAGTCCGGTGCCAAGCGACTCGGGATCACCTACCCGGTCGCGCTGGACAACGACTACGGCACCTGGAACAACTTCGGCAACGACTCCTGGCCGGCCGAGTACCTGGTCGACGCCAACGGGGTGATCCGGCACGTCGCGATCGGCGAGGGCGACTACGGCGGCACCGAGAAGCTGATCCGGTCCCTGCTCAAGGGCTCGGACACCGCCAAGGCACTGCCCTCGGCGACGAACCTCCCGGACACCACGCCGCAGCACGCCCAGTCCCAGGAGACCTACCTCGGCTCCGAGCGCGGCAAGCAGTTCTACACCGGGAAGCCGGCGCTGACCAACGGCACCCACGCCTTCACGTTCCCGGCCAACATCGGTGACAACCAGTTCACCCTGGAAGGGCCGTGGAAGGTTGCCGCACAGGACCTCACCGCCGGCACCGGTGCGAAGCTCGCGCTGTCGTTCACCGGCAACAAGGTCTACCTGGACGCCGGCGGCACCGGAACCCTCACCGTGCACGCCGACGGGAAGACCAAGACCTTCAACGTCAGCGGTGCCCCGGACATCTACACGGTCATCGATCTCGCCGAGACTGCCCGCGGTGTGGTCGAGATCGACGTCTCCCCGGGGCTGCAGGTCTACTCGTTCACCTTCGGCTGAGAGCTCAGCTTCCCCAGAACACCCGGTCCACCACGGCGAGCGCGCGCCGGGTGGCGCGCTGGTAGTCGTTGACCATCTCGGTCGTCTCCCCCGGCCCGTACCCGAGCACCGAGGCCACCGCAGCGCGATCCCGAGGCTCGGTGGGGAGCTGGTCGAAAGCCTTGCCGCGGACCAGCACGGTCGCGTTCCGGGCCCGGCTGGCCAGCACCCAGGCCTCGCAGAGGATCTCGGCATCGTCGTCGGAGAGCAGGCCGTGGGTCACCGCCGCATCGAGCGCCTCGAGGGTCTTGGTGGTACGCAGAGCCGGTACGCCGCCGGCGTACTGGAGCTGGAGGGCCTGGATCGTCCACTCGACGTCGGCCAGCCCCCCGGGCCCGAGCTTGAAGTGCGTGGCGGGGTCGGCGCCGCGCGGCATCCGCTCGTCCTCCACCCGTGCCTTGATCCGCCGGATCTCGATCAGGTCGTTCTCGCTGAGCCCGCCGTCCGGGTAGCGCAGCGGGTCGATCAGCCCCTTGAACCGCACCTTGAGATCAGCATCCCCGACGACCGGTTCAGCCCGCAGCAGCGCCTGCGCCTCCCAGACCGCCGACCACTTCGCGTAGTACGCCGCGTACGCGTCCAGGGTGCGTACGATCGCGCCCTGCTTCCCCTCGGGACGTAGCCCGGTGTCGATCTCGAGCGAAGGATCGCTGCCGGCGGTGCCGAGCAGGCGACGTACCTCGTTGGCGATCGCGGCTGCCATCCGGGAGGCCACCTCGGCGTCGGCGCCCTCATCGGGATCGTGGACGAACATGACGTCCGCGTCGCTGCCGTAGCCCATCTCGTAGCCGCCGTACCGGCCCATCGCCACGATGGCCATCCGGGACTCGAACGGCTGCTGGCGATCCTTCTCGACCACCTCGGTCGCGATCGCGAGCGCGGTCTCCAGAGTGGCGTCGGTCAGGTCGCTCAACGCATAGCCGACCTCGGCGACGCCGAACGGCACGCACAGATCCGTGACGCTGATCCGCAGCAGCTCACGGCGTCGGATCGCACGGACGCTCCGGATCGCCTCGTCGGCCGTCGCCCGGCGCGAGGCGTTCGCGAGCATCTCGGTCTGGAGCACCTCACGGCTGCGCGGCTTCAACGCGTTCGCGCCGCCGAGGATCTTGACCCCTTCGGGCTCCCGCTCGAGCAGGTCGGTGGCGAAGCGGCTGGTGGCCAGCACCCGTGCCAACCGCTGGGCGGTCTCGCCCTCGTCGCGCAGCATCGTCAGGTACCACGGGCTGCTGCCGAGGGCGTCGGAGATGCGTCGGAACCCGAACAGCCCGGCGTCCGGGTCGGGGGCGTCAGCGAACCACTCGAGCAGCACCGGAAGCAGGGTTCGCTGGATCGCGGCTGTCCTGGAGACACCGCTGGTGAGTGCCTCGAGATGCCGCAGCGCGGCGTCCGGGTCCGTGTAGCCGAGCGCGAGCAGCCGCTCGCGCGCGGCAGCCGGGGTCAGCCGCGCCTCGTCGCCGGGGATCCTCGCCACGGCTGCCAGCAGCGGCCGGTAGAACAGCTTCTCGTGCAGTCGCCGCGCCTCGCGCCGGTGGTGGCGCCACTCCTTCTCCAGGTCCTCGACCGGGTTGCGCAGGTGTCCGAGCGACCGCCCGAGCCGTCGCAACGACGCCTCGTCCTCAGGTACGACGTGCGTACGCCGGAGCTGGAACAGCTGGATCCGGTGCTCGAAGGTCCGCAGGAACGCGTACGCGGCGTGCAGCGACTGGCCGTCCTCGCGCCCGACGTACCCGCCGTCGTTGAGCTTCGCGAGGGCACTGAGCGTCGTGGCGGGTCGCACCGATTCGTCCGTCCGACCGTGCACCATCTGCATCAGCTGGACGGCGAACTCGACGTCGCGCAGCCCGCCCGAACCGAGCTTGAGCTGACGCTTGGCCTCGTGCGGCGGGATGTGCTCGAGCACCCGGCGGCGCATCGCCTGGACGTCGGCGACGAATCCCTCGCGCTCGGCGGCCTCCCAGACCATCGGTCCGATCAGGTCGACGTACGCCTGTCCGAGCTCCAGGTCACCGGCGACCGGGCGCGCCTTGAGCAGCGCCTGGAACTCCCAGGTCTTGGCCCAGCGCTCGTAGTAGCCGTGGTGGCTGGCCAGGGTGCGCACGAGCGGCCCGGACTTGCCCTCGGGTCGCAGGTTCGCGTCGACGGGCCAGATCGTGCCCTCGGCCGTCTGGTCGCCGCAGACCTGGATCATCGTCGAGGCCAGCTGGGTGGCGACCCGCAGCGCACCGGACTCTGCAGCCTCCTCGTCCTTGTTCAACGCCTCCGCCACGAAGATCACGTCGACGTCGCTGACGTAGTTGAGCTCGTGCCCTCCGCACTTGCCCATCGCGATCACCGCCAGCCGGCACGACGCCGACTCGGGGCCGACCTTGGCGCGAGCCACCGCCAGCGCCGCGTCCAGCGTGCCGGCCGCCAGGTCGGAGAGCTCTGCCGCGACGTCGTCGACGCCGACGTGGTGCGCCAGGTCCCGGCTCACCAGCCGGAGCAGCACCCGGCGGTACTCCACCCGCAGCGCGTCGACGGCCTCGGCGTACGGCATCACCGCTGTCGGAGCCGCGGCGTTCGGGTCAGCACCGACGGCAGCCAGCAGCCCGGCGCGGACGGCGTACGCCGCCGGACGGGTGGACCCGAGCGTCGGGTCCCGCAGCTCGCGCCACTGCTCAGGGTGCCGGACCAGGTGGTCGCCGAGCGCCTGGCTCATCCCGAGGACCGAGAGCAGCCGCATCGCGGTGCCCTCGTCGTCCTCGAGAGCACGCAGCAGCTCAGGGCCATCGGCGGCTGCCGTGTGCAGCTCGACCAGGGCCGCCAGCGCCATGTCGGGGTCGGCGCTGCGCCCCAGGATCGCCACCACCGGGGACGCCGGCGGACCCAGCTCGGTGAGCCGGGTCACGGCGACCTCGGTGTCCTGGAACCCGAGTCGGGCCAGGTTGCCGGTCGACAGGTAGTGAGAGACCTGACGTGGCATCGCTACGTCGTACCAGCCCGGTCAGATGACCGGGAGCATCCGGTCGCGCTCGAAGGCGGAGACCTGACCGCGGTACTCCTCCCACTCCTGACGCTTGTTGCGCAGGAAGAAGTCGTACACGTGCTCCCCGAGGGTCTCGGCGAGCAGCTCCGAGCGCTCGGCGACACCGATCGCGTCGTACAGGCTCTTGGGGAGCTGCTCGAGGCCGAGGGCCTGGCGCTCGCGGTCGGTCAACGACCAGACGTCGTCCTCGGACTCGCGGGGCAGCTCGTACTCGCCCGCCAGACCCTTCATGCCCGCGGCGAGCACCACGGCGAACGCGAGGTACGGGTTGCAGGCCGCATCGATCGAGCGCAGCTCGATCCGGGTGGACTGACCCTTGTTCGGCTTGTACATCGGCACCCGGACCATCGCGGAGCGGTTGTTGTGACCCCAGGTGATGTACGACGGGGCCTCGCCGCCGCCGATGAGCCGCTTGTAGGAGTTGACCCACTGGTTCGTGACGCAGGTGATCTCGGCGGCGTGGTGCAGGATGCCGGCGATGAAGTGCCGGCCTGTCTTCGACAGCTGGTACTCGGCACCGCCCTCGAAGAACGCGTTCCGGTCGCCCTCGAACAGCGAGACGTGGGTGTGCATCCCGGAACCGGGGTGCTCGGTGAAGGGCTTGGGCATGAAGCTGGCCCAGACGCCCTGGCCGAGCGCGACCTCACGGACCACGGTGCGGAAGGTCATGATGTTGTCGGCCGTGGAGAGCGCGTCGGCGTAGCGCAGGTCGATCTCCTGCTGCCCCGGGCCGCCCTCGTGGTGGCTGAACTCGACCGAGATGCCCATCGCCTCGAGCATCGTGATCGCCTCGCGGCGGAAGTCGGACCCGAAGCCCTGCGAGGTGTGGTCGAAGTAGCCGCTGCGGTCGACCGGCTCGGGGATCACGCCGGTCTCGGGCTGACCCTTGAACAGGTAGAACTCGATCTCGGGGTGCGTGTAGAAGGTGAACCCCTGCTCGGCCGCCGACTGCAGGGTGCGCTTGAGCACGTAGCGCGGGTCGGCGTACGACGCGGAGCCGTCGGGCATCGTGATGTCGCAGAACATCCGGGCCGTCGCCGGACCGTCGCCGCGCCACGGCAGGATCTGGAAGGTCGACGGGTCGGGATGGGCGAGCATGTCGGACTCGGTGACCCGTGCGAAGCCCTGGATCGCTGACCCGTCGAACCCGATGCCCTCGGTGAAGGCGCCCTCGAGCTCGGCCGGCGCGATCGCG
>JAOPXD010000203.1 GCA_025965315.1 Marmoricola sp.
AACACCGAGCTGATGCTGGCCGACCTCCAGACGATCGAGAAGGCGCTGCCGCGGCTGGAGAAGGAAGCCCGGATCAAGAAGGCGACCGTGCCGACGCTCGAGGCGGTGCGGGCAGCGCAGAAGGTGCTGGAGGAGGGCCGGACGGTCTTCGCCGCGGGTCTCGACCCGCTGCCCCTGCGGGTGCTGTCGCTGCTGACCGCCAAGCCGTTCCTGTACGTGTTCAACCTCGACGAGGACGAGCTGGTGTCTTCGTCGGCGCGGGACGAGCTGGCCGCGCTGGTCGCACCCGCCGAGGCGATCTTCCTCGACGCCAAGGTCGAGTCCGAGCTGATCGAGATGGCCGACGACGAGGCCCTCGAGCTGCTGCAGTCGATGGGGCAGCAGGAGAGCGGGCTGGCGCAGCTCGCGCGGATCGGGTTCGCGACGCTGGGGCTGCAGACCTATCTGACGGCCGGCCCCAAGGAGACGCGGGCCTGGACGATCCCGGTCGGTGCGACCGCTCCCGAGGCGGCCGGCGTCATCCACACCGACTTCCAGAAGGGCTTCATCAAGGCGGAGATCGTGTCCTTTGCCGACCTCATCGAGCTGGGGTCCGTGGCCGCCGCGCGGGCCGCCGGCAAGGCGCGGATGGAGGGGAAGGACTACGTCATGCAGGACGGGGACGTGGTCGAGTTCCGCTTTGGAGCAACGTCTACGAGCAAGGGCTGACCCACGGTTCGGGACTGCCTCTCTACGCTGGTCCGGTGACCTTCCCGTGTCCCTGTTGTGGGCATCTCGTGTTCGGGGAGCCGCCCGGTTCATATGAGATCTGCGTCGTGTGCGGCTGGGAGGACGACAACGTCCAGTTGCGTTGGCCCGACTGGGCAGGTGGCGCCAACCACCCAAGCCTCATCGAGTCGCAGCGCAACTTCGCCGATATTGGGGCGAAGGAGGCCAAGTCTGTTCGGCACGTCCGCGCACCCCAACCGGACGAGCCGCTCGATGTTCAGTGGCGACCAATCGATCCGCATCGCGACAATTTCGAGCAGCGGGGGGTCAAGGAGGCACCATGGCCGGACGACCTGACCGTCTTGTACTGGTGGCGGCCGGGGTTCTGGCGCGGCAGTTGACGGAGAGCAACCCGGTCGAGTTCCGGTTCAACGTCTGACAAGCAGGGGGCAAACGTGACTTCCGGGCCGTTGGCATACCTGCTCGAGTGGTGACCTGATGGATCCGCTGACAGACGTCATCGTCCCGTCGTGGTGGGGCGACGTGCTTGCGGGCGCGGACCTCCGCGACTCATATCAGGCGGCGGAGTCGCTCTCTGTGCACCTGGAGAGGGCTGCGAACAGCGACGGACTGGGAGATTTTCAGAAGCTCGTCCTGCAGGTGCTGGCGATGGCGACGTCGGCGATGTTGAACGCGGAGGACTGGCTCGAGCCGTTCACGCCGGCGATGCAGTTCGACGGCAAGCGCACGATTGTTCCCGCTGATCTGGAGGCCGATCACGTAGCCCTGCTCGCACGCATCGCTCCGCTGATCACGCGTGATGACCTGCGTGCGCGCGTTGCAGACGTGGCGTGGGTGTACGGCGACCGGTCCAACGTCGAGATGCTCGACCTCGCCATCGACGCCTACCGCGCGGCGCCGCTAAGCGATGTTTGGTTCGGCGCTGGGAGGGCGGCATGGCTGCGGGCATTCGCCCTGGCGAAACGGCGCGGAATCGCCGGGCGTCCGGTCGTAGAGGACATGTCCAGGCGCCTACAGACGAGGGTTCTCGCAGGGGCGGTCTCTGACCAGTTCGGGACTGTCGCTTTCGCGGAGTTGTTGCGTCAGAACGGCCATGTCGGTGCTGCAGATCGGGCGTCGCTCTGCGAGACGCTATTCAAGCTAGCCGCCGACGCGCGGACGTCCCACCCGCGCTTGTCTCGTCAACTGGAACGTGAGGCAGTTGCATGGCTTGGCGGCTCGGATCCCGCGACCGCGAACGGCGCGGTCGAGCGCATCGCGAAGACCTACATCGCTGAGGCTGACGCCCGCATCAGGACTGACGCGACGGTAGGAGCATTGGTCGAGGGCCAGTTTCTCGAGAAGGCCATCGCGGTGCTTCGGACGTTGCCGCGCTCCTACCGGGTCGAGCGTGGTCTGGAGGAGCTGACAGACCAGCTTCGAGCCCGGCTGCACGGCAGCCGTGAGTCGGCCATGGAGCAGATGATGCGTATCGAGTCTGACCCCGTCGACCTCACTGATGCCGTGTCGTACGCCCGGTCGAGCGTGTCCGGTCACGCTGAGCGATTCGCTGCCCTCGCCGCTTTTGCGACGCTCGCGCCGTCGATGAATGCCGACACGACGCGGGAGTCCGCGACAAACCTGGTCAAGGGGAGCATCCGTCGCCTCTTCGAGTCGTCGACCTTCTCCTCAGATGCGCGCAAAGTGGCTGTGCGACCCGGATCTCTCGGGGAGGAGGACGAGACCCTCATCTGGGCCGAGATGGTCCGAACCGTGTCGTTCCACGCCCAATTCTTAGCGAAGGGCATGATCCAGCCAGCGCTGGAGGTCCTGACGGTCGAACACCGGTACAGCCGCGACTACATGATCTCGGTGTGTATTGAGTCGCCGCTGGTTCCAGAGGGTCACGGAGGCTTATGGGGTGCTGGGCTGGCACTCGGACTGTCCGGAGCGTATGGGCCCGCAGTCTCCATACTGGTACCACAGCTAGAGCATGCTGTGAGAACCGCGCTCAAGCGCCTCCGCGTTCATACTTTGTTCGTCGACGAACTGAATGGCGTGGAGAGCGAGAAGAGCCTAAACGCCCTGCTCGAGACGGAAGAGGCCGCCGACATCTTTGGTGCGGGCATGGTCATGGAGATGAAGGCCCTCCTGGTGATACAGGGTGGCCCAAATCTGCGCAACGACATCGCACACGGTCTTCTCGACGACAACTCCGCATGGAGCTACACCGCCCTGTACGTATGGTGGTTCTGCCTTCGGCTGGCCCTGTGGCCGCTCATTCGCATGAGCGACCAGCACGCTGCGCAGGAAGGAGAGGTCCGGACCGCATCTGGCGAACGCGTGTCCGCCGGCGAATATGCAGACGACGTGTCGGGGGGCAACGACCCTGACGGCGACGAGGGCACCGTCCCGCGGGACGGATGAGCAGACGCTCACCGAGGCGGACGTTCCATCCGCATTGCTAGTCCGCATTGTCAAGGTCTCGATGGATCCTCCGAGTGAGTGGAAGAAGCTGGGGCCCGGGACATCGGCCAACTGTCCTGGGCAAGCACCCGATCGACCGGCAGCTTTTGGACCGGGGTCAGAGCAGCATTGCTCTGCGCACGAAGGCCTCCTGGGCGTGAAGAGGTTCCTCAACAGCTTCGCTGCACGCGAGGAGGCATTGGCCCTACAGATCATCAGGTCGTGTCGCACATGAGCCCAACCAACGTTCTGGTCAGAACGGACCTCCCGCTGTCTCCAGTTTCTCGCGGCCGGCACGTGGTCGAGCCCGCGCCAGCGTCTGAGGCGCGTATCGCGGCAGTGGAGCAGCTCGGGGCACGGGCGCCTGGGTCCGTTACCTCAGATCTTGCTCGTTCCGCGCTCAGAACGCCTTGGCGGGAAGGCTGAAGACGCCGAGGAACGGAGCGATGTCGCCTGTGGTCTTCAGACCGAGGTCGGCTGGGGCGACCCCGCCGTAGACCGCGCCGGCCAGTGCCTCGGGGGGTCCGGCGATCGATGCCGTCGCCTCTGGCGAGGTCCCGCGATCGATCCGGAACTGCCCGTCGCGGACTACGGCGGTGAACGCCTCGCCGCCGATCTCGACGGCGGTCACGACGTCGACGCCGGCGAGCTTGGCGGGGTCGGCGTTGGTGCGAAGCGAGAGTACGAACGAGGCGACGCTGATCGGCAGGTCGGGCCGGTGCCCCGGGTGGCGCGCCCCCCAGCGGCCGAGCACGGTGATGACCGGCTCGAGGTCGGCGCCGTAGGGGGTGAGCTCGTAGACCCAGGAGGCGGCGGGGGGGTCGAGCTTGCGGCGGCGCAGCAGGCCGGCGCCCTCGAGCTCGCGCAGGCGGTCGCGGAGCATGTTGGTCGAGATGCCCGGCAGGTCCGCCTGCAGGTCGGAGTAGCGCTTGGGCCCGAGCATCAGCTCGCGCAGCACGTGCATCGCCCAGCGCTCGCCGACGAGGTTGAGCGCGTGGGCCATGCCGCAGGCATCCTCGTAGCTCCTGGTGGTGGCCATGGTGGCAGCGTAGGAGATTTGGTTGCTTTTCACAAGTTGACACTTGCGAATCTGCAGCAAGGTGTGGTTCGGTCTCTCCACACACACTACCGAGGAGCACCCGATGACCATGATCTTCCTGAACCTGCCGAGCACCGACGTCGCGAAGGGGAGCGCGTTCTTCTCGGCGCTCGGCTGGGAGCGCAACGCGCAGTTCTCCGACGAGAACACGGCCAGCCACGTGATCGACGAGAACATCGTCGTGATGCTGCTGGACCACGAGAAGTTCACCAGCTTCCTGAAGGGCGACACCCTCGCGCCCCGCTCGGCCGGCATCTCGGCGATCTACTGCCTGTCCCGCGACAGTCGCGACGCTGTCGACGAGCTGATCAGCAAGGCCGTCGCCGCCGGTGGCCAGCTGCTGGAGGAGCCGCAGGACCACGGCTTCATGTACGGCCAGTCGTTCGCCGACCCCGACGGCCACGTCTTCGAGATCATGTGGATGGACCCAGCCGTCATCGCGAGTGGCGAGGTGCCCGAAGTCGCGTCTGCCTGAACAACCCATCGCGCCGGGCGAGGCCGCGTCCTCGATGCCCGCATCACATCTGATGTAGCTATGATGCAGAGATGCGGACCACCGTCGACCTCCCTCCAGCTGTTCACCGCCGGGCACTGGAGATCGCGAAGCGGCGGGGCGGCTCGCTCTCGGGTGTCGTCGCCGACCTGGTCGTCCGCGGGCTGGCCCAGCTCGACGAGCCGGTTGTGATCAGCACCGATCCGATGTCCGGGTTCCCGGTCGTGAGCATCGGTCGGCGAGTCACGTCGGATGAGGTCGCGAGCGCGCTGGACGAGGAATGACGACGTACCTCCTTGATGCCAACGTGCTGATTGCGTTGAC
>JAOPXD010000142.1 GCA_025965315.1 Marmoricola sp.
GCGGTTCGGTGGCGAACTTCGCGAACTTCACGCTGATGCTGGTCTTCGCCCTGCGCGAGCAGTTCAACCGGGTCCGGGCGTTCACCTTCGTCGACGAGATCCACGAGGTCTCCGACCGGTTCCACCCCGGCGCCGACCCGATCGAGACGATGGCCTCGCTCGCAGCGAGCGCGCAGTACGCGTCGCTGTGGGGTCGGACCAACTACGGCCGTTCCTTCACCCGGTTCGCCGAGCTGCACCCGGACGCGATGGGCCCGAAGACCAACCTGCTGATCCTCGGCGACGCCCGCTCGAACTACTCCGACCTGGCATTGCCGGTCGTCAAGCAGCTCGTCCACGACTCCCGGCACACCTGGTGGCTGAACCCGGAATCGCCGCGGCACTGGAACACCGGCGACTCCGCGGCACGGCAGTACGCGGAACTGCTCACGATGGTCGAGTGCCGGAACCTCGTGCAGCTGGGCGAGTTCGTCCACGACTTGGCGTAGGGCACGAGGTTCCGACGTGCCGACGGTGTTTGTCTAGAAGCAGCGTCCAGCTCGGCGAGTTCGTGCACGACTTGGCGTAGGGCACGAGGTTCCGACGTGCCGACGGTGTTTGTCTAGAAGCAGCGTCCAGCTCGGCGAGTTCGTCCACGACTTGGCGTAGTGGCCTTGGCCACGATTCCGGGACTCCTGCCTGACAGCCCCGGCCACCCGGGTAGAGTGGACGACTCCCCATTCCGTTGCCGAAGGACCTGCGAAGTTGAACGATGACGTCGCCGCCCGCGAGATAGCGAGCGAGCAGGAATTCGTCGATTCGGTCTACCGCCAGATGGCTGAGTCGGCCCGGTCGGCCGAACAGCTCGCGGCAGAAGGTCGCGCCCGCGGACAGCTCGGTCACGAAGGCGGACTCGTCGAGCGCGACGCGATGCTGTTCCAGGCCGCGCGCCGGATGGCCACCCTCGACGCCGCGCACGAGGGCCTGGTCTTCGGCCGCCTCGACATGCGCGCCGAGGTCGACCCCGAGCCCCGGTACGTCGGCCGGATCGGTCTGCGAGACAACAACCACGACATCCTGCTGATCGACTGGCGCGCGCCCGCCGCCGCGGTCTTCTACCAGGCCACCCCGGCCGAGCCGCGGGGCGTGATCCGGCGCCGGATCCTGCGCAGCTCGGCCGAGACGGTCGTCGGGGTCGAGGACGACCTGCTCGACGCCGAGGCCGAGACCGACCTGCCGATCGTCGGCGAGGGCGCTCTGATGGCGCAGCTCTCCCGGGCCCGGGACCGGTCGATGCACTCGATCGTCGCGACCATCCAGGCCGAGCAGGACCAGGCGATCCGCGCACCCGAGAAGGGCGTCGTGCTGATCACCGGCGGTCCGGGTACCGGCAAGACCGTCGTCGCCCTGCACCGCGCCGCGTTCCTGCTGTACGGCGACCGGCGGCGCTACGAGACCGGTGGCGTCCTGGTCGTCGGCCCGTCGGGCGTCTTCATGCGTTACATCGAGCGGGTGCTGCCGTCGCTGGGGGAGACCGCGGTCGCGCTGCGCTCGCTCGGCGATGTCGTCGACGGGCTGAAGGCCTCGCGTCGTGACGACCCGCGGGTGGCCGAGGTCAAGGGTGCCGCGGTGATGGCCGAGGTGCTCCGGCGTACGGCGCGCCAGTCGGTGCCGGGCGCTCCGCGCGAGTACCGGATGTTCTACCGCGACGACGTGATCATGCTCGGGTCCCGCGAGCTCGGCCAAGTCCGCCGGCAGCTGCTCTCGATGGGTCCGCGGAACCGTTCGACGAACAAGGTCGCGTCGACGCTGATCGACGCGATGTGGCGTCAGGTCCGCTCCGAGCGTGCGCGTGAGCGGACCAAGGAGGACTTCGCCGAGGAGGTCCGTACCGACGACCGCTTCCTCGACTTCGCCTCGGCGTGGTGGCCGGTGCTCGATGCCGCCACCGTGCTCAGCTGGCTGCGCGAGTACGACCTGCTCACCCGGGTCTCCGAAGGTGTTCTGGACGACGAGTCGGTCCGGCTGCTGGCGAAGTCGTGGGGCGAGGACCTGTCGGTCGACGACATCCCGCTGATCGACGAGCTCCGCTACCTGATCGGCGACCCGCCGATCGTCAACGACATCGACGAGGACCCGATCGGGCTGGCCGACTCCTCGCTGGTCGAGCTGACGCTGGGGTCCGAGCGCGAGTACGACCGCCGACGCTCCTGGACCCCGCCGACGAACCGGGTCGAGGACGACGGCTACGCGCACGTGCTGATCGACGAGGCCCAGGACCTGACGCCGATGCAGTGGCGGATGGTCGGGCGCCGCGGCCGCACCGCCACCTGGACCATCGTGGGCGACCCCGCGCAGTCCTCCTGGCCGGTGCCCGAAGAAGCCGTGAAGGCGCGCTCGGCAGCGCTCGGCGAGAAGGCCCTGCACCAGTTCCACCTCTCCACGAACTACCGGAACTCCTCGGAGATCTACGCGTACGCCGCGGCGTACGCCGAGCGCGTCGGTCTGCGTGCCGACCTGCCGAACGCGGTCCGCTCCACCGGCATCGATCCACGGGAGGTCGTCGGTCCGGATCTCGAGGTGATCACCCGACAGGCGCTCGCCGACCTGATCGGCGCCGTCGAGGGCACCGTCGGGATCGTGGTCCCGGTCGCCCGTCGCGCCGAGGTCAGCAGCTGGGTCGCGTCCTGGTCGGAGACCGACGGCATGACCGGCGGCGACGACGCCCGGGTCGTGGTCCTGACCGGACTCGACACCAAGGGGCTGGAGTTCGACGGCATCGTCGTGGTCGAGCCCGGCGAGATCGAGAGCGAGTCGCCTACCGGCACCGCCACCCTGTACGTCGTCTTCACCCGCGCCACCCAGCAGATGATCACCGTC
>JAOPXD010000154.1 GCA_025965315.1 Marmoricola sp.
ATCGCGATCGGCCTACGAGACGGCGGCTGTGCTGCCGAGGACTGCGACTGGCCCCCCGGGATGTGCCACATCCACCACCTCATCGAGTGGATCAAGAACGGCAACACCTCGGTCAAGGACGGCCTGATGCTCTGCCCCCGACACCACACCCTGGCCCACAACGCCCGCTACCAGATGAAATCCACCAAGAACGGCAAAGTCACCTTCAGCAGACGAACGTGAGTCGCGGACCCGATGTGTCGGTGGCTGGTGAGACCTTCGGTGCATGGAGATTCTGCTTCCCCTGATGACCCTGACCATCGGTGTCCTGCTCGGCGTACTGGGCATGCTGCGCTGGGGACACCGTGCACCCGTGATCGCGGCCGATCCGACGGTCGATCAGGCCCTGATCCGCGACGACCTGCACCGGTTGCACGAGAAGATGACCGACCTCGAGCACCAACGGGTCTCGTGGCAGAGCACGCTGCACCAGCAGGTCGACGAGGTCCGGCACTCCACCGACACCCTGCGACGGGAGACCTCCGCCCTGGCCACAGCGCTGCGCAAGCCACAGGTCCGCGGGCAGTGGGGCGAGCTGCACCTGCGCCGCAGCATCGAGCTCGCCGGAATGGTCGAGCACTGCGACTTCGAGCAGCAGGTCCACCTGGTCGGCGAGGACGGCATCCAGCGTCCGGACGTGGTGATCAACCTGGCAGGCGGCAAGAGCATCGTCGTCGACGCGAAGGTCCCGCTCGCGGCCTACCTGGACGCCCTGGCCACCGACGACCCCGACGAGCAGCGGATCCAGCTCACGCACCACGCCCGCCAGCTGCGCGCCCACGTCGACCAGCTCTCCGCGAAGGCCTACTGGAAGGCTCAGATCCAGGCCGGCGGGCAGTCGCCCGAGTTCGTCGTCCTCTTCGTCCCGGCCGAGTCGTTCCTGTCCGCTGCTCTCGAGGCCGAGCCGGGTCTCCTGGAGTACGCCGCCACCCGCAACGTCATCCTGGCCTCACCGACGACCCTGATCGCGCTGCTCCGCACGGTGGCACACGGCTGGACGACCGAGACGCTCGCCGAACGCACCCGCGAGATCCACCAGCTCGGACGTGACCTCTACTCCCGGCTCGGCACTGTCGGTCGGCACCTCGACAAGCTGGGACGGTCGTTGAAGAGCAGCGTCGAGTCCTACAACAGCGCCGTCGGCTCGCTCGAGAACCGCGTCTTCGTCACGGCCCGGCACTTCTCCGACGTTGCCGAGATCGACGAGCCGCTGCCCGCACCGCGCCCGGTCGAGGACGCGCCCCGGCCGCTGAGCGCGGTCGAGCTCCTCGATGCGGTCGCCGAGCCCCGACCGGAGCTGCCCGACCTGGAGCCGACGTCCGATTCAGGCGTCGGCCGGCACGGCGTGGCTCCCCCGGCTCTGAGACGAGCCGACCTACCGTAGAACGGTGAGCGCACCCACGCTGTGGGAAGAAGGCCGCTGGTCCGGCACTCGGGTCACGCGGTTCTCGATCTTTGCCTGCGTCCTGCTCGCCGGCGCGAATCTTCTCGTCACCGGCCATCTCGGTCTGGTCTTCGACGCCGGGTTCGTCCTGCTGTGCATCGCGATGGCTCTGGCCATCCGGCCGAGCGACTTCTTCGAGGTCGGCGTGCTGCCCCCGATCCTGCTCGTCGGCCTCTGCACGATCCTCGGCGTCCTCGACCGTGGATCGGTCGGTTCGAAGTCCGACGGCCTGGTCCAGGCCGTGATCTCGGGACTCGCGCACCACTCCGGGCCGTTGCTGGCCAGCTGCGTGCTCTCGCTGGCGGTGCTCGGGATCAGGTCCCGGGTGCTGCGGCGCCACGACCTCGACGAACCGGTCGGCTACTCGAACCTGGAAGGGTCGCCGGCGCCGTACCGGGTGACCTCGGGCGAGCCCGAGGTGAAGTCGACGACGGTGGTCGGCAACGACCCACACTCACCGGAGTCGATGACGGCGTCCAACAGCTGATCGAGCTCGTCCTTGACCGACCAGCCCTCGGTCATCGGCTCGGTCTCCCCCGGGAGCAGCAGCGTGCTCGACAGCATCGGTTCGCCGAGCTCGGCGAGCAGCGCCTGAACGACCACGTGCTCGGGGATCCGGACCCCGACCGTGCGCTTCTTGGGATGCATCAGCCGCTTCGGGACCTCGCCGGTCGCCGGGAGGATGAACGTGTACGGCCCGGGGGTGGCTGCCTTGATGGCGCGGAACGCAGCGTTGTCGATCTGGACGAGCTGGCCGAGCTGGGCGAAGTCCCGGCAGACCAGGGTGAAGTGGTGCTTGTCGTCGAGCTGACGGATCGCCCGGATCCGGTCGAGGCCGTCACGGTTGCCGAGCTGGATCCCGAGCGCGTAGCCGGAGTCGGTCGGATAGGCCAGCAGGCCGTCCTCGCGAAGCACCGACACCGCCTGACCGATCAGCCGCGGCTGAGGGTCGACAGGGTGCACGTCCAGGTAGCGAGCCATCAGTCTCGCTACGCTCGACCACCGGGTGCGGCTGCCTTCTCGGCAGCACGGATGTCACGGCGGAGCTCCGGGGGCAGCGCGAAGATCAACGACTCCTCGGCTGTGTGCACCGCGCGTGCGTCCGGGTAGCCGTGCTCGGCGAGGAAGCTCAGGACGCCGTCGACCAGGTCCTCGGGCACCGAGGCGCCGGAGGTGACGCTGACCCGGTCGACGCCCTCGAGCCAGGCGGTGTCGATCTCGGTCGCGTCGTCCACCCGGTACGCCGACTTCGCGCCGGCCTCGAGCGCGACCTCGGCCAACCGGACGCTGTTCGAGGAGTTCGCGGAACCCACCACGATCACCAGATCGGCCTCGCCGCTGATCTCCTTGATCGCGAGCTGGCGGTTCTGGGTCGCGTAGCAGATGTCGTCGCTCGGCGGGTCCAGCAGCAGCGGGAAGCGTTCGCGGATCGCGTTCACCGTGGCCATCGTCTCGTCGACCGACAGCGTCGTCTGGGAGAGCCAGGCGACCTTGGCCGGATCGCGCACCACGATGTTCGGGACATCGCCGGGGCTCTGCACGAGCTGGATGTGCTCGGGTGCCTCACCCGCCGTACCTTCGACCTCTTCGTGGCCCTCGTGGCCGATCAGCAGGATGTCGTAGTCGTCGGCGGCGAACCGCTTCGCCTCGTGGTGCACCTTGGTCACCAGCGGGCAGGTCGCGTCGATCGTCTTCAGCTCGCGCTGCGCAGCCTCGGCGTGCACCGCCGGGGAGACGCCGTGCGCGGAGAACACGACGGTCGCACCGGCCGGGACCTCGTCGAGCTCCTCGACGAAGACCGCGCCCCGGGACTCGAGGTTCGCCACGACGTGCTTGTTGTGCACGATCTGCTTGCGCACGTAGACCGGGGAGCCGTACAGGTCGAGCGCCTTCTCCACGGTGATCACCGCGCGGTCGACGCCTGCGCAGTACCCGCGCGGAGCCGCGAGCAGCACGGCACGCTCCGCGTCCTCGGGGTCGAGCACGCGGGGCATCGCCAGGTCGGTGTCCATGGGTCCATCGTAGAGGCTGGCAACTAGGGTGCCTTCATGGCGCTGACGACCTCACCGGAGAGCCCCGTCCCGGTGCGACAGGTCGTCGGGCTGATCACCGGCTGGGTCGACCGCCTCGGCGCGGTCTGGGTCGAGGGCCAGGTCGTGCAGCTGAGCCGGCCCGCGAACTCGAACACCGACTTCCTGACGTTGCGCGACAAGCTCGCCGACGTCTCGATCCAGCTCACCTGCCCGCGCGGGGTCGTCGACTCGCTGCCGACGCCGTTGGTCAACGGCGCCCGGGTGATCGCGCACGCCAAGCCCTCGGTCTACCCGAACCGCGGGTCGCTGTCCCTCCAGGTCCGCGAGATCCGGCTGGTCGGCGAGGGCGAGCTGCTGGCCCGCCTCGAACGCCGCCGGCAGCTGCTCGCCGCCGAGGGCCTGTTCGCGCTCGACCTCAAGCGGCCGCTGCCCTTCCTGCCGCACCGGATCGGGCTGGTCACCGCCAAGGACTCCGCTGCCGAGAAGGACGTCGTCGAGAACGCCCGGCGGCGCTGGCCCGGCGTCGCCTTCGAGATCCGGTACGCCGCGATGCAGGGGGTGAACGCGGCCGAGCAGGTGATGTCGGCCCTGGCGGCGCTCGACCGTGACCCAGCCGTCGACGTGATCCTGATCGCCCGCGGTGGTGGCTCCGTCGAGGACCTGCTGCCCTTCTCCGACGAGGCGCTCGTCCGCGCTGTTGCGGCGGCGACCACCCCGGTGGTCAGCGCGATCGGCCACGAGCCCGATTCCCCGATCCTCGACCTGGTCGCCGATCTGCGCGCCTCGACCCCGACGGACGCGGCGAAGCGGATCGTTCCTGACGTCGTGGAGGAGACCCAGCGGGTCGTGCAGCTGCGGGACAGGATCCGGCGGATGCTCGCCGGCACGCTCGCCCGCGAGGAGCAGCAGCTCGAGTCCCTGCGCAACCGTCCGAGCCTGGCCGATCCCCGCTACGGCCTGATCGCCCGCGGCCAGGAGGTCGAAGCCCTCGTCAACCGCAGCAGGCGGGTCCTGGGCCACGTCCTGGACCGCGCGTACGACGACCTGGACCACAGCCTCGCCCGGGTGCGTGCGCTGTCCCCGCTCGCCACCCTGCGCCGCGGGTACGCCGTCCTGTCCGACGCCGACGGGACCCTGTTCTCCAGCGTGACCGAGGTCGACGCCGGCGCCGCGGTCACGATCAGGGTCGCCGACGGACGGATCAACGCCGTCGTCGGCGACGTCGAGACCATTCCCCTGCCCCGGACCGACCATGACCAGACCGACCACGACACCAACCCGGACGAGGTGCGCGATGCCTGAGCAGACCCTGACCTACGAAGACGCCCGCGAGCAGCTGATCGAGGTCGTCCGCACCCTCGAGCAGGGCGGTACGACGCTGGCGGAGTCGCTCAGCCTGTGGGAGCGCGGCGAGGAGCTCGCGAAGGTCTGCCAGGACGCGCTGGCCGGCGCCCGGGCCCGGCTCGACGCAGCCCTCGGTGACGCCGACGACGACTGAGGAGACTCAGGCGGTGCTCTTGACCTTGTCGGTCGTCAGGCTGGCGGCGAATTTCCGGATCTGCGCATCGGGCTCGGTGCCGCCGATCATCACCGAGTCGTGCAGGTTGGGCCCGGTCACGCTGGTCAGCGCGACCGCGTAGTTGCCACGCGAGTCGGTCCAGGTCTCCCAGGACGTACCGTTGATGGTGACGTCCTTGCCCCGGACCGCGTGTGGGTCGATGAACTGGTCGGCGAGGTCCGAGGTCGATCCACGGCCCTCGTCGATCCCCAGGTACTTCCCGGTGTTGGTCAGGATGCCGAGGTGCCAGTGCGCGTCGATGCCGCCGTTGAAGTTCACCGACGTCGCGCGCCAGCCCTTCGGAAGCGCCGTCGGGGCGTAGAGCAGCAGCGATCCGTCGCTGTGCCCCGCCCGGACCCAGCCGCTCCAGTCGACCGTCTGGATCGGGGTGGACTGGTTGTCCGAGGTCACCGACCGGAAGCCGACCCAGCCCACGACCACGAGCACCACGACGATCATCGAGCCGATCATCCCGGGGACGGATCGGACCGTGTGCGGGTTCACGGCGGGCTGGCTCATGGGCCCCATCTTGCCAACCACCACCACGGCTACGCTCACCGGCGTGGTCGATGCACTCGCGGACGTCGTCCCCGTCGCGGCCCTGGTGGTGCTGCTCGCGGCGGCGTACCGGCATCCCCGGGCGTGGCTCGAGGCCGGTCTGGCAGCAGCAGCCGCCCTCGCCGTGCTGGCCACCGGCAGGGTGCACAGCGCCGATCTGAGGAGCGAGCGCGAGCACCTGCTGCCGGTGGTGGCGTTCCTGGTCGCGATCCTCGTGGTCGCCGAGTGCTGCCGGGCAGCAGGACTGTTCAGCGCGATCGGGGCCCGGGCGGCACGGGCCGGTACGCCGGTCAGGGTCTTCACCCTCACCTTCGTGGTCGCCGCGGTGACGACGGTCGCGCTCAGCCTGGACGCCACCGTGGTCCTGGTGACCCCGGTCGTGCTCGGCGCCGCGGCGGTCACCGGGATCGCCGACCGCCCGCTCCAGCTGGTCTGCGTCCGGCTCGCGAACGTCGCCTCGCTGCTGCTGCCGGTCTCGAACCTGACCAACCTGTTGGCGATGCCGCGCCTGGACATCTCGTTCGGCCGGTACGCGCTGCTGATGGCGCCGGCGTGGCTGCTCGCGCTCGGGATCGAGTACGCCGTCCAGCGCTGCTGGTTCCGCAGCGAGCTGGCAGCACCGGTGAAGCAGGCACCGACCGAGATCCCGACGCTCCCGTGGACCCCGCTGGTGGTGGTCGTCCTGATGCTGACCGGCTTCGCGGTGAGCGGGCTGGCACCCGCCTGGATCGCGGCAGCGGCTGCCGTCGTCCTGATCGTCCGGGGACTGCTGCGCGACGAGCTCACCGTGGGGCGGGTCGCGGTCAGCGCCCAGACCGGGTTCGCACTGTTCGTGCTCGGGCTCGGCCTGGTGGTCGCCGCCCTCGGCAACGGTCCGCTCGGTGACGACCTGGCCCGTCTGGTTCCGGGCTCGTCCGGGCTACCGGCGCTGCTGGCACTGGCACTGCTCGGTGCCGTCCTCGCGAACGTCGTCAACAACCTGCCGGCGACCCTGCTGATCGTTCCGCTGGTCGCCCCGCTGGGCACGGTCGCCCTGCTCGCCACCCTGATCGGGATCAACCTCGGCTCCTCGATGACCTGGTCGGGATCGCTGGCGAACCTGCTCTGGCGCCGTACGGTCACCGCGAGCGGAGGCACCGTCAGCAGCCGCGACTTCCACGTGGTCGGCCTGATCGCGACCCCGTTCGCGATCGTGGCCGGGGTCGTCGTCCTGAAGGTCTGGTCCGGGATCGTCTGATCCGATCGCCGGCGGCTGGGGCACACTGGTTCGATGACGACGTACCGGATCGCGGAAGCTGCCGAGCTGCTCGGCGTCAGTGACGACACCGTCCGTCGCTGGATCGACCAGGGCCGTCTCTCCGCGGCCCAGGAGTCCGGCCGGCTCAGCGTGGACGGGGCTGAGCTGGCCGCGCTCGCCGAGTCCCTGGCCGGCTCGTCCGACAGCGAGGGCCTGCGGACCTCCTCGGCCCGCAACCGGCTGCCCGGGATCGTGGTCGCGGTCAAGAAGGACACCGTGATGGCCCAGGTCGAGCTGATCTGCGGGCCCCACCGGGTGGTCTCGCTGATGTCCGCGGACGCTGCCGACCAGCTCGGCCTGGTCCCCGGAGCCCGCGCCACCGCCTCGATCAAGTCCACCAACGTGGTCGTCGAGCGCGCCTGAGGAGGCCCAACTCCTGCCCACGTGAGCGTTCCCGGCTGCCGTGGTCCCGCCGGACCGATAACATCGGCCCCATGTCCGACTCCCACCTCCCCGAATCGTTGGCCGTCGCTCCCAGCTCGCCGGACCGCAACCTCGCCCTCGAGCTCGTCCGGGTGACCGAGGCGGCCGCGATGGCCGCTGGTCGCTGGGTCGGCAGGGGCGACAAGAACGGCGCCGACGGGGTCGCGGTGAACGCGATGCGCACCCTGATCTCCACCGTCGGCATGCGCGGGACCGTCGTGATCGGCGAGGGCGAGAAGGACAACGCCCCGATGCTCTACAACGGCGAGGAGGTCGGTGACGGCACCGGGCCCGAGTGCGACGTCGCGGTCGACCCGATCGACGGCACCACCCTGACCGCCAAGGGCATGGCCAACGCGGTCGCCGTCCTCGCGGTCTCCCCACGCGGCTCGATGTACGACCCGTCCGCCGTCTTCTACATGGAGAAGCTGGTCACCGGCGCCGAGGCGGCCGACGTCGTCGACATCCGGTACCCGGTCGCCGAGAACATCCATCAGGTCGCCAAGGCCAAGGGCGGCAAGCCCGAGGACGTCACGGTCGTGCTGCTGGACCGCCCCCGGCACGAGCAGATGGCGCGCGAGATCCGCGACACCGGCGCCCGGATCAAGTACATCACCGACGGCGACGTCGCCGGCGCCATCATGGCGGCCCGGGCGGACACCGGCGTCGACCTGCTCCTCGGCATCGGTGGTACCCCGGAAGGCATCATCACCGCGTGCGCGATCAAGTGCATGGAGGGGGTCATCCAGGGCAAGCTCTGGCCGACCAGCGACGAGGAGCGCGAGCGCGCCCTCGCCGCCGGGCTCGATCTCGACCAGATCCTGCTGACCGACGACCTGGTGTCCGGTGACGACTGCTTCTTCGTCGCCACCGGGATCACCGACGGCGAGCTGATGAAGGGCGTCCGGTACCGCGCCGGCGGCGCCTCGACCCACTCCCTGGTGATGCGCAGCCGAAGCGGCACGATCCGCGAGATCATCAGCGACCACAAGCTCAGCAAGCTGCGCGCGTACGCCGACGTCGACTACGACCGCTGATCGGGTAGGGGCCGTGCGGTGATCGTCGTCGTCGGCGAGTCCCTGATCGACCTGGCCCCCGGGCCCGACGGCCGGCCCACGGAATCGGTCGGCGGCTCACCGCTCAACGTCGCGGTCGCCCTCGCGCGGCTCGAGGCCAACACCATGCTGATCACCGAGATCGGCAGCGACGAGCGCGCCGACCAGGTCGTGGCCTACCTGCGCGCGAACGAGGTCGAGTTCATCGGAGCGCCCGCGCCCGAGGCCCGGACGCCGACCGCGACCGTCCACGTGGACGCCGGGGACCCTGTCTACGACCTGGACCTGCGCTGGCACCTCCCGCACCAGGAGCTGCCGCACTGCGACGCGCTGCACATCGGGTCGCTGGCCACCGTGCTGGAGCCGGGGCGGGACAGCGTCCTGGACCTCGTCGAGCAGGCTTGGGCGCTGGACGTCTTCGTCTCCTACGACCCGAACGTCCGGGCGAACGGGCCGCACTTCTGGCTGACCGACCACGACCACGACCAGGCCTGGGGCGACATCGAGTCGCTCGCCGACCGCGCCAACCTGGTCAAGGTCAGCGAGCAGGACATCGAGCTGCTGCACCCGGGCGCTGATCCGGACTCGGTGGCCCGCTCGTTGCTGACCGGCGACCGGACCGAGCTCGTGATCCTGACCCGGGGGGCCCGGGGAGCGACGGCGTACGCCGAGGGCGTCGAGGCCGCGGTACCGGGGATCGAGGTCGAGGTCGTCGACACCGTCGGCGCCGGTGACGCGTTCATGGCCGCCGTCCTGGCGGTCCTGCTGGAGACCGACGCGTTCGGGAACTACGGCCCGGGGCTGCCCGCCGACACCGCACGGCTCGAGAGCCTGCTGACCGCCGCGGTCGAGGTGGCCGGGTTCAGCTGTGCACAGCGGGGCGCAGGGTCACCGCGGCGTGCGGACCTGCGAGCCGATTGGCCCGAGTGACCTTCTGGCCCTCCAGGGCGTCGCGGACGACGTCGAAGACGAGCGGGTCCAGCGCCATCCCGACGTGGCTGGCGGTGACCTCGACCGGGATCGCGGCCGGGTCGACACAGGCCCGCCAGTCGACGATGCCGTCGCGCTTGGAGTAGATCGCGGTGAAGCCGACCTCCGGGTCGAGCGGGGCGTGGGTCTCCTCGAAGCTGGCCCGCGCGCAGTCCCCGGCGATGCAGTCCTCGCTCATCAGCCCGCCGAAGCCGGCCCGGGTCAACCGGGTGAGCATCTCGGCGTCCTTGGCGAGCACGTCGTGCACCGCGCCGGGCGCCAGGATCGGGCTGCCCATCGAGACGATGCCGGCGATCAGGTCCGGTCGGCGTGCGGCCAGGCCGCGGGCGAGCATGCCGCCGAGGCTGTGGCCGACGATGCTGACCTTGCGACCGCGGTGCATCGCGATCGCCTCGACCCGCTTCTCGAGCCGGTCCGCGGCTTCACGGGTGCAGCCCATGTTCATGACGATGTTCGAGCGGTACGTCCGGTACCCGGCCGCCCGGAGCATCGTCGCCATCCCCACCAGGGTGTAGTCACCGGCCATGAAGCCGGGCACGAGCAGCACCGGCTCGACCGCCTGCGGCCGGTGATGACC
This sequence comes from Marmoricola sp., assembly GCA_025965315.1. Taxonomy (GTDB): domain Bacteria; phylum Actinomycetota; class Actinomycetes; order Propionibacteriales; family Nocardioidaceae; genus Marmoricola. Next base: position 9,975 of record JAOPXD010000154.1, read on the forward strand.
GGCGTACGGCAGCGCGGCCCGGGCCTTGCGGTCGGCACGCGCGCGGACGACGTAGCGGGCTGCCTCGTTGACGATGCTTCCCTCGCGCGAGAGCGCCCTCAGACCCTGGGGTCCGGAGAAGCCTGCGGGCTTGAGGAAGTCGCCCATCGGTGAGTTCACGGGGCTGAACGTAACGGAAACCACAGTTCTACAAACGAAACTCAACTGATTTCGTGACGCGATTCGGCGAAAGTAGATTCGTAGAATCCGGATCTACCCCCAGCAATCACCCATTTGTCTCCCTGCACGTCACTGAAGGGCACCCCCGATGCCGCGCATCCGTTCCCGACGCACCGCCTCCACCACACCGCTCGAGGTGGCCGTCAGCAGCGAGCTCTCGGCGCCGGTCAGCCCCGGTGTCGAGCTCTGCTACCAGACCTACGGCGATCCTGATGCCGAGCCGCTGCTGCTGGTGATGGGACTGGGCGGCCCGATGACCTGGTGGGATCCCGAGCTGTGCCGGCTGCTCGCGCGGCAGGGCTTCTACGTGATCCGGTACGACAACCGCGACACCGGTCGCTCGAGCGAGGGCAAGGGCCGGGTCACCCAACCGATGCTGGTCAGGGCCGCGCTCGGCCGGAAGGTGAAAGCCCCGTACGCGATCACCGACCTCGCCGCCGACGCGTTCGGTCTGCTGGACCATCTCGGGATCGCCTCGGCGCACGTCACCGGCGTCTCCATGGGCGGCATGATCGCCCAGTCGATGGCGATCGCGCAGCCGTCCCGGGTGCGCAGCCTGGTCTCGATCATGTCCACCACCGGTCGCCGTACGGTCGGCTGGCAGGACCCGCGGATCATCCCGGTGCTGCTCGCGCCCCGCGGCGCGACCAAGGACGCCTACGTCACCACGGCAGCCCGGGTCGGCGCGCTGATCGGCTCCCCCGCCTACCCCGAGGGCGAGGCCGCCTCGCTCGCCCGCGCCGAGGAGACGTTCGACCGCGGCGTGAACCCCGCCGGGGTGCAGCGCCAGATGCTGGCGATCCTCACCCAGCCCGACCGCGGTCAGGCGCTGCACGCGCTCCGGATGCCTGCCGCCGTGATCCACGGCATGGACGACCGGATGGTGCATCCTTCCGGCGGCCGCGCCACCGCCCGGGCGATCCCGGGGGCGAACCTGCTGCTGATCCCGGGCATGGGCCACGACCTCCCGGTCGCCCTGCACGAGACCTTCGCCGACACGATCCGGCGTACGGCCGACAAGGTCAGCTCACAGGTCAGCTCGTAGGACTCTTCATCGGATGGCCCACGAGCCAGCCGACCACCTGGAGCGCCTGAGGAATCGTCCACGCCAGCTTCGAGGGGTGGTCGACGTTCTTGCGGCCGCTCGCGGAGAGGAAGCTCCTCAGCTTCGACGGGATCAGTCCGCCGGTGATGTGCGGGACGCCGTCGAGCACGAACTTCTCCGTGCCTCGGTGCAGGAAGAAGACCTCGTCGGAGTGCTCGATGTCGAAGGTCAACGGTGTGCCGGTCAGCCAGTCCTTCGGAGCCGGTACGCCGTCAGGGACCTTCTTCCAGTACACGCCGAAGTACTTCCAGAGCCGGTGCACGTCCTTCGCCGAACCCGTCAGGGTGCTCCAGTTGGCCGGGCCGTCGTACAGCTTGCGGTAGGCGGCCAACCGGGTCGGGGTGTCGCGTTCGGGATCGACGGTGATGGTCAGGAACTGGACGTCCTTGCCGTAGCCGGCGGCGTTGACCGCGCGGGACGACGCAACTATCGAGGCCGTGTCCAGCGGGCAGGTCTCCTGGCACAGCGTCATCGAGTCGCTGATCACCAGGACCTTCGTGGAGAAGTCGGCGAGGTGCACCGTCTTCCCGGTCGAGTCGGTCAGCGGGAGGTTCAGGATCGACGCCGGTACGGCGCTGCTCAGCTGGGTGCCGACGTTGTTCCCCGGGGCCGCCGGGCCTGCGCTCGTCTGCCCCCCGCAGGCGGCCAACACGAGGACCAGCGGAGCGAGCAGGACCAGGGCGTACGGACGGCGCATGGCCCCACGCTAAGCCGGGACTGGTGAACGGTGGTGCTCGGGGTCCCGCAGATCATGGGGACGTGCCAGCGACAGATCATGAGTACTGGTTCAGCGTCTCCACGGTTCCTGCGCGGCCGTCACGACCTACATTGCTTGAGCACGTACGACGTCACCGTCCGGCCGTCCGAGGAGAGCTTCGACGCCATCCGCTGAAGCTTCGCCGTCCCGGCAGCGGTCGGCTTCGAGATCTCGCGCCTGGCCGTGACGAACGCCGAGAGCAGCTCGTCAACAGCCGCCTTGACGTCCGAGGGCGCACCGGTCTTGACGGTCTTCAGCCCGGCAGCCAGATCGGCCAGCGTCGAGTCCGAGGCCTGCCCGCTGTAGAGCTTGGTCTGGGTGTCGGTGATCTTCTGGGCCACCCCGGCAAACTTCTTGCACGGCACGGTGACCTCGGTCGGCTGGCTGCCAGGCGTGGAGGTCCCCAACCGCGTCTGCGGATCCGACGGCGAACCGCTCGCGCCCTTCGATCCGGAGCCCCCGCAAGCGGAGACCAGGGCCAGGACGACCAGGGCAACGGCGCCGAGATGCAGGCGAACACGACGACTCACGAGACCTCCAGAGGGGCGCAGTTGGTCTAAGTTAACAGTCATGCGCCCGGTGCTCGGCCTGGTCGCGGCCGGACTTTCGCTCGCGGCCGCCGGCTGCTCCTTCAGTTCGGTGAATCCCGACGCGCCGGTGCACATCTCGGGCCGGGTGCTGGACGCCGCCGGGCATCCGCTGACGCACACGAAGGTCCTGCTGTTCAAGCAGGCAGATATCGGCGAGGTCGTCTTCGGGACGGTCTTGGCGGTCGGCACGCTCTCGACGGTGTGCTTCCTGCCGGATCCGCCGGCGCTGTGCGAGAAGGCCCGGACCGTGACGACCGACAGCGACGGTCGCTACGCGTTCGACCTCAAGGGCTCCGACACCCAGGGCACCCTCGGTACGGCGTCGACGTTGAACGTGGTGTTCTCCGGTCCGAAGGCCCAGGGCAGCACCACGGTGAGCTTCACCGCCGAGAAGGCCGACATCACGCTGCCCGATGCTCGTCTGTGGCGTTCCGGGGCGCGTACAGCCGCGGGCTCGGGTGGGATCCGGCTGTCCTGGAGGTCGTTGCCGGGTTCCGCCGGCAGCCACCCCAGGTACTCGGCGCAGGTGTACGACGGCGACGGCACCGCGCTCTTCACCCAGTCCGCGTCAGGGGGGAACGCCACGGTCGACCCCCGGGTGCTGGAGGACACCTCCGGCACGGTCGCGGTCAGCGCCGGCACCTCGCTCAGCGGCGGCAGCGGCGGCGGGGACGTCCGAGCGAGCTTCCTCTCGGCACGGCTCCGGGCCCGCGGTGCCGGAGCGCCACCGTCGCGATCGCACCGCTGCGCAGCCGTGACCGGGACCGGCCCGGTCCACGACGGAGCCTTCAGCCGCTGCGCCATCACCGACGGGCGGCTGGGCACGCCGGCCCGGCTGAGCGCCTCCGGCGGAGCGGTGGTCAGCGGTGCCCTCGTCGACCTCGGGTCGGTCCGACCGATCAGCCTCGTGGTGGCCCGCGGATTCGCCGGTCAGTTCCTGGTCGAGGTGTCCACGAACGGCACCACCTTCAGCCCGGTCACGACGGACACCGGGTCCGCTGCCGTCGTCGAGGTTCCCGCGGGCACGCGGGCGCGCTACGTGCGACTGCGCTCCCCCACCGGCCTCGACGAGAGCCTCAGCTCCGAGATCTCCGTCTGGTAGCCGTACCCGGCTTGCGTCCGGGCGCCTGCCTAGATCCGACTCTCGCAGTCGACCCCGGCATCGATGTCGTTCCCGTACGGCGACGTGAAGTACATGACGATGTCCATCACGAAGTCCGGGATGCTCACCCCGAGGAAGTTCGGGTCCGGAGCGATCAACCAGGCCGGCGGGTTGGACCCGTCGGAAGGCGGCGGCCCGAGCGTGAACGACGACCCGGAGGTGCTGCCCTCCGCACTCGGCCGCAGCTTCACGGCGAAGTCGCAGTACCCCAGGCCGATGTCGACCAAGCGGATCCCGAAGACCTTGGCGAGCCGGTTCGACGCCAACCTGAAGTGATCGATCACGTTGTTCAGGTTGATGTGCACCGGACCGGTGCTGAAGATGTCGATGTCGATGTCACTGATCGGGTTCGCGAACACCAGGTGCAGCGTGTCGTCCAGATCGATCTTGGTGGTGCTGTCGATCCCGAAGGTGAAGCTGCTGTAGTCGCCCTTGAGCCCGGTGGTGACGCCGAGGTCGAGCTGCAGGTTGCTGGCGTTCTCGAACCCGAGCGTCAGCTTGTGGATGTCGAGGTTGACCTTGAGGTTTCCGGTGTTCGTGATCGGTCCCGAGGAGAACCCGAGGTCGACGTTGAGGTTGAGGCCACCGGCGGCGTCGAGCAGGAACTTCTCCGTCGCCGGCGCCGAGGTGATCTTCAGCGTCGTGCCGTCGAGCTGTCCGGTGACCGTGCTGCCCATGTTCTGGATCAGCAGGTCGACGGCTGCGTTGGCGTTCACCGGGGTAACGATCGCGGCGGTCGCGGTGGCGTCGATGTCCAGGCCGGGCTGGCTCGCCGTGAGCGTGAAGTCCGGTGCCGTGACGTCCTTGGTCCCGTCAGCGGCAGTCTCCTGACCGATGCTCAGGTTCACCGCGCTCGGGACGTCGTGCAGGTGCACGGCCGCCGCGAAGTTCAGGTCGCCGACCTTCTTGTACGACGCCGTGATGTCACTGATCCCGTGACTCATCGCGATGCCGACCGTCTTCACGTCACCGAGGGAGGCGTCCACGTTGATCGAGGCCGGGATCTCGCTGATCTCGAGCTTGGCGTCGTCGGTGTTGCCGTAGGTCGCCTCTGCCGTCAGCGCACCGAGGTTCTGGTTCGCCGTGTAGCCGAGGTGCAGCTTGTGGTTCCCGTCCCCGTCGGTGCTCGAGGTGAACGGACCGAACTTGAAGTCCACCGGCGTCGCGGTCGGGATCTCCTGGGTCAGCTCCAGGGACAGCGGCTGCGGGGCCAGGGTCGTGAGCTTCACGTCGACGCCCAGCGTGCTGTTCGTCGGGTGGAACCCGTTGACCTGGTAGGTGCCGGCCGGCGCGTTCAGGTCCAGGCTGTCCGGCAGACCTGTGATGTACAGGTTCGCCCGTACGCCACGGTTGCCCGCGCCGTCCTGGCCGTCGCGCACCGCGATGCCGTGGATCGACGGCGGTGTCGGCGTCGCGGCCAGCGCGTCGGCCGACTGGGCCGCGGCGACCGACAGCGTCAGGTCGGGGTTGTCGTCACCGGTGTAGGTGATCCGACCACCATCGCTGGTGAGGTCGATGACCGACGGCAGGTGCGTGAAGTTGCCCGAGGCGACCAGCCGGCTGCCGGCGTCCAGGGTGACGTCCGCTCCGAAGTTGAGCTGACCGTGGTTGCCCATGTTCAGCTTGGCCTCGAAGCCACCGCCGTTGCCGTCGGTGATCTTGTCGTAGCTGATCGTCTGCAGGTTGCTCACGTGCAGGCTCGCGTCGAGGTTGCCGCTCGGCTCGTCGAAGAACGCGTTGAGGTGATCACCGGGCAGCGTGTGCACGCTGGTGTGGTTGGTGACGTCCGCGTCGATCGAACCGATGCCCGTCCCGTTCGTGACGAACGAGACGTTGCCGTCGGCCCAGCCGGCGTGCCAGCTCGTCGGGATGTCGGCGATGGTCAGCCCGGCGTCGAACGCCCTCGCCCCGCCGATGGTGGCCGGGGTCAGGTGCGCCTGCGCCGAGAAGCCGCCGGCTACCGACGAGGCGTCCCACTGGAGCTGGGAGTTCGCACCGTCGAAGGTGACGCCGAGGGTGGCCGGCACGTTCGTGATGTCCACGGCCACGTGGTCGGTGTTGGCGTCAGTCGCGTTCAGCCCGATCTCGTTGATCACGCTGCTGGCGGCGTACGTGATCTTGTTTCCGGCCTGCAGGACGTCGATCTCGGAGGGCACCTTGTCGATGAAGGCGGTCGCCTGGTCGTTCGGCGTCGTCACGTAGGCCCGGAAGAGCCGTGGCGCGGTGTTCTTGAGCTGTAGGTGCAGGTGCTGAGCGGTGGTATCCACCCCGAGGTACCGGAGTCCGCTGTACTGCAGCTCGGCGTGCGTGCTGTTCGCCAGATCGGTGTCCAGGTAGGCGTGGTCGTCCGCGGTCGGCGGGCTGGCGTAGACCCCGTCGGTGGCGTACTGGAAGAGGATCTTCCCGATGTCCGAGGACGCCGAGGGGTCGCTCGGACCTGTCCGCGCGTCGAACGTGATCGGGTCGAGCCCGCCGATCTTCATGTACTTCGGAAGGTCGTTGATCAGGCCGTGCAGGGCCAGGCCGCCGGGCTTCTCGGAGTAGTTGACGTCGATCGACCCGAGACGCGAGTCCGCGTTGTAGGCCACCTGCGGGTTGTCGCCGGAGGTGTTGAAGGTCAGCCCGATCGTCTGGGGCAGGTCCGTGAGCTTCGCGTCGCCGTGCATCCCGGAGTCGCGGTCGGTGAAGGTCGCGTCCATCTCCGGGATCACGCTCGAGGCCGTGTAGGTGGCGGCTCCGTTGGCGGGATCGAAGGTGACCTGCACGTTCGCCGGCAGCGCGTCGATGTGCGCGGTGGCCAGGACGTTCGGGTCGTCCAGGTCGGCGATGGCGTCGAACGACTGACCGCCCGGGCTCAGCCCCAGGGCCACTGCGGTGTTCGCGGACCCGTCGAAGTGCGCGGACTTGAATCCGGTGAGGCGGAAGTCCAGGCCGAGCTTGTTGCCCTGCTTGAGCACGGTCGCGTGGTCCTTGCCGGGCAGCGGCAGGATCGACCCGCCGTTGCGGGTCAGCGAGGCCGTGATCAACCCGATGCCCTGGTTGGCCGAGATGTCGTAGACCCCGGTGCTCTTGGTCTGCGTGAACGCCACGTGCGTCGGGATGCTGGTGGCGTTCGCGACCAGGTTGGTCTCGTCGCCGGCTTCGCTCTTGTCGTACATCCCGAGGGCGACCGAGCCCAGGTTGGAGTCGGCGTCGTAGGTCACGGCCTGCTGGTCTGCCGTGGTCACGTCGGTGACGTGGATCGACTTCGGGACCTGGTTCGCTGTCGCGTCGATCTGCTGCTGCAGCACGTTGTCGGCCAGTGTCTTGGTCGAGAACTGCACCTGCGGGATGGCCGCGTTGGCCGCGTACTTGATGTCCTGGCCGCCCTGCAGGTCCACGTGGACCGCAGTCGGGACGCCGAACACGTCGTACTGGCTCTGCGTGTACGAACCCGCGTGGCTCACGTCACCGGTGGCGGTGTCGGTTGCCTGGACGTGCGCGATCGGGGCGCTGGCCTGGTAGTCGATGCTCTGCTTCTCGCCCTGGTGGACGAGGTCGACGGTGACCGAGGACGGCAGCTTGTCGATGAGCGCCGTGAACACGCGGTCGCTCTTCGGTGAGGTGGTCGTCGTCTTCTGGTCGACCGTGGCGTTCACGGTGGTCGGCGTGGAGGACTGGACGTTGACGGTGTCCTCGTCCGCGCTGCCGCTGTGGGTGAAACGGGCGTCCGCGGTGAACTTCTCCGGGAACGGCGACATCTGCATCGAGCCGGCGAGCGGGTTCTCCTCCGAGGGCTGGACGCCGGCCGAGCCGCCGACGAGGTCCTTGACCGCGAAGGTCAGCGCCTCGGTGGAGCCGGGCTGGCTGCTGGTCACGACCGCGCCGACGCCGATGTCGCCGGCCAGTGCTTTGGCGATGTTCTTGACCGTGAAGGTCGCACCGGAATTCTGGGCCAGCGTCGAGGCGCGGCCGTCGAAACCGATCTCGATCCGCTTCTTCACGACCGGGGTGTCGTAGACGGCGAAGACGTGGGCCGGCAACGGCGCACTGTGCAGCCGGGTCACCTGGAACTTGGCACCCACGTCGACGAGGTTGGTCACGGGGAAGAGCGCACCCAGGACATCGGGGACACCGTCACCGGTCACGTCGGCAGGGATCGGAACGCCGATCGGCAGCGAGATGCTGCAGGACAGCGGCATGGTCGCCGACTCGGCACAGATCTTGTAGAACGCCGAGGCCAGGATGTTCACCACGGGAAGGGTGAACAGCACGCCCTCGATCTTGCTGATCAGCTGGAGCAGCTCGTTGACCGCCTGAAGGACCAGCGGCACCAGCGGGAGCTTGGTGATCGGGTTCGGCGCAAGGCCGATCGGCACGACGTTCGGGGTCAGCACGGCCTTCGCGGGCGTCGAGGACGTCGGCGTCGGGTTCGAGCTGATCAAGTTCTTCAGGGAGTTCGAGACGGCTCCGTCGGTGTTGCTCTGCAGGCTCGGCGCCGGGGCGTCCTGGGCGACCTTCGTCTGGTCGGCCGAGGTCAGGCTGTCGGCGGAGGTCAGGTTGTGCGACATCTGGGTGAGCGCCTGGGTGGTCTCATCGGTCTTCACCGGCTGCTGCTGCGCCGGTGGGCCGCTCGCGTCCGGGTCGTTCTCGAAGCCGTCGCGCATCTGGGCAAGCTCGCTCTTGCCGAAGATGAGCATGTACTCGCCGGTGATGTAGTCGTTCTTCTTCTTGATCGACGGGTGGTCCCCGGTGGTGGCGAGCAGGTTGTCGACCAGGCAGGAGTCGAGCCATACCTTGACCTTCTCGCTCATCGAGTGGAAGCCCTCGGCGAGGATCGCGTCGGGGACCTTGGCGAGCTTGGCGTAGGAGGTCATCCAGTCGTGGTCGGCGAACCGCTTCGACCACAGGTCCACGAACCGGTCCCGGTTCGCGACGGTGGCGTCAGGATCGGCCGGGACGTCCGCACACGTGGTGATCAGCTTCTCCGCCGCCGGCGGCGGTGCTGAGCCGGCGGAGGCCGCCGACGGGTTGATGAAGCCGGCGACCCCTAGGGACACCACAGCAACCACAGAAACCCAGAATTTTGTCCGCATGTGTCCGAGACCTTCCGCACTGGTCGAACGGAACGACCGCCGACGGCCGTCCTGCATCGAAGTTGACTATTGACCTGTTGTCGGCGAGTTGACAAGACCATTTCTAAAGATTTCCTGAATGTATGTGAAAGGTGATGAACAATCTAAAACCAGACATTTCTTCGTCCTTTTCCGGGTCATTTCGGGCACCCTCGGCGATACGCGCGGACGCGACGGTGAGCAGGAGGTCCGGGACCGGAGCCGGTACGACGCTGCTCCCCCGGCTGCCGACATCGGTGCCGCGGGTCCCGCCTATCGTGGGGTCGTGCCAGGTATGGATCAGATGTCGCAGCTCTCCCCGTTCGGGTGGGGTTCCTTCGTGCACCACGGAAACTTCCAGCCCGGCTGGACAGCCGTCGGGATCGTGCTCGTCGTCGGCTACCTCCGCGCGCTGAGCCACGGTCAGCGACGCGGTGCGCACCTGTCGACGTGGCGGATCGCCTCGTTCCTCGCGGGCGTCGTGCTGCTGGTCGCCACCGTCAGCTCGGCGATCGACGTCTACGCGATGTCGCTGTTCTGGGTGCACATGATCGAGCACCTGCTGCTGATCATGGTCGTCCCTGCGCTGCTCGTGCTGGGCCATCCGCTGACCGTCCTGCGGCAGGCGCACGACGAAGCCGGCCAGGCCCGGTTCGACGCGGTCGTGCGGTCCGGTCCGGTCGCGCTGCTGACCCACCCGGCCGTCGGCCTGGCCCTGTACGCCGCCGTGATCATCGGCACCCACCTGACCGGGTTCATGGACCAGATGGCGATGCACGCCTGGCTGATGACCGCCGAGCAGGCCACCTACGTCATCGCCGGCTACCTGCTGCTGCTTCCGCTGCTGGGTCGCGAACCGGTCCGCTGGGAGATCCCCTACCTGCCGCGGATCGTGCTGATCCTGGTGGCGATGGTCCCGGACACGGTCGTCGGGCTGGTGCTGCTGCAGTCGAACAACGACAGCTTCCCGATGATGTTCGCGATGCACCCGTCCTGGGCGCCGAGCGCGGTCGACGACCAGCAGATCGCCGGTGGCCTGATGTGGGCGGTCGGCGACGGCCTGATGATGCTGGTCGGCGTCGCGGTCGTGATCGCGATGATCTCCGACCCCCAGCGCGGTCGCGTCCTGGGCCCCTGGCTGGAGTCGGCCCGGCGGTCGGCGATGGCCGATCACCTCGTCCAGAGCGGCGGCTCGGAGCAGATCGGTGCCGGAGCCGACGTCGATGACGACGACGCCGTCCTGGACGCCTACAACGCGATGCTCGGACGTCTCTCGGATCCGGGCGCCTGAGCGACACCGAACCCCGGTCCCCGACCCGGGGGCACTAGTCTCAGCGGGTGAGCACAGCGCAATCCTCCGGACCCGAGTTCCTCTATTCCGACGTCCTCCCGACCGGTAAGGACGACACTCCCTACCGGCTGGTGACCACCGAGGGCGTCTCGACGTTCGAGGCGGACGGGCAGACGTTCCTGCGGGTGAGTCCCGACGCGATCCAGCAGCTCACCGCCGAGGCGATGCACGACATCAGCCACTACCTGCGGCCGGCACACCTGGCGCAGCTGCGCAAGATCATCGACGATCCCGAGGCGTCCGGGAACGACCGCTTCGTGGCGCTCGACCTGCTCAAGAACGTGAACATCTCCGCCGGCGGCGTGCTGCCGATGTGCCAGGACACCGGCACCGCGATCGTGATGGGCAAGAAGTCCGAGGGCGTGCTGACCGGTGCCGACGACGGCGAGGCGATCAGCAAGGGCGTGTACGACGCCTACACGAAGCTCAACCTGCGGTACTCCCAGCTCGCTCCCCTGACGACGTACGAGGAGAAGAACACCGGGACCAACCTGCCGGCGCAGATCGAGCTGTACTCGACCGCGCAGGGACCCAAGGGCCCGGAGTACAAGTTCCTGTTCATGGCCAAGGGCGGCGGCTCGGCCAACAAGTCGTTCCTGTTCCAGGAGACCAAGGCGGTCCTGAACCCCAAGCGGATGCTGGAGTTCCTCGACGAGAAGATCCGCTCGCTCGGCACGGCTGCCTGCCCGCCGTACCACCTGGCGATCGTGATCGGCGGCACCAGCGCCGAGTTCGCCCTGAAGACCGCCAAGTACGCCAGCGCGCACTACCTCGACAACCTCCCCGTCGAGGGTTCGATGAGCGCGCACGGCTTCCGCGACCTCGAGCTCGAGGAAGAGGTCTTCAAGCTGACCCAGTCCTTCGGCATCGGCGCCCAGTTCGGCGGCAAGTACTTCTGCCACGACGTCCGGGTGGTCCGGCTTCCCCGGCACGGTGCGTCCTGCCCGGTCGCGATCGCGGTGTCCTGCTCGGCGGACCGCCAGGCGCTCGGCAAGATCACGGCCGACGGGGTGTTCCTCGAGCAGCTCGAGACCGACCCCGCGCAGTACATGCCCGACGCCGGTGTCGCCGACGAGATCTCCAGCGGCGAGGTCGTGGCGATCGATCTCAACCAGCCGATGGCCGAGATCCTGGCCGAGCTCCGCAAGTACCCGGTCAAGACCCGGCTCTCGCTCACCGGCCCGCTGGTGGTGGCCCGCGACATCGCGCACGCCAAGATCAAGGACCTCCTCGACGCCGGCGGCGAGATGCCGGAGTACCTGAAGAACCACCCGGTCTACTACGCCGGCCCGGCGAAGACCCCGGCAGGGATGGCGTCCGGGTCGTTCGGCCCGACCACCGCCGGCCGGATGGACTCGTACGTCGAGCAGTTCCAGGCAGCAGGCGGCTCGATGGTCATGCTGGCCAAGGGCAACCGCTCCAAGCAGGTCACCGATGCCTGCCACAGCCACGGTGGTTTCTACCTCGGCTCGATCGGCGGTCCCGCGGCCAGGCTGGCCCAGGACTGCATCAAGAGCCAGGAGGTCATCGAGTACCCCGAGCTCGGCATGGAGGCCGTCTGGAAGATCGACGTCGTCGACTTCCCCGCGTTCATCGTCGTCGACGACAAGGGCAACGACTTCTTCACCGACCCAGGTGGGACCGTCACCGTCCCGCTGGGCTCCTTCGGTGGCGGCAACCTCCGGGTGCGTTCGGCCGAGAAGTAGCCCGACGACGACCTACGGGTCGCGAAGGCGGAACGCCGCGGCTGCCGATTTCCGGACCCTGAGGAGCACCGGTGTCGACGTCGCCGGCTCGTGGTTGCCGTCCCCGGCGTACACGGCCTCGACCTCGCAGGCCACGAGCTTGCCGCGGCGCGACTCTCACCCGCGTACCCCGCCCCAGTAACCTCGTGCCATGGACTCCGAGCTGTTCAGGATCGAGCACGACTCGCTCGGCGAGGTCCGCGTGCCCGCCGATGCCCTGTGGGGCGCCCAGACCCAACGGGCGATCGAGAACTTCCCCATCTCCGGCGTGCCGCTCGCCGAGCGCCACGTCCGCGCGCTCGCGCTGATCAAGCTGGCTGCCGCACGCGTCAACAGCCGGCTCGACGTCCTCGACGCCGACCGCGCCACGGCGATCGAGGGCGCCGCCTCGAAGGTCGCCGAGGGTGGCGCTACCGATGCCTTCCCGATCGACATCTTCCAGACGGGGTCGGGCACCAGCTCCAACATGAACATGAACGAGGTGCTCGCCCGGCTGGCGTCGACCGGGAGCACAGCGATCCACCCCAACGACCACGTCAACGCCAGCCAGTCGAGCAACGACGTCTTCCCGACCTCGATCCACGTGGCTGCAGCGACCGCTGTCGTCGAGGACCTCCAGCCGGCGCTGGCACTACTGGCGACGTCGCTGGAGGCCAAGGCGGTCGAGTTCGCCGGGCTGGTGAAGTCCGGCCGCACGCACCTGATGGACGCGACCCCGGTGATGCTCGGGCAGGAGTTCGGGGGCTACGCCGCGACGGTGACCCTGGCCGGCGAGCGGCTCGACGCGGTCCTGCCCCGGGTCCGGGAGCTGCCGCTGGGCGGCACCGCTGTCGGCACCGGGATCAATACCCCCGCGGGCTTCTCCGCGGCCGTGATCGCCGAGCTCGCCGAGCTGACCGGGCAGCCTTTCACCGAGGCCCGCAACCACTTCGAGGCCCAGGGCACCCGCGACTCGCTGGTCGAGCTCAGCGGGGTCCTCAAGACGATCGCGGTCGGGCTCACGAAGATCTGCAACGACCTGCGCTGGATGTCCTCGGGGCCGACCACCGGGCTCGCCGAGATCCACCTGCCCGACCTGCAACCGGGATCGAGCATCATGCCCGGGAAGGTGAACCCGGTCCTGCCCGAGGCAACCCTGATGGTCTGCGCCCAGGTGATCGGCAACGACACCGCCATCACGGTCGCCGGCGCCGCGGGGAACTTCGAGCTGAACGTGATGATGCCGGTGATCGCCCGGAACCTGCTCGAGTCGATCCGGATCCTCAGCACCTCCACCAGCCTGCTGGCGACCCGGTGCGTCGACGGCATCACCGCCGACGCCGAGCGGATGCACCGCTACGCCGCGTCCTCGCCGTCGGTGGTCACCCCGCTCAACAAGTACCTCGGGTACGAGGAGGCTGCCAAGGTGGCCAAGGAGTCCCTCAAGCACGGCCGCACGATCCGGGAACAGGTCCTGGAGATGGGGTACGTCGATCGCGGCGTCGTCACCCTTGAACAGCTCGACGCAGCCCTCGACATCGAAGGAATGACCCACCCGTGAGCAAGACCATCGTGATCACCGGTGCGAGCGACGGCATCGGCCTGGAGGCCGCCAGCCAGCTGGCCGCCCAGGGACACCACCTCGTGCTCGTCGGCCGCAACCCGGCCAAGGTCGCCCGGGCGGTCGAGCGGCTCCGTACCGAGTCACCGGACGCGGTCGTCGAGTCCTTCGTCTGCGACTACGCGGTCCTCGACGACGTACGACGGCTCGCCGCGGACCTGCTCGCGGCGTACCCGCGCATCGACGTCCTGGTGAACAACGCCGGCGGTGTCTTCGACAAGCGGACCACCACCGCGGACGGCTACGAGTCGACCTTCGCGGTCAACCACCTCGCCGGCTTCCTGCTGACCGAGCTGCTGCTGGACCGGATCATCGCCAGCGGCCGAGCGCGCATCGTCACCACCGCGTCGGTCGGTCACTCCCGGGGCACCATGGACTTCGACGACCTCGGTCTCGAGCGCGGCTACCAGATCATGCGGGCCTACAGCCGGTCCAAGCTGGCGAACGTGATGTACACCCGGATGCTGGCCGCGCGGCTCGGCGGCACCGGGGTCACCGCCACCTGCCTGCACCCGGGCGCCGTCGCGACGAACATCTGGGCCGGCGCGCCTGCGATCGCGAAACCGGTCCTGGGCGTGGCCAAGCGGTTCCTGATGATCACCCCGGAGCAGGGCGGCGCGACGCTGACCTACCTGGCGACCGGCCCCGAGGTCGACGGGCTCAGCGGCGGGTACTACGAGAAGAACAAGCTCAAGGAGCCGTCCGCGCTGGCCCAGGACGAGGTCGTCGGGCAGCGGTTGATCGAGACCAGCCGGACGCTGGTCGGGCTGACCTGACCTGCCCGCTCAGTAGTAGCCGTGAGCCTTCTTGAACGACCAGGCGGCACACGCGGTGCCGTAGCGCTGGTGGATGTAGTTCAGGCCCCAGCGGATCTGGGTCTCGGCGTCGGTGCGCCAGTCGGCCCCCACGGTGGCCATCTTCTTGCCGGGCAGTGCCTGCGGGATCCCGTACGCCGTGGAGTGCGGGTTGTCGGCGCGGACGTTCCAGTTCGATTCCTGGGTCCAGATGTCGTTGACGCAGTCGAAGTCCGAGGCGAGCAGCCCGTACTGCGGCATCAACGCCAGGGCCAGCGCCTTGGGGTCGGTCTGGGAGAGGTTCTCGCTACGCGTGACCGCGACGCCGGTCGCGCTGCCCAGCTCGGCGGCCTTGAGCGCGTTCACCTGTGCCGGTCGGTTGCCGCCGGAGCGTGAGGTCCCCTCGACCCGGGAACCCAGGGCGACCTTGGACAGTGGCTTCCCGGCGCTGAGGCTGACCGCGGTGCTCGGCTTCGCCGCGTCGCCGTGCGCGGCGACTCCGGCCGAGACCGTCATCCCGGTGGCGAAAGCGGCGATGCCGGAGAGGTACACGGCGTTCTTCGCGGTCGCGCGGGCTCGCTTGGGTGGTGCGTTCCGGTGTTTGGGAACGTACTTCTCAGGCAAGGCGCGGACTCTCAGGTTGTTGGCGACAAGGACCGTCGTACGGCAACGGGGAGGGCCCCACCTTCACCCGAAAGGCGACCAGGAATCAAGTTGGGCACGCCGTATCGCGAGACTGGTCCACAAGTTGTGACGGCTGGGGTCCCTGAGGCGACCTGAGCAGGCCGCTCCAGGGCGACCCCAGCCGATCACGTCCTCACATCGAGACGTGCTCGAGCATCTCCGTGACCAGCGCAGCGATCGGGGAACGCTCCGAGCGGGTCAGGGTGACGTGCGCGAACAGCGGGTGTCCCTTGAGCTTGTCGACCACCGCGACCACACCGTCGTGGCGACCGACCCGCAGGTTGTCGCGCTGGGCGACGTCGTGGGTCAGGATCACCTTGGAGTTCGCACCCATCCGGGAGAGCACCGTCAGCAGCACGTTGCGCTCAAGGGACTGAGCCTCGTCGACGATCACGAACGCGTCGTGCAACGACCGGCCGCGGATGTGCGTCAGCGGCATCACCTCGAGCATGCCGCGGTCGAGGATCTCGTCGACGACGTCGGGGGTGGTGACGGCACCGAGCGTGTCGAAGACCGCCTGACCCCAGGGCGACATCTTCTCGGACTCGCTGCCCGGCAGGTAGCCGAGCTCCTGGCCGCCGACGGCGAACAGCGGCCTGAAGACGATGACCTTCTTGTGCTGACGACGCTCCAGGACGGTCTCGAGGCCGGCGCACAGCGCGAGCGCCGACTTCCCCGTCCCCGCTCGCCCTCCCAACGACACGATCCCGATCTCCGGGTCCAGCAGCAGGTCGAGCGCGATCCGCTGCTCGGCGGAACGACCGTGCAGGCCGAACACCTCGCGGTCGCCCTTCACCAGGTGCACCCGCTTGTCCGGGCCGACCCGTCCCAGGGCGCTGCCCCGGTCCGACATCAGCACCAGGCCGGTGTGGCAGGGCAGGTCGCGGGCGTCGGCGAGGTCGATCACGGTGTCGTCGTACAGCTCGTCGATCTCGGTGGACAGCACGTCGAGCTCGGTCATCCCGGTCCAGCCGGCGTCGGACTCGTGGATCTGCTCGCCGAGGTACTCCTCGGCGTCCAGACCGACGGCCGAGGCCTTGATCCGCAGCGGGAGGTCCTTGGAGACCAGGGTGACTTGGAAGCCCTCGTTGGCCAGGTTGTTGGCGACCGCGAGGATCCGGGTGTCGTTGTCCCCGAGCCGGAAGCCCGAGGGCAGCGATGCCGCGTCGGTGTGGTTCAGCTCGACCCTGATGGAGCCACCGTGCTCGCCGATCGGCACCGGACGGTCGAGCCGACCGGCCTCGATCCGGAGCTCGTCGAGCATCCGCAGCGCCGAGCGGGCGAAGTACCCGAGCTCGGGGTGGTGACGTTTCCCCTCGAGCTCGGTGATCACCACGACCGGGAGCACCACCTCGTGTTCCTCGAAGCGCCTGATCGCGCCTGGATCGGCCAACAGGACCGAGGTGTCGAGGACATAGGTACGCCGCCCGGCGACGGGCGGCGTCGTCGCTCTCGCTGGGCTCTTGCCGGGGGTCTTGCTGGACGCGCGCTTCGCAGTGGCCACGAATGTTTCCCCTCACGGACCGACGCGCGCACTCAGCGCCCCGGTCCTAGCAGTGCTGCTCGGACCGGGACAGGCAGGGGCCTGAGTGCGAACCCCTTGAGCCGTGATTTCTCACGAACCTGCCTTTCGGCACAGCCCCCAACCGTTGAGGGCCGTACGAAAAAAGTACGACGTGCGGATCCAATAATCACGAAGACACGCCCGGTCGCGGGTTACAGGCATGTGAACGGTGTGACGGAAGGGTCACAGACCCGATCAGGAACCGTAGCGGCGGTCGCGCAGGGCGAAGGCCCTGACCGCACGCAGGAAGTCGACGCGGCGGAAGTCGGGCCAGTAGGCCTCGCAGAAGTAGAACTCGCTGTGCGCGCTCTGCCAGAGCAGGAAGCCGCCGAGGCGTTGCTCGCCGGAGGTGCGGATCACCAGGTCGGGATCCGGCTGACCCTTCGTGTACAGGTGCTCGGCGATGTGGTCGACGTCGATGACCTCGGCGAGCTCCTCGATCGTGCGGCCCTTCGCCGCCTCGGCGTGCAGCAGCGCGCGCACCGCGTCGGCGATCTCCCGGCGCCCGCCGTACCCGACGGCCACGTTGACCAGCAGGCCCGGCGCATCGCGGGTCGATTCCTCGGCCGCCTTGAGCCGCTCGGCGGTCTCCGCCGGCAACAGGTCCAGGGCGCCCACCGGGTGCAACCGCCAGCGGTGCTGCTCAGCCAGCGAGGCGACCGCACCTTCGATGACCCGGAGCAGACCTTCGAGCTCGTTGCTGGGGCGGTTGAGGTTGTCCGTGGAGAGCAGCCACAGCGTGACGACCTCGACACCGACCTCCTCGCACCACTCGAGCAGCGGCTCGATGTTGGCCGCGCCCGCCTGGTAGCCGTGGGCGGTGTCCGCGCCGACGGCCTTGGCCCAGCGGCGGTTGCCGTCGAGCATCACACCGATGTGCTTGGGGAGGCGGTCGGTCGGCATCCGCCGCACCATGCGCGCCTCGTACGCCGGGTAGAGCACCCTGCGCACGCCACGTTTCCAGTCCGCCACGTTCTCAGGGTAACGGGCGGTCTGCCCGGCGCCGGGCCGAACGCGACGAGGAACACCGAGTTCATCGACTCGTTCGGGTGAACGGTTACCTACGGTCGCGTAGCCTCGGAGTCATGACTGCACGAGCCCCCGTCGGCGAAAAAGCCGCCGAACTCAGCCACGAGGCTGCGCTGGCCGTGCACGACGCGATGAACGCGGCGAAGCCGAAGCTGCGCGGCTGGCTGCACGCCGCGATCTCCCCACTGACCATCGCCGCCGGGGTGGTGCTGATCTGCCTGTCCCCGACCGTCGCCTCCAAGGTCGGCTCGGCGCTGTTCGCAGCCACCGCGATCCTGCTCTTCACCGTCAGCGGCATCTACCACCGCGGCACCTGGTCCCCGAAGTGGTGGGCGATCCTGCGGCGCTTCGACCACGCGAACATCTTTCTGCTGATCGCCGGTTCGTACACGCCGTTCGTGCTGCTCCTGCTGCACGGTGGCGCCCGCGTCGGGATGCTGACGATGGTCTGGACGGGCGCGGTGCTCGGCGTCGCCTTCCGGGTCTTCTGGACCGACGCGCCCCGCTGGCTCTACACCCCCCTCTACGTCCTGCTCGGCTGGGCCGCGATCTTCTACGCCGAGGACTTCGCCGACGGTGGCGGGACCGCGGTGATCACGCTGATCGTCGTCGGTGGTGGGCTCTACACCCTCGGTGGCCTCGTCTACGGCCTGAAGTGGCCGGACCCGTTCCCGAAGTGGTTCGGCTTCCACGAGATCTTCCACGTCTTCACGATCGCCGCGTTCGTCTGCCACTACGTCGCGGTCTCGATCGCGACGTACAACCTGCGTTAGCCGAGCACCAGGTCCGCGACGTCGGTCACCGGTCGCTCGCAGACCATCGCCCGGCACACGTACGCCGCCGCGCGTCCGTCGACCAGCCCGCGCCCCTCGAGGAGCGGGATCGACGACGACGCTGCCTGGTCCGGACCCACCACCAGCACGACGGCACCGAGCACCCGCCGTGCCTTCGCCGCGAGCTCCGCCCCGACCGGGTCGCCGGAGTCGGTGACCACCACGATCTCCAGCGGACCGTCGATCGCTGCCTGTCCCGCGACCAGCGACCACGCCGCGAACCGTGGGCCCCGCTCGATCAGCCGGCGTACCGACGCGAGCGCCGCTTCGGCCGCATCGCGGTGCCTGCCCGAGCCGGTCAGCGCGGCGTACCGGACCAGGGCGTTGGTGATCGCGGAGTGACCGGAAGGGCTCGCGTTGTCGGAGGGATCCCGGGGCCGTGCGATCAGCGTCTCCGCGTCGTCCGCGGTGTCGTGGAAGCCACCGTCACCGTCGGCGAACTGGTCAAGACCCAGATCCAGCAGGACTCCGGCGCGCTCCAGCCAGGCTCCGTCGCCACTGGCCTCGGCCAGGGCGATGAACCCGTCCGCGACGCAGCCGTGGTCCTCGAGAACGCCCGCGTGCTTGCCGACGATCCCGTCGCGGGAGACCCGGCGCAACCGGCCATCGACCAGGTGCAGGTCCCAGAGCAACGTTCCCGCACGCAGCGCTGCATCGAGGAAGCGCGGCTCGTCCAGAACGCCGGCAGCGCGCGCCAGCGCTGCGATCGCCAGCCCGTTCCACGCTGCCACCACCTTGTCGTCCTCACCCGGACGCTCCCGCGTAGTGCGCGCAGCCAGCAGCCGGCTGCGTACCGACGCCCAGCGGTCGGCGTCGTCGGCATCCGCGAGCAGCTGCAGGACCGAGCTGCCGTGCTCGAAGGTGCCTTGCGGCGTCACCGTGAGCAGGTCAGCCGCCCAGCTGCCGTCGTCCTCGCCGAGAACAGCGACGAGCTGGTCCGGGGTCCAGACGTAGTAGGTCCCCTCGGCTCCTTCGGAGTCGGCATCGAGCGCCGAGGAGAACCCGCCCTGCGGCGTACCGAGCTCATCGATCAGGAAGCTGCCGGTCTCGCGCGCGATCCGTGCGGCCAGCGCGTCACCGGTCACGGCGTACCAGGAGGTGTAGGCGCTGAGCAGCAGCGCGTTGTCGTAAAGCATCTTCTCGAAGTGCGGCACCATCCAGCGGGCATCGACGGAGTACCGGGCGAAGCCGCCGCCCAGCTGGTCGTAGATGCCTCCGCGGGCCATCGTCTCCAGGGTCCGCACCGCCTGGGCAGCGCCGAGTCCACCGTGCCGGAGCTGAAACTCCAGCAGCATCGACGGTGGGAACTTCGGCGCGCCGCCGAAGCCGGCGTTCACGTCGTCGAACTCGCGGGTCACCTTCGCAGCAGCGGCGTCGAGGACGGCACGGTCCAGCGGCGCCGCACCGTCCAGGCTCGCGCTGGCTGCGATGTGCTCGACGATCTTCACCGCGGTCGCGTCGATGTCGTCGCGCCGCTCGGACCAGGCCTCGGTGATCGCCTGCAACAGCTGGGTGAAGCTCGGCTGCCCGTGCCGCGGCTGATCGGGGAAGTAGGTACCGGCGAAGAACGGCCGACCCTCGTGGTCCAGGACGCAGGTCATCGGCCAGCCGCCGTGGCCGGTGGTCGCCACGGTCGCCTGCATGTAGACAGCGTCGACGTCGGGGCGCTCCTCACGGTCGACCTTGATGCTGACGTAGTGCTCGTTGAGGTAGCTCGCCGTGGCCTGGTCCTCGAAGGACTCGTGCGCCATCACGTGGCACCAGTGGCAGGCGGCGTACCCGATGCTGAGCAGGACCGGCACGTCGCGCCGACGCGCCTCGTCGAACGCCTCGGTCCCCCACTCCCACCAGTCGACAGGATTGTCCTTGTGCTGCAGGAGATACGGGCTCGTCGCGGCGCTGAGACGGTTCACGCCAGCCATCATCTCGCAAGCGGGTTCACGAGTGATACACGAGAACCGGTGCCACTGGCCTCCAGTGGCAGGTGTATCAAAGTCACTTCTCGCGTATCACCGTCGAGCGCCCCTGCCATTCGGATTCCAATGGCAGGCCCCACATCGATGAGTGCGTCTTCACCGCCGCGAAGTGACGCACCATCCGCACCACCCAGATCGCGACAGATTCGTTCGCCTCACGAAGTAGGGTTTCGTGCGCGTTGATCAGCCAGCTTGCTAGCTCGCAACGAGCGGCTGGCTAGCGGTTGCGGTGGTTCTCCGGGTGCTCAGCGATTCAGCGCACTCCAGATCATTGCTGCCATCTTGTGCTGTCCCGTCATGGATAGGTGGTCGAGGTCGCCGGCGAGGTCACCTTTGCCGAGCCGCATGGTCTGCATGACACCGCCGTCGGTGCGGCATCTCGAATATTTCGCACACACCTCGCTGATGATCGTCCAGTAGTGGTCGACCAGGCTCTGCAGGTACCGCTCGTGCTTCGGGTCGACCCTGCCGGTCCTGGGGTCGACCGGGTCGCACGGCCCGGTGCCGGCGATGTGGTCAGGATCGATGGTCATCACTACGCGGTCGTACTCCTTGACCGACGCCCATTGTGAGACGAAGAAGATCTGGGCACCGGAAAGGTCTCGGTCGACGGCGTCCAGGACCGCAGTCAGCTTCTCTCGGTAGGGTCCGTAGTTCTGCGGGTCGGTCCCGTCGCACTTGACGTCGTTGTCGATGGACTGAACCAGCACGAGATCGGGGGCCGGCCGCACCTTCGCTGCCTCTGCCTCCTGGCCGAGCAGGCTGTCGACGGTCGAGCCGTCGATCGCGACGTCTGTGGCGTGACCCTCAACCGCGGGATTCATCGCCAGAACCCGTTGGTAGATGCTGTCGACCGCGGGATTCGTGCCGGTGGCCCAGGAGTTCGCGGTCACGTCAGTAGAGGGTCGGGAAGGATCGGAGTTGTAGCCGGTCAGACCGGAATGACCGATCGCCGCGATCGACGAGGGGTACCGCGAGTCGGGGGTCGCCGGTCCAGGGCCGCCGACCTCGGAGCTGTGGCCCGACCCGCACGAAGTAGAGAGTGCGAGCCCGACCGCCAGGGCTGTCATCAGTGAGACCCCGCGCGATGTCATCTGCGCTCACTTGCGGGGCGGACGAACGAGGTGCAGGTGCCTAGTGCGGCGAGCATCAGGAGGGCGTCGAGGATCGCCAACCAAGAGATGTTGGCGACGTGGGCCACTGGGAAGAGCGCGGCGCCCAGCGCGAGTAGTCCGGTCCACCAGCTCGGTGCGCGATGGCGGAGTGCCGCGGCCGCGATGAGGAAGGTCAGCGGGAAGAAGAAACCCATGGTCTTGAAGACGTTGGCAGGTCCTTGCTCGTTGAAGAGGTCGTTGCCTCCGAGCGCAACGTGGAGGGCGTTCTCTCCGACACCGGCGTTGCCGATGACGCCGAGCACGGCTACGACGAGTAGGACCGCTTGCACACCTCCGCGGGTGAGGCTGGCCAGCTTGAGCGCGGCGACGCCGTAGATCGCTGCGGCGACGATGTGCAGGGCTGCGGTCGTTCCGTCGTCCCAGCCGCGCGCCGCGTACGAGCAGTCGAGCGCCAGGTAGGCGAGCGGAGCGGCCAGCAGGGAGGCGTCGAGGAGGCGCCGAGCCGGGTCGTCGGGGACCACCAGGTCGGGCGTGGTGGAGGTGGGCGAGGCAGACATGTGTCGGGTCCTTCCGGTTGATGCATCGGTCGTGTCAGGATCGACCGAGCCGGAGGGTTCTGTCTGCGGGGGTTTCCCTGGATGCTGCACCTCGAGCGATTCCAGGGATAACCCTGTGCCTGTGAGCGGCCTTGATGCGCCACGATGGAACGGTGAGTGCCGATCAGTCGCGACCTGCGGACCTCCTGACGCCCTTGCTGGTCCTCGGGACTGTGGTCGCCCTCGTCTCGACGGGATTCGCCCACGGCTTCTGGCCTGAGAACCTGCACAACGGAGTGCTCGCACTGGCGTTCGGCGGTGTGGCCGCCTGGACGCTGCTGGTCCGGCCCGGACAGCGCGAGGCAGCGGTCTTCGCCGTTGTCGGCGTGCTGGAGGCGGTTCTGTTCCTGGGCCGGCAGATCGCTCACGACACTGCCCACGGCGCTGGCTCGTGGTGGGGGTGGTTCGGAGTGTGGCCACTTGCGTTGATCCTGGGGGTGCTGACCTGGGCCGTCCTCTGCTTCCCCGAGGGGACGGTTCCTTCTCGTCGCTGGCGCTGGGTGACGTTCGGCGTCCTCGCACTCGCCGCGATCCTCTCGCTGGTCTCGGCACTGTGGCCCGTCGAGTACGCGGCTGCCGGGATCCAGACACGGTCACCGTTCCACCTCGGCGGCCTCCACGCCGTTCGCCAGCTCTGGGACACGGTGGCGCACCCGGCCTACGCCTTGTTCCAGATCATCTGGGTCGTCGCCCTGTTGTCGCGCTGGCGACGCGCCAACGGCATCCTGAGGAGCCAGCTGGCGCTGCTGGGCGTCGGAGCCGGACTCGCCACAACCGCCCTGCTGGTGGGACTGGCGATCTGGTCCTCGCCACGCCTAGGCCTGCTGGCGACACCACTGGTTCCGATCGCCGCCGGCTGGAGCATGGTCAGCCTGAGCCTGAGCCGGGTGGTCCAGGAGACCCGCGCCAGCGGAGGACTCGCAGGCCTCTCCCCGCGCGAGAACGAGGTCTTGGACCTGATGGCCCAGGGATTGTCGAACAAGGCCATCTCTGAGGAGCTCCATCTGAGCCTCAAGACCGTGGAGCCCATCGTGAGCGCCATCTTCAACAAGCTCCGGCTGCCCGCGGACGCGACAACGAACCGCAGGGTCCTGGCTGTGCGGGCCCTGCTCGCGGCGGAGTGACGCACCGCGGGCCGTCGGCGGTCTCGTGCGCATAGAGCACTGGTCAGGGTCAGGGTGCCAAGGCGAAATGCCGCCTCCCTCGTGACCCTCGGACGCCGATTCGTAGGTACGCGAGCGCCGCGGTTGGTAGCGTCTCCGCCGGAGGTACCGGATGACCATTCAGTGGCGGCTTCGGTGGACCGCAGTTGTCGCGACCTGCCTGCTCGGGGTCGTCGGCGAACCCCTCGCCAACTCGATCCAGAACTACCCCTTCCAGTACGGCGACGTCTTCTGGATCGTCGGCCTGGGCGTGGTGCCGTTCCTCGCGGTACCGACCTGGCGCAACACCGCGAAACCACTGCTGGGTTGGGTGCAGATCGCGCACCCGCTGTTCTACTCACTCGGGTTCTACTGGCAGTACCCCCTCGATTCACAGTCATGGCTGTGGCCGCTTCTCGTGTTCCTGGGCAACCTTTCATTTGTCGCCTACTGGTGGCTGAACGCCATTGATGACGACGGCCAGCTGCGCAATCGGTTGGCGCAGGCAATCATCGGCGTCGGCACCATCGTGTGGACCGGAATAGGGCTGATCATCCTGCTTTGCTACGTTCCCGAGTCGCCGTCCGCGCCGCACTCCGACTATGCGGTGTTCTCTGGCGGAGCGCTCTATCGGTCGCTCTTCTCAGAGTCGTCGTGGAGCCCAGGTCTCGTCATCTACAAGGGTCTGCTGATCTCCGTCGCGGCGCTGACGGTCTGGCTCGCACTGCACGCGCGGCCCCATGAGAAGCGGACGCGATGGCTGATCGCAACCATGGCAATCGTCGGTGCGTGCTGGGGCAGCGGACTCGACGATGTCGGCGACAACTGGCTTCTCGGCCCGGACGGTCTCCTCGCGACCGTCGTCACCTTCGCCGAGTTCGTCGTCATCCCGTACCTGGTGGTCGTCCTGACCGCCCACGGAAGGCAACGGGAACGGATAGAAGTCGCTGCTGATCAGGTCGATGCGTGACGGCCCAGCCGTACACGGACGCGAAATGACGCGACCGGGCCGAGCGTGTCGCATGCGGATCACGCGGGACCCCTGGATGTGGAGCAGTTACTTGACTGCCTTGCGTTCCATCACAGCAGCACCGCCTCGCGCTGGATGTCGTCGTCCAGCCCGGGCTTGAGTCCGCCACGTTCGACCAGGTCGATCTCGCGACCGAGGATCTGTTCAATGAGTTGCTTGAACCGGATGAAACCGAACGGCGAGGTCCCCTCAGGAGCTTCTACGAGGAGATCGATGTCGGAGTCGGGCCGGGCCTGGTGCCGCGCAGCCGAGACGAAGACGGCGAGGCCGGAGTAGCCGTGCTCGGCTGCCACAGACTTGAGGATGGGCGCTGCAGCATCCAGCAGGACTTCCGGATGCACGCCATCGAGCGCGGGAGCGAATTTGAGCTGTTGACTGACCGCTGGCTGGGAGATGCCCAACGCCTCGGCGACCTGACGCTGGCTCATGCCGGTCGCGATCATCGCGCGCAACGCCAGACCGCGCCGCAGGCGCGCCAGGCCTTCCTCGCGCTGAGCATCGCGATAGTCCGACAGCAGGGTCATAAGATGATCTTATCAGTGCTACGCAAGCTGCTTCGGAGCTGGGGCGCACGGTCTCCGTGGTGCGAACGCGCACCGCCGCTCGGGTCTCCCGACTCGCTAGGCTCGGGCAGCAGGCGACGAACGAAGGGGAAGCACGTGCCCGATCCATCGAGTCCCCTCCGCAAGCTGGGCTTCCTGACCATCGGACTGTTCGACGGAGACGACCCGCGTCCCGGGCACGAGTCGACGCTGTCCGTGATCGAGCTCGGCGAGCAGCTCGGGTTCGACAGCGCCTGGGTGCGGCACCGGCACCTGCAGTACGGCATCTCCTCGCCGGTCGCGGTCCTCGCCGCCGCGACCCAGCGCACCAGCCGGATCGAGCTGGGCACCGCCGTGATCCCGTTGGGCTGGGAGAATCCGCTGCGGCTCGCCGAGGACCTGGCCACCGTGGACCTGCTCAGCAACGGGCGGCTCAACCCCGGACTCAGCGTCGGTCCGCCGATGCGCTGGGACGACGTGAGGGACGCCCTCTACCCCGA
Source organism: Marmoricola sp. (assembly GCA_025965315.1). GTDB lineage: Bacteria > Actinomycetota > Actinomycetes > Propionibacteriales > Nocardioidaceae > Marmoricola. The sequence continues at coordinate 35,402 of JAOPXD010000154.1, forward strand.
TACCGCCGAGCTCGAGGACTTCAGTTACGCACGCGTCGAGCGGCTGCTGCGGATGGTCCGCGGGGAGGCCGTCAGCCCCTTCGAGGGCACCGTCGGCATCGAGGACTTCTCCCGCCGCGTCGAGCCGCACTCCCCCGGTCTGGCGGACCGGCTCTGGTACGGCGGCGCCGGGCTGGCTTCGGCCGAGTGGGCCGGCCAGCACCGGATGAACTTCCTGACCAGCAGCGTCGTCCGTGCGGAGGAGTCCGAGGACTTCGCCGAGATCCAGCGCTCCCACGTCCGCAGGTTCCGCGAGCACCACCCCGCCGGCAGCGCCGCCCGCGTCTCCCAGGGCCTGGTGGTGATCCCGACCGACTCAGCGACCGCGGACCAGCGCGCGAGGTACCAGCAGTACGTCGAGGCGCGGACCCCGCGGACCACAGCCCCTCAGGGCCCGGCGCGGATGATGTTCGCCCGCGACCTGATCGGTACCTCGGAGGAGATCGCGGAGCAGCTCTACGCCCATGCCGGGTTCCGCGAGGTGGACGAGGTCGCGTTCGCGCTGCCGTTCTCGTTCGAGCACGCCGACTACGTCCAGATCCTGACCGACATCACTACCCGGCTCGGTCCGGCACTGGGCTGGAGCCCTGCGTCCGCATGAGCGAACCTGCGCGCTCGGAATGCAGGCAGGGCCTCGTGGGTTGGGGGCAGGTATGAGCATCAAGACTTCTGCCCTGGTCGCCGAGACCGCCGGCGCGCCCTTCGTCCAGCGAACCATCGAGCACCGCGAGCTCGGTGAGTTCGACATCCTGATCGACATCGCCTTCGCCGGGATCTGTCACAGCGACATCCACCAGGTCCGCGAGGAGTGGGGCCGGGCGATCTTCCCGATGGTGCCGGGCCACGAGATCGCCGGCACCGTCGCCGCGGTCGGCAGCGCGGTCACCCGGCACCGGGTCGGCGACCGGGTCGGCGTCGGCTGCATGGTCGACTCCTGCGGCGACTGCGAGCAGTGCAAGGACGGTCAGGAGCAGTTCTGCGACAACGGCAACGTGATGACCTACAACGGCCGCGGGTACGACGGGAACCCGACGTACGGCGGCTACGCCCAGCAGGTCGTCGTCTCCGAGCGCTTCGGCGTACGGATCCCTGACGGCATCTCGCTCGACGAGGCCGCGCCGCTGCTCTGCGCCGGAATCACGGTGTGGACGCCCCTCAAGCGCTGGGGAGCAGGTCCGGGCACCAAGGTCGGTGTCGTGGGGCTCGGCGGTCTGGGGCACATGGCCGTCAAGCTCGCCGCTGCCCTGGGTGCCGAGGTGACCGTGCTGTCGCGCAGCGACGCCAAGGCCGGCGACGCTGCCGAGCTCGGCGCGGACAAGTTCATCGCGACCGGCGAGAAGGGCGCGCTGCGGAAGAACACCCGCACCCTGGACCTGATCATCAACACCGTCAGCGCCGCACTGCCGATGAACGACTACCTCGGGCTCCTCAAGCCGCAGGGAGCCCTGGTCAACGTGGGCATCCCCTCGGAGAACTACGACATCGCTCCGTTCGCGGTCGTCGGCGGCTCCAAGGTGCTGGCCGGTTCGAACATCGGCGGTATCCCCGCCACCCAGGAGATGCTCGACTTCTGTGCCGAGCACGGCATCGGCGCCACGATCGAGACGATCAGCGCGGACGAGGTCGACGCGGCGTACGAGCGGGTCGTCGCCGGCGACGTGCGCTACCGGGTCGTGATCGACACCAGCACGATCAACGCCGGCTGACCCCGGGCTGGATCAGCCGGCCGGCGTGATCGTCGCCGTCGGCGGGGTCCTGCCGGCGACGACGGCCTTGAGCCGGTCGACAGCGACCGTCACGAAGTCGTCCAGCTGCGGGAACGCGCCGGCGAGGTCGCCGATGCTGGTCGCGGAGATGCTGTTCTTGATCCGGACCGCGGCCAGGAACAACCCGAACGGCACCGTCTGGCCGCCCTCGGTCAGCGTGCCGGTCGCCTCCAGGTTGAACTCGTCGTCGGCGCCGTCGATCTTCTCGTCGGTGATCGTGACGCTCAGCTTGGTGATGGTGCCGTCCTTGGCGGTGTCGTCGACGCTCGTGCAGCTCGCCATCGACGTCCGGGCCGCGCTGATCGCACCCTTCGCCGCGGCCACGGACCGGTACGACGTCACCTCCGAGGCCAGCAGCGGGAACCCGGTGTCGCTGGTCGCCTGGTACTCGGACTTCGCCTTGACCGGGGCCTTCGCCTCGGTCAGCTTGTCGAGCGGTGCCAGGCAGCCGGGGGCGTCGGTGCTGCTGGCGTCGTCGGTCCGGGAGGTGAAGCCGCTGCCGAGGTTGTCCTGGGTGAGCAGCGCCGAGGTGGCGTCCGCCTTGCTCAACGGGCTGACCTTCGGGGCACTCGAGGAGCCGCTGCTCCCGCAGCCGGTCAGCGCGGCAGCCGTCACGAGCACCAGGACGACGCCAGCAGAACGGGACGTGCGCATCAGGACCTCCGAGACGGGTTGCCAAGAGTTGCGTCAGTCTGGCGCATCCCGGAGCGGGCGTGCAGGGGCTGTCTAGGCCTCTATGCCTGGGTGTCGAACCCGGAGTTCGCGCGGCTGCTGGTCTTGTCTTCGTCGCCGAAGACGCCCGCCGCAGCGTTCTGGTCGGTCTTCCTCAGGTGGCGGTACATGCTCCAGCAGAGCAGCGCCACAGCAGCGATCAGACCGATGAACAGGGCGAAGGCACCCCAACCGGCCTTGACGTTCTTGTCCGCCGGGACCTTGTCGACCAGCGAGACGAAGCCGTGCAGCACGATGACGAAGGTGTTCATGACGTCATTGTCTCAGGCGCTCTGCTCGGCCACGAAGGCAGCACTCTCCCGGACCCCGGTGAACAGGTCGTCCTCGGGAAGCGAGGTCTCCACCAGGCTGGTGACCAGCTCGAAGTCCTCGGTCGGCCAGATCCGCTGCTGGACCTCCATCGGGATCTGGAAGAAGAACCCGTCGGGGTCGATCTGGGTGGCGTGCGCGATCAGTGCCTGGTCGCGTACCGGGAAGTACTCGCCGCAGGGCACCTTCGTGGTGACCCGGGCGTCCCACACCGGATCGGGCTTCCACTCCTTGAGCCGTTCGCCGAAGGACGACTCCAGACCGAGCTCGAGGGCGGCCTCGTGCAGGGCTACGGCCTTCGGCCGGTTGAAGCCGTGCTGGTAGTAGACCTTGAGGACCTGCCAGGGCTCGCCCGCGTCGGGGTAGCGGGTCGGATCGGAGGCGGCCTCGAACGCAGCCATCGAGATCTCGTGGCACTTGATGTGGTCCGGGTGCGGGTAGCCGCCGTTCTCGTCGTACGTCGTCAGGACGTGCGGCCGGAAGGAGCGGATCAGCCGGACCAGCGGCTCGGTCGCCTCCTCGAGCGGAACCAAGCCGAAGCACCCCTCGGGCAGCGGCGGCTTGGGGTCGCCCTCGGGCCACCCCGAGTCGACGAAGCCCAACCAGTCCTGGGACACCCCGAGGATCTCGCGGGCCCGCTCCATCTCCGCGCGCCGGATCTCGGTCATGTTCGCCAGCACGTCGGGCAGGTCCATCTTCGGGTTCAGGATCGACCCGCGCTCGCCGCCGGTGCAGGTCACGACGTGGACATCCACCCCCTCGGCGACGTAGCGCGCGGTGGAGGCTGCGCCTTTGCTGGACTCGTCGTCGGGGTGGGCGTGCACGTGCATCAGGCGCAGGCCGTTGCGGTCCGGCTTTGGATCAGGCATGGGGTCCATCCTAGGTGGGGCGTCGCGAGGCCCTCCCTATAGTTGCGGCGTGAGCGATCTCCTCGAGCAGCGGTACGGCGTTCCGCGACCCCGCAACCGGAAGGTGATCATCGTCGCGTCGACGGTCCTCGGCGTCGTCTTCTTCGGCTGGGTCGCGTGGGCTGCCTGGTTCAACAGCGACACCGCGTACGACGCCGAGCTCGAGTCGTTCGACGTGGTCAGCACGCACGAGGTCCGCGTCAAGATGGACATCAAGGTCAGCAAGGACCACATCAAGGGCAGCTGCCTGCTGCGCGCGACGGCGTCGGACCACACGATCGTCGGCGAGACGAACCTCAGCGTGGCGACGATCGTCAAGGACCAGGGCCGCTGGATCCCGATCCGGACCGAGCGCCGCGCGACGACCGTGGAGAAGATCAGCTGCACCGCTGACAAGCACGGCAATTGACCCGTTGCTAAGGTAGATGTTTTCCCGTCCTGGTGCCGACGTCATCCCGAGGACGACGACCAACCCCTACGGAAGCAGGAGCTGTAGCCATGACTCAGGCAGATGAACGCGACGGCGTGTGGTTGACACAGGCCAAGTACGACGAGCTCACCGCTGAGCTCGAGGACCTTCGCGGCCCTGCCCGGACCGGTGTCGTGGAGAAGGTCAGCGCCGCCCGCGACGAGGGGGACCTCAAGGAGAACGGCGGCTACCACGCCGCCCGCGAGGAGCTCGGCAAGCTCGACGGCCGGATCGCCCAGCTCGTCGAGATGCTCAAGAACGCCCGCGTGGGCGAGACACCCGCCGACGACGGCGTGGTGGAGCCCGGCATGCTCGTCACGATCAGGTTCGTGGGCGACAAGGACACCGAGCAGTTCCTGCTGGGCGCTCGCGAGATGGCCGGCGACGACGTCCAGGTCTACTCGCCCCAGTCCCCCCTCGGCGAGGCCATCAACGGCGCCTCCACGGGCGACACGGTCAGCTACCCGGCCCCGAACGGCTCGCTGCTCAAGGTCGAGATCGTCGACGCGACGCCGTACACAGGCTGAGCCTCAGCTGATCTCGATGACCTCGTAGCCACTGGCCCAGAGCTGGCTCAGGACGGCCTCGGCGTGCTCGGGGCCGCGGGTCTCCAGCTGGACGTGCACCTCGACCTCGTCGATGCTCAGCGATCCCGAGGTGCGCTCGTGGCTGACCTCCAGGACGTTCGCGCCCTGCTCCGCCAACCCGGCGAGCAGTGCGGCGAGGCCCCCGGGACGGTCCGGGATCCGGACGCCGACGTTCAGGTAGCGGCCTGCTGCGGCCAGACCGTGCCGGATCAGCTTGGCGAGCAGCAACAGGTCGACGTTGCCTCCGGAGAGCACCGCGACGGCGGGGGTCGCGTACGCCTCGGGGCGGTCCAGGATCGCGGCCACCGCAACGGCGCCGGCTGGTTCGACGACCACCTTGGCCCGTTCCAGCAGCAGTACCAGTGCTCGCGAGATCGATTCCTCGGAGACGGTGACGACCTCGTCGACGTACCGCTCGATCGCATCGAACGGGACCTGACCGGGGCGGGCGACCGCGATCCCGTCCGCCATCGTGCGCATCGCTGCCAGTGCGACCGGGTGCCCGGCGGCCAGTGAGCCCGGGTAGGCGGCGGCACCCTCGGCCTGCACCCCGACGACCCGGACGTCGGGCCGGAGCTCCTTGATCGCGAGCGCCACCCCGGCGATCAGTCCGCCACCGCCGGTGGGCACCAGCACGGTCGCGGCCTGGGGCGCCTGCTCGACGATCTCCAGACCGCAGGTGGCCTGCCCGGCGACGATGTCGACGTGGTCGAACGGGTGGATCAGGACGGCGCCGGTCTCCTCGGCGTACTCGATCGCGTGCGCCAGTGCCTCGTCGAGGATCGCCCCGTGGAAGATCACCTCGGCGCCGTACCCGCGGGTGGCGTTGAGCTTGGGGATCGGGGCGCCCTCGGGCATGAAGACGGTTGCCTTGATCCCGAGCATCCGGGCGGCGAGCGCGACGCCCTGGGCGTGGTTGCCGGCCGAGGCAGCGACGACACCGCGGGCACGTTCTTCCTCGGACAGCCGGGCCATCCGGACGTAGGCGCCCCGGATCTTGAACGAGCCGGTGCGCTGCAGGTTCTCGCACTTGAGGAGCACCGGCCCCCCGACCACCGCGGAGAGCCACCGGGACTCCTCCATCGGCGTGGTGATCGCGACGTCGCGCAGCAGTGCTGCAGCAGCCTCGATCTCGGCCAGCGTGATCGGACCCGGCGCGCTCATTCGGTGCCGTTCTCCGGGTCGGCGGCTGCCAGCTCCGCCAGCTCGGGGTCGGGGGCCGGATCCTCTTCGGCCGAGGTCTCGGCGTCGTCTCCGAGGTCGGTGAACGAAGCCAGGTGCTGGGCCACCGCGTTCAGCGCCGCCACCAGCGGTACGGCGATCAGGGCACCGGGTACGCCGGCAACGATCACCCCGGCTGCGATACCGAGGATCACCCCCAGCGGGTGCACCGAGACGAAGCGACCCATCAGGAACGGCTGCAGCACGTGCGCCTCGAGCTGCTGGATCAGCACGACCCCACCCAGCATCAGCAATGCCACGACCGGCCCGTGCGCGACCAGTGCCACCAGGACCGCGACGCCACCGGACGCGAGGGCACCGATCAGCGGCACGAACGCGCCGATGAAGACCAGCACCCCGATGGCACCGACCAGCGGCACCTTCAGGACGGCAGCGAAGATCATGATGCCGATGGCGTCGGTGGCCGCAACCAGCACGGTGGCCCGGACGAACTGTGTCAGCGAGTGCCAGGCGACCCTGCCCGAGGAGTCGGCCCGCTCGCGTGCTGCCCGCGGGAAGAGCCGGACCAGCCAGGCCCAGATCAGGGTGCCGTCGGCGAGGAAGAAGTACGTGGAGAACAAGATGATGAAGAACCCGGCGATGATCTGGCCGACCGCGACCCCGATGTCGGTCGCGTGCGTGGCCAGGTTCTTGCCCTGGGTGGTCACGAAGTCCTGGGCGTTCGCGATCCAGTCGTTGACCTGGGAGTTGCTCGCGTGCAGCGGGCCGGTCCGGAGCCAGTCCTTGATCTGCCCCAGCCCCCCGGACACCTTCTCGGAGAGCTGGTCGGAACCCGAGGCGATCTGCTGGGTGACGAAGATCAGCAGCAGCACGACGATCGCCAGGCCGCCGAGCACCACGAGCAGTGCCGCCAGCTTGCGCCGGACCCCGATCCGTTCCAGGAGGGCGACCACGGGAGCGGTCAGCGCCGAGATGAACAGCGCGATGACCACCGGGAAGACGATCTCGGCGAAGAAGTTGAGCCCGAGCAGGATCAGCCCGAGTGCTGCCGCGATCACCAGGAAGCGCCAGGCATAGGCAGCCACCAGGTCGAAGGACCACGGCACCTGCGCCTGGGTGTAGTTGCTGGTCCCCCCGGACGATCGCAGGGTCGCCGTCACGCTCTGCGTGACGATCTGCGCGGTACGCCGGTCCTCGGCGTCCTGGAGCTCCTCGTCGGACAGGTCTGCGCCCGGCTTGCGGATGAGGCGAGCACGCCAGCGGTCAGCGAAATCGGTCATCTCAGCGCGCCTTCTCGATCACCATGATCACCGAGAGGATCACCACGCCGAACAGGGACGTGGTGAGCAGCAGCGGCACCGGCGAGGACGGGATCGGCTTCCCGCTCGCGATCGCGTGGTTGACCGCCAGGTAGCGGTAGTGCCCGCCGATCGCGGCCACGGCACCCCCGACGACGAGGACCAGGCACAGGATCAGCAGCAGCGGACCGCCGTCGAGGAAGTGCGCGAAACCGACGGCGGCGACGATCAGTGCGATCGCGGTCCGCTGGTAGGCGAGCAGGGTGCGTTCGCTCGCCAGCGCGAACCGCAGGTCAGGCTCAGCGGCGATGATCGGCTCGGGCAGCTCACTCACGGCCGGGCTCCAGGGCTCGTTCGAGGTCGGCCACCAGGTCCTCGGCGGTCTCGATCCCGACACTGAGCCGGATCAAGTCACCGGGCACCTCGAGATCCGTTCCGGCGACGCTTGCGTGGGTCATCCGACCCGGGTGCTCGATCAACGACTCCACCCCTCCCAACGACTCACCGAGGGTGAAGACCTCGGCGCGGGCACACACCTCGAGCGCGTGCTCCTCACCACCGGTCACCCGGAACGAGATGATCCCGCCGTACCGCTTCATCTGCCGGCTCGCGACCGCGTGACCCGGGTGCTCGGCCAGGCCCGGGTAGATCACCTCGGCGACCTGCGGGTGGTTGACCAGGAACTCGACGACCAGCTCCGCGTTGTCGCAGTGCCGGTCCATCCGTACGCCGAGGGTCTTGAGCCCGCGATGGGTCAGGAAGCAGTCGAACGGACCGGGGACAGCGCCCATCGCGTTCTGGTGGAACCCGATCGCCTCCGCGACAGCCAGGTCGCGGACGACCACGGCACCGCCGACCACGTCGGAGTGGCCACCGACGTACTTCGTGGTCGAGTGCACGACCAGGTCGGCGCCGAGGGTCAGCGGCTGCTGCAGGTACGGCGACGCGAAGGTGTTGTCGACCACGAGCAGCGCCCCGGCGTCGTGGGCGATCCCGGCGAGCGCCTCGATGTCGCCGATGTTGAGCAGCGGGTTCGTCGGGGTCTCGATCCACACCAGCTTGGTCCGGCCCGGCCGGATCGCCGCCCGCACCGAGTCCAGGTCGGAGACCGCCGCCGGGCTGTTCTCGATGCCCCACGGGCCGGCGACCTTGTCGATCAGCCGGAAGGTGCCGCCGTACGCGTCGTCGGGGATGACGACGTGGTCGCCGGGCCTGGTCAGCGAGCGCAGCACGGTGTCCTCGGCGGCGAGCCCGGACGCGAACGCGAACGCGCGCTCACCCTCCTCGAGGGCCGCGAGCGCGCCTTCGAGGGCGGTCCGCGTGGGGTTGCCCGAGCGGCTGTACTCGTAGCCGCCGCGGAGCCCGCCGACGCCGTCCTGCTTGTAGGTGCTGGTCGCGTAGATCGGCGGGATCACCGCGCCCGTAGTCGGGTCCGGGTCGTAGCCGGCGTGGATCGCACGCGTCTCGAACCCTGACTTGAAGCGATGTTCTTGGCTCACGCTGGCGAGCCTAGTTGGTCAGCAGCCGCGGTGCCGCGTAGCCGTCACGACCCGGCCTCGTTGGTCACCACATGCCCCTCCGCCGCTCGCTCACGGCAGCCGTCGCCGGCCTGACCGTCGCGCTCGCCCTCGGCACGCTCGCCGCCCCGGCGCACGCCGATCCGCTCGATCCGATCAACGCGCTGCTGCAGCCGTCGCTGTTCGACCCGATCGTCGGAGCGCTGCCGGCCTACCCGACGCCGTACAAGCCGTACACCGGGACGATCTGCCGGAGCGGCAGCCCGCAGTGCATCGTCGACGTGATCGCCGAGATGCAGGCGCGGCTCGTACCCCTGGCCGCGAGCTGCAGCCACGACGCGATCTTCTCGCTCGCGTACCTGCGGGTGACCCAGAACGTGAAGGCGGCGGCCGACAACGGCTACTTCCACGACCGTGCCTGGCTGACCCGGATCGACGCCGTGTTCGCGCAGAAGTACTTCGACACGATGGATGCCTGGAACGCGGGCGACACCGCTGCGGTCCCGAAGGCCTGGCAGCTCGCGCTCACGGCCACCCGCGACCGGACCATGAGCGGGCTGGGCGACTTCCTGATGAACATGAACGCCCACATCAACAACGACTTCCCCTACGTCCTCGCGCAGGTCGGCCTGACCGCCGCGGACGGAACCACGCACAAGCCCGACCACAACGCGTACAACGATCGTCTCGACTCGCTGTACCAGCCGGTCTTCGACGAGGAGACCGCGCGCTTCGACCCGACCTTCAACAAGATCAACATCGGGAACGTCGACGAGGTCCTGGTCGGCGCGATCATGCGCGGCTGGCGCGAGATCGTCTGGCGGCACGCGGAGGCGCTCGTCAACGCACCAGCCCTGCTGCGGCCGGTGATCGAGCAGGAGATCGCCGACTACGCCGCCACCCAGGCCGAGTTCATCAAGCAGGTCTTCGCGAAGAAGGACCCCTCCGCACGGGACGCCTACTGCGCCCTGCACCACGGCTGAGCCGTCACCGGGACGTAATCCCCGCAGCGGGCATTCCCGAACGTGGCCGGGCACACTGGTACGGACGGGAACAGTGCCGCAGCTGCCGCGGTTGTCACGGGTGCACCCGAGGTGAGGAGAACCGATGTTGTTCAACAAGTTCAAGACCCAGGTCGTCGACCCGGAGCACGCCCTGGCGGGCCGTGCCGAGCCCGGGTTCCGGCTCTCCGAACGGCACCGCGTGCTCGACGCTCCCCTGGTCACCGACGAGGTCCCCGCGGGCTACGAGGTGGCGCTGTTCGGTCTCGGCTGCTTCTGGGGATCCGAGGAGATCTTCTGGCAGGTCCCCGGCGTGTGGTCGACCTCGGTCGGGTACGCCGGCGGAACGACCCCCAACCCGTCGTACGAAGAGGTCTGCTCGGGCCGCACCGGTCACACCGAGGCAGTCCGGGTCGTCTTCGATCCCACGAAGGTCAGCTACGCCGACCTGGTCGCAGCGTTCTACGAGGTGCACGACCCCACGCAGAGCATGCGCCAGGGCAACGACGTCGGCACCCAGTACCGCTCCGCGATCTACACCTTCTCCGACGAGCAGGCGCAGGTCGCCAAGGAGGTCACCGAGCGCTACCAGCCCGAGCTCACCAAGCGCGGCTACGGCAGCATCGCGACCGAGATCAAGCCGGCCGTCGAGTACTTCTACGCCGAGGACCACCACCAGCAGTACCTGGCGAAGAACGTAAACGGATACCGCTGTCACAGCTCGACAGGTATCAAGGTCCCGCGGGACTGAGGTGAGTGGCACGCCGGTTATCGGGGCGTGGTCGGCATTGTCTCGGCCAGGTCGTCCGCCGGGGCCGTTCTCCCGCGCTGTGGTGTCTGCGCACGTGGTGTCCGGTTACCTCACGCGCCTAGAACCAGCCCGCCACCTCACCAATGACGAGCGCCCCCGCACCGGACGGTGCAGGGGCGCTGCTGGTGTCTCTACGACGTCAAGGTCTCGGCGTCGGTGCGGTGGTGCCCCCACCTGGGCCGTTCATCCCGCTGGTGCCAGTACCTGAGCCGGAGCCCGTACCCGACCCCGGGCCTCCAGCCGCCTGCTTCAACGACTGGGTCGCGTCCGCGGCCTCGTCCTTGACCGTCTCGGCCGAGGAGCTCGCCTCGTCCTCAACCATCTCGGCGGAGGACTTCACCTCCTCCTGGACGTGCGCAGCGCCGTCCCGGGCCGTCTCCATCAGGTCCCCGGCCGCACTCGTCGCGGCGTCTTTCAGGTTCTGCGCGCCTTCCTCGATCACCGGCTGTGCCTGCTCCTTAGCAGCGTCGACCGCCTTCCTGGCGACGTCGGCTTCCTGCTTGCTCGCCGGGATTATCGACGAGACGACCAGGCCGACGCCGAAGGCAGCCAGACCGGCAGCGAGGGGGTTCCCCTTCGCTGTCCGGACCGCGCCCTGCGCGCCGTGGGCCACGCTGTGTGCGGCGTCCTGAGCGGAGCCGGCCACGTCGGAGGCCTTGTCGGTCATGGTGCTTCCGGCGTCGGAGGCGGTGCCCATCACCGACTCACGGATCGAGCTGAGCCGGTTGACGGCGGCCTGCTTCTGGCGGTGCACTACCTTCCCCGGGCTCACCTTGTCGCTGAACTCGTCGACGTCCCGCGCCAGGTTTCGCCGGGACTCCTCGATGCTGCCGGTCAGTTCTTCTGTGCTTTGGCCCATTGCACGTCCTCCTTCAGGGTCTGCTGGGTCTCGGGAAGTTGCGGGTTGCTCTCCTTGAGCTTCGCCTTCCCCCGGAGTGCAAGCACCGCGGCTGCGGCACCGTAGATGACTGCGACGATCAAGCTTGCGAGTTCGCGCGGCATCCAGTTGTCGAGCAGGTAAACCAGCGCCAGGGACCCGAAGAACACCGCGAAGTAGCCGGCCAGACCGGCGCCCCCGAACATCCCTGCGCCCTTCGCCGCCGTAGTCGCCTCCTTCTTGAGCTCGACCTTCGCGAGGTCCAGCTCGGCACGGACCAGGGAACTCAGGTCGGTGCTGATATCGGAGACGATCGCCCCGAGCGAGCGGGGCTCCCCCTCGCGCTGCTGGCCAACCTCCTGACCGACGTGCTGCCCCACCTGAGGTGCTGTCACAACAGATCACCGCCCTGCGGCGGCACCACCGGGGCGGCGGGGTGCGCGGCACCCGTCTTGTCGGCAGGAACCGGCGAGGGCGCGACCGCGCCAGCGTTGCTTAGCGGGGTGCCCTGCGTGCCGTTGCTGGTCTGCGGCGAGCTGGGGGCGTCCTTCGCGCCGCGGACCAGACGTCCGGCGACGACCCCGGCGGCAAGTGCACCGAGGAGGAAGGTGCCGGGCCGACGTTGGGCGAAGGTCTTGACGTCGTCCAGCAACTCCCGCGGCTCGCGGCCATCGATGCTGCTGGACAGCTGCCGGGCCTTGTCCGCCACCTGTCGTGTTAGGTCCGCAGCGACTCCCCCGTGGGCGCTCGAAGCCATCTGCTCCAGGTCCTCGCCGAAGTTCCGCAGCGTGTCGACGAGGCGGTCCCGCTGGACGTGGGACTGCTCCTCGACCTGCTTCAGCGACTCGTCGAGCAGCGCCCGGGCATGGTCTTTGGTCTCGGCGGCGAGGTTCTGAGCCTCGTCACGTGCCGTGCCGGCCACCTGGCCAGCCTGTTCCTTCGCGGCGCTGGCCACCTGAGCGGCCTGCTCCTTGGCGGTCTCGGTCGTCGAGCTGGCCTTGTCCGCCGCTTCCTGTTTCAGATCCGAGACTTTCTCGGACACGTTAGTACTGGTCATCTGATCTCTCCTTCGTGCTAGGCAGAGCGCGTATCTAATGACTACCCAGCACTCCGAGGCGTATGCGCAGGTCTGCCGGACGGGCCGCTGAGTACGCTTGGAACGGTCCTCGGGGTACCGGGTGCGACCGAAGACCCTCTGACCCGCGGACACCCGAGGGATCACAGGACTCAAGTTCGTGAATGAACTATCGCCAGCTCACGACTGCTACCACCAGCAGTACCTGGCGAAGAACCCGTTCGGGTACCGCTGCCACTCGGCGACGGGGATCAAGGTCCCGACCGCCTGACCCGGTTCGACGAACATGTCGTATCCACCTTCCACCGTTCGTGGACAAGGTGGAAGGTGGTCAGAGCGGCCGCCGAACGAGGAGGAGTCATGCCCCAGTACGTGATCGTGTTCAACGCCGAGTGGGTTCCCGACCTCACCGAGGATCAGATCCTGGAGCGCGCTGAGGCCACCGGGGTGCTGGCCGGCGAGATGAAGGCCGCCGGGGTGTGGGTGTTCGGAGGCGGCCTCGACGCTGATTCGCTGGTGGCCGGCGTCGACCTGGTCGACAGCAAGCCGGTGCTGCTCGACGGCCCGTACGCCGAGACGAAGGAGCATCTCGGCGGCTTCTGCGTCGTGGACGTGCCCGATGACGAGACGGCCAGCGGCTGGGCCGCGAAGGTTGCCGTCGCGTGCGGATGGCCGCAGCAGCTGCACCGGTTGGGGGTCCCGCCGCACCTGCGGGGCGACCGGTAGCTCCTGGCACCTGCTCGAGTGTGCAGGGCGCGCTGTCGTATCCGGCTGCCGCCGTTCGTTGAGAAGCTGGACGCGGCCGCACGGGTCACGCCGAGTAGGAGGAGACATGCCTGAGTACCTGATCGCGTTCAACGACGAGTGGGTCGGCGACCACACCGACGAGGAACTCCGGGAGAAGTCCAGGGTCCTCAAGCCGTTGATCGCGGAGATGAAGGCTCTCGGCGTCCTGATCTTCACCGGTGGCCTGGACGACGCTGCGCCCGTCTTCAGCGTGGACGCCTCGACCGGTACGCCGCTGTTCACCGACGGCCCGTTCGCCGAGACGAAGGAGCACCTCGGCGGCTTCGCGGTCGTGGACGTCGCAGACGAGGACGCCGCGCGGCTGTGGGCGGGAAAGATCGCGACTGCCTGCGGTTGGCCCCAGGAGGTCCACCGGTTCCAGCCCCACCCCGAGCAGTGACGCCCGGCTACCTGACGGAACGTGCCTCGGGTGATCTCGGTGAGCCGGTCGGCATCCTCGACGTGGAGGTACAGGCTCGTCGAGCTCGCTGCTGCGTCGTCCGCTGGTAGTGCTCGACGGCTCACGCGACGTCGTCGACGCGGAAGATCGGCTCGTGGCCCACGACCCGAACCGGACCGCCGGTGCGGGCGATCTGGAGATCCCGTTGGCTGGTCATCCAGTCGATGCAGTCGTAGCAGACCCGAACGTCCGTGTCGGGCCACAACCTCACAGAACCGCGCGTCAACGGCTCCTCGCAGCACGCACAGGCCGGCGCAGCTGGCAGCAGGTCGCTCACCGGTCCATGATCCGGTCTCGGCGGACCCTGGTGCCAGCCCCGGTCCGCCAGAGCCCGTACCCGATCCCGATCGCGCCCAGGGTCAGGTCGTAGCGACCGCCCAGGCCGACGAAGAAGTCCAGCAGCAGGAAGAACCCCAGGATGCCGAGAACAACCCGGAAGGCATCGGCGCCGTACCGGTCACCGGCGACCCGCCCGCGCAGCAGCAGCACACCGAGCGCCACCGGCGCGAGGCTGAGCACCAGCCCGATCGGCCACGCGAGACCCGTCGACGGGACCGCGTAGACGAGGACGAAGTGCGCTCCGGTGGCGGCGAAGGCAAGGGCGCTGATCAACCAGGGTCTGGCCGAGACCGTGCGGGTAGGGGCGGACCTCGAGCGAGTCCCGGCCAGGAAGGCAGAGCCGACCAGTGCCAGCGCCAGTCCAGCAGCGGCGACCAGCTGGCCAGCACCCGGGCTGCCGGCGCTGTCGGCGTACAGGAACGGGACGACGGCGAACAGCACGACCGCGGCTGTACCGAGCCCTCGGTTGCCGACCCAGGCACGCTGCTGCGCCGCGGGGAACAGCCGCTCGACGACCAGGATCGAGGAACAGATGCTGACGGCCGCGTGGAAGCAGGTCAGGTGGACGGCGAGCAGGACGTTCGTGTGCCAGATCTCGCTGTACGAGCCGACACCGGTGTCGTGCCAGAACTTCGCGGAGAACCAGAACCGATCGACCAGCGCCTCCTCGAACACCCCGTACGCCGCCCCGAGCAGGCACAGTCCGGGCAGCCCGAAGCCGAAGCGGCGTGCGATCTCGCGGCACAGAAGCGCCCCGCACCCGTACAGACCGGCCGTCAGCGCGAGGTTCCACGGCAGCACCAGGTCCAGCGGCGGCGTCGATCCGGACAACGTCTCTCCGAAGACGGGCGCGACCACCAGGACGGTCAGTGCCGGAGTCAGCAGGCGCGCGGATCCCATGTCCTCGACACAACCAGAGGACTGCCGGGCCGAGAGCCCTCCTTTGGTATTAGGCTCGAGATCGGAGGTCTACGGAACTGCCCAGGTCCCGGTGCTCAGGTCCCGGTGCCCAGGTTCCTGCGCTGACCCTGCTCAGAGGATCGAGTTCGGCACGAAGATCGGCCTCTTCT
The DNA here is from genome assembly GCA_025965315.1 of Marmoricola sp. Taxonomy (GTDB): domain Bacteria; phylum Actinomycetota; class Actinomycetes; order Propionibacteriales; family Nocardioidaceae; genus Marmoricola. The sequence continues at coordinate 50,628 of JAOPXD010000154.1, forward strand.
CGACCGCACCCGCGCTCGGTCGGATGAACTCGAACCCGGCCGTCAGCACGACCGTGTGACCGACCGCCACGGTGTTCCGCAGCTGCGACGCGCATTCCTGGTGCAGCGGCGGCGCGTGGAAGGCGTTGCGCGCCACCTCGTCCGGCGTACCCAGGAACGCGATCGGGCGTCCCAGCGACTGGCCGCAACCCCCGCAGACCCGGCTGAGGGCGCACTGCACGACGCGGCGTACGTCCAGGGTGCCGTCCGGCCAGGCGAACGGCGGTGAGGTCAGCACCGTCACGAGGCCGAGCGCGACCAGCCGCCCAGCTCCGTACGCCGGACCTGTCGCTGCTGGTCGGGCTTGCGCCCGGAGTCGACGGTCACGTCCACCCCGGTCGGGGGCTTGTCGTCCTTGGTCATCCTGTTCGGCAGGGACAGCTTGGTGATCACCCGGAGGACCTGGCCGTACTGCCGGTGCAGCGGCCCGGTCGTGTAGGGGATGCCGTACTTGTCGCAGAGTGCCTTCACCCGCGGGGCGATCTCGGCGTACCGGTTGCTCGGCAGGTCCGGGTACAGGTGGTGCTCGATCTGGTAGCCGAGGTTGCCGCTCATCAGGTGCAGCAGCGGACCGCCCTCGAAGTTCGCGGTGCCCAGGATCTGGCGCAGGTACCACTCGGCACGGCTCTCGTCGGTGAGCTCGTCCTCGGTGAAGTGCAGCGCCCCGTCGGGAAAGTGCCCGCAGAAGATGATCAGGTAGGACCAGACGTTGCGCATCAGGTTGGCGGTGGCATTGGCTCTCATGGTGCCGCGCCACTCCTTGCCGCTGAGTGCCGGGTAGACGATGTAGTCCTTGAGGATCTGGTTGCGACCCTTCTTCGCGATCTGCTTGAGCTGCCGCTTCATCTCCTTCGGGTCCTTCTTGCCCTTGCGGATCGCCTCCAGGTCGAGGTCGTGCAGCGCTACGCCCCACTGGAACAGGCCGGCGAGCAGCGCGTTGTAGACCGGCTGGCCGAGGTTGGCGGGCGACCACTTCTGCTCCCGCGCCATCCGCAGCACGCCGTACCCGATGTCGTTGTCGTAGCCGAGCACGTTGGTGAACTGGTGGTGGATGTAGTTGTGGCTGTGCTTCCACTGCTCCGCCGGCTGGCCGGTGTCCCACTCCCAGGTCGAGGAGTGGATCTCCGGATCGTTCATCCAGTCCCACTGCCCGTGCATGACGTTGTGGCCGATCTCCATGTTCTCGAGGATCTTCGCCAGGCCGAGCGCGACCGTGCTGGCGACGAGCGCCGGGCGCCGGAGCTTCTTGTCCAGTGGCGAGCTCGCGATCATGCCGATCCGGCCACCCGCGGCGAGCCAGCGCTGGGCGGTGATCACGCGGTTGATGTACGCCGCGTCCTTGGCACCGCGCGACTCCTCGATCTCGGTCCGGATCGCGTCGAACTCACGGCCGAGCTGCTCGACCTCGTCGTCGGTCAGATGGGCGTACTGGGCAACATCGGCGATGGCCATGGGCGCTCCTTCAGGTCGTGGGGAGGGTCAGATGTTCAGGACGCAGGGCCCGACCGGAACGGTCACGCACGTCTGCACCTGCTCGTTGGGCTGATCGAACTCTGCCCCGTTTCGCAGGTCCCGAACCGTGCCGGAGATCTTGGTGACCGTGCAGGTGTGGCAGATGCCGACCCGGCAGCCGTACGGCATCCCGACGCCCGCCTGCTCGCCCGCCTCCAGCACGGTGGTGGCACCGTCGGCCTCGATCGACTTGCTGGAGTTCTGGAACGAGATCGTGCCGCCCTCGCCGCCGTCGCCGGTGAACGCCAGCGAGAACCGCTCGATGTGCAGCGAGTCCGACAGGTCCGCGGCCTCCCAGTGCCGCTCGACGGCATCCAGCATCGGCGCCGGTCCGCAGGCCCAGGTCTCGCGCTCGCGCCAGTCGGGGACCAGGTGGTCGAGCCCGTCCCAGCTGAAGATCCCGTCGGTGTCGGTGTGCTGCTCGTGCAGCACCAGCCCGGGATGCCTCTCGTGCATCTCGAGCAGCTCCGCGCGGAAGATCATCCGCTCCGGCGTCGTGGACGAGTAGTGCAGCGTGACGTCACCCATCGTCCGGCGCCGGTCCAGGGTGCGCAGCATCGACATCACCGGGGTGATCCCGCTGCCGCCGACCAGGAACAGCGACTTCGCCGGGGGCGGGTCGGGCAGCACGAAATCCCCGGCCGGGGTCGCCAACCGCACGATCGTCCCTGGCTGGAGCCCCCGGACGAGGTGCTCGCTCAGCATGCCCTCGGGCATCGCCCGGACGGTGATCGCCAGCGTGCGACCGGACTTCACCGGAGGCGAGCTCACCGAGTACGAGCGCCACTGGTACTTGCCGCCCACCTGGACGCCGATGCCGACGAACTGACCGGGCCGGTGCTGGTACTTCCACCCCCACCCGGGCCTGATCACCAGGGTGGCGGCGTCCTCGGTCTCCGGGATGACTTTCTCGACGCGCCCCCGGAGCTCCCGCGAGCTCCACAGCGGGTTGAGCAGCGTCAGGTAGTCATCGGGCAGGAGTGGGGTGGTCAACTTGTCGGCTGCTTTGCGGACCCGTTCCCAGGTCACTACTCCGTCGCTCACGGGATTCAGTGAACAACTGTGGCCTGACTTTTTCAATGGGCGGCGACGGGTTTGAACAGCAGGATCAACGATCCTGGGCGCCTGGGTCCTACCCGCCCCGGCGAGCCCGCACGATGATGGCCAGATGACTGCCTCCCCTGAAGAGCTCGAAGTCCGCACGGGTACCGCCGACGCGAACGGCCTCCGGATCGCCTACGAGGACATGGGCGACCTCGCCGATCCCGCCGTCGTCCTGATCATGGGTTTCAGCGCCCAGCTGACGTTCTGGCCCGTCGACTTCTGCCGGATGCTCGTCGAGGGCGGGTACCGGGTGATCCGGTTCGACAACCGCGACGTCGGCCTGTCGAGCAAGCTCGACGGTGTCCGCGTCGCAGGCTTGCTACCGCTCCGGGTCGCCCGGCACCTGGCCGGCCGCCCGTCCCCGTCGCCGTACACGCTGGTGGACATGTCCGAGGACGTGCTCGGGCTGTGCGACTACCTCGGCATCGGGTCGGCGCACGTCGTCGGCGCGTCGATGGGCGGCATGATCGCCCAGATCTTCGCGGCCGACCACGCCGACCGGGTCCGCTCGCTGGGGATCGTCTTCTCCTCGACCAACCAGCCGTTCCTGCCACCGCCCAGGCCGGCGGCCCTGCGGGCGCTGATCGGCGGCCAGGGGAAGTCGCCGACCCGCGACCAGGTGATCGACCGCCTCGTCAGAGCCGGGAACACCCTCGGCGGAGCCCGGTACGTCGAGGACGCGGCGGTAGCGCGCGAGCAGGCCGCCGCGAGCTACGACCGCAGCTTCCACCCCGAGGGCCTCGTGCGCCAGTTCGCCGCGGCGACGGGCACCGGCAACCTGGTGCCGTACGGCCGCAGGATCACCGCGCCGACCGTGGTGATCCACGGATCGCTCGACCCGATCCTCCGGCCCGGCAACGGCAGGGCCGTCGCCAAGGCGATCAAGGGTGCCCGCCTGCACGTCGTCGACGGCATGGGCCACCACCTGCCCGCGCCGTTGCTGCCGGAGCTGTCGGCAGCACTGCTCGAGAACTTCGCCCGGGCCTGACCGCCCGTCCTGGGCAACGGCGTCAGGGACGGTGGCTCGGCAGGTCGAGGAGCTGCTCGTAGAAGCCGCCGAAACGACCGCCGGGTTCGATCAGGTGGATCTCCAGGATCCAGTGGCACGGCTTGCCCGCCGCGTCGGGACGGCGCATCGGACCGGTGCTGCCGTGGGTGACGTAGCAGTCGATCTCGTCGCCGTTGATCTTCTCGTGCGGGAACTCGCCGACGAGGTGGCCGGCGTGGGAGGCACCGTGCTTCCACCCCGCGTCGGCGATCAGCTCCAGGACGTGCGCGAAGAGCTCCGCCCCGGTGATGTCGGGCCTGGCGTCGAAGTACTGCTTCGCCAGCGTCCAGATCCGCCCGAGATCGGCGGTGAGCCGGTGCTTGCGCGGGTCGTCCCCGACGACGTACGTCCGACCGACGTCGGCCTCCCACTGGTCGAAGATCGGGCCGAAGTCGAAGAAGACGATGTCGTCGGCCCCGATCGTCAGGTCCGGCGGGTTCGACCGGTACGGCTCGAGGGTGTTGATGCCCGACCGGACGATCCGCTTGTGCCAGAACCGCTGGACGTCGAACAGCTCGTTGGCCAGCTCGCGGATCTGGTCGCTCAGCTCCCGCTCGCTGGTTCCCACGGCCACGAGTCCACGAGCCACGACCTCGTCGAACAGCGCGAGAGCCTTGTGCTCGGCGTCGACCAGCGCCCGGACCCGGTCGTGCTCCGGCATCGTCGACATGGGTGAACGCTACCGAACGGGCTCCCACCAGGAATACTGCTCCCATGACCCAGAAGCGGATCCTCCGCGCGGCATCCTCGACCCGTACGACGGTGCGCGAGCGCGACAAGATGCTTCGCGAGGCATTTCGGCTGTACACCCTCGATGCGGACGACATCGAGGTCGAGAACCTGCTCGTGCGGCTGTCCGAGGAGACCCCCGACGGCGTCACCTTCCGGCTCTTCGACATGGTGAACGTGCTCGTCAACGAGCTCTGCGCCGAGACCGGCGTCAGCCGCGACGAGCTGCTCGCCCGGTTGCAGCGCAGCTGAGCCGGCGCGGATCGGTTGGCTTCGTGCCCTAGCCTCGGGTCCGTGCCACTGCTGACCCGCTGGGGACGCGACCTCGACCCGGATCATCCGCTCCCGGAGTACCCGCGCCCTCAGCTCGCCCGCGGCGAGGACACCTGGGTGAACCTGAACGGTCGCTGGAGCTACGCGTTCGGGACCGAGGAGCGACCTGCGTCGTGGGACGGCGAGATCGTCGTACCGTTCTCCCCCGAGGCGCCGCTGTCCGGGGTCGGTCGGCAGCTGCAGCCCGACGAGTGGCTCTGGTACCGGCGTAGCGGCATCACCGCACCGACGGGCGAGCGGGTGCTGCTGCACTTCGGAGCGGTCGACCAGACCTGCACCGTCTGGGTGAACGGCACCGAGGTCGGCAGCCACACCGGCGGCTACCTGCCCTTCACGTTCGACGTCACCGATGCCCTGGTCGAAGGCACCCAGACGATCGAGGTCAGGGTCCGGGACCTGTCCGAGACCGGCCCGCACGCGCGTGGCAAGCAACGCCTGGACCGTGGTCGGATCTGGTACACCGCACAGTCCGGGATCTGGCAGACGGTGTGGCTCGAGGCGGTGCCGACCCTGTACGTCGAGTCACTGGTGATCACGCCGGACCTGGCCGGCGGCTCGCTCGAGGTGACGGTGGTGGCGAGCGGGACGTCGCCGGTGGCGGTCTCGGTGAACGGCGTGACCACGCCCGGCGCGGCCGGCGAGGTGATCCGGATCCCGGTCGAGGACCCGCACCCGTGGACCGTCGACGACCCGTACCTCTACGACCTCGAGATCACCTGCGGCGCGGACACCGTCACGTCCTACGCAGCGATGCGCGACTTCGGGTTCGGCATCGACCGGCGCGGCCGACGGCGGTTCCTGCTCAACGGCCGTCCGATCCAGCACACCGGGGTGCTCGACCAGGGCTACTGGCCCGACGGCCTGCTGACGGCTCCGGCGGACGAGGCGATGGTGCACGACATCACCACCATGAAGGACCTCGGCTTCACGATGCTGCGCAAGCACGTCAAGGTCGAGCCGCTGCGCTGGTACCACCACTGCGACCGGCTCGGGATCCTGGTCTGGCAGGACATGGTCAACGGCGGTGGCCGTTACCGGGAGCTGATCGCGAACCTGCCGGCGCGCTGGCCGATCCGGCTCGCCGACAAGCGGCACGCGCTCTTCTTCCGCGGCGACACTGCCGCTCGCGAGGAGTTCCGCGCCGAGGTGACGCAGACGGTGACCCTGCTCCGCAACGTCGTCTCGATCGCCGTCTGGACGCCGTTCAACGAAGGCTGGGGCCAGTTCGACGCGAACGCGATCGCCGCTGCTGTCAAGAAGCTCGATCCCACCCGCGCGGTCAACCACGTCAGCGGCTGGATCGATCAGGGCGGCGGCGACGTCAAGAGCTTCCACTCCTACCTGCGCCCGTTCCGGCTCCGGCCGCGCAAGAACGAGAGACGGGTCTACGCGCTGACCGAGTACGGCGGCTACAGCCTCGCCGTCGACGGCCACGACGCCAGCGCCGTCGAGTATGGCTACCGCCACTGCGAGACGCCCGAGGACCTCGCGGCCGGCTTCGTCGCCCTGCACTACGACCAGATCCAGGACGCCGTCGACCTCGGTGTGGCCGCCACCGTCTACACCCAGCTCAGCGACGTCGAGGACGAGCTCAACGGGCTGCTCACCTGGGACCGCGAGGCACTGAAGATCCCGGCGGACACCGTGCGCAAGGCGCTCACCCTCGCCGACGGGCGCGAGCGCCCGGTCCGAGCCCTACCCGGCGACCGGGCCGTCGACCCAGTGGCTACCGCGCACGACGAAGGCAGCTGATCCCTCGGTGAGCTCGGCGACGATCTCGCGGGCCACCGGGACGGCGATCGACGGGACCGCCAGCTCCAGGGTCGCCGCGTCGGTGTAGTCGATCCGGAGCACCGTGGTGCCGCGCGAGCGCAGCTCGTGCTCGAGACGACCGGCAGCGGCGAGGTCGACCGTCACCCGGCACAGCTCGTGCTGGGTGCGCTCGATCACCGGGGTCGTCTCCATCGCGGCGCGGACGGCGTCGCCGTACGCGCGTGCCAGCCCGCCGGTGCCGAGCAGGGTGCCGCCGAACCAGCGGGTGACGACCGCGACCACGTCGCTGATCCCCCGACCGCGCAGCGCCTCGAGCATCGGCGCACCACCCGTCCCGGGCGGCTCACCGTCGTCCTGGGCGCGTTCGAGCAGACCCTGCGGTCCGATCACGTACGCCGAGCAGTGGTGCTTCGCGCTCCAGTGCGCCTTGCGTGCCTGCTCGACGACGCTGCGGGCGGACATCTCGTCCTCGACCCGGACCAGCGCGCACCGGAACCGCGACCGGCTGACCTCGATCTCGGCCTCACCGTCGGCGGCGATCGTGAGATACCGCACGCGCTTCCCCCCGCTGCACCCCTAGAAGAATGGGAGCGGTGGCGGGGTACCCCTCCCAGGATCACCCCGCCACCTGACCCGTTGTGCACCTGGCCAGAGGCCGGCGCTGCACCCCAACAGGTCCGGCCGCCTCCATGTGGGGTACGGAAAAAGCGACCGTGCTCCCACCTTAGACGACTGGGTTAAATCGGACTAACGGAATGCGGCCAGGAAGGTGAGCAGATCGGCCCGGGTCAGGACTCCGATCGGTCGACCGTCCTCCTGGACCAGCAACGCGTCCGCGTCTCCGAGTGCGGCGATCGCCTCCGCGACGCCGACCGAGGCGCCGATCGTCGGCAGCGGCGGGCTCATGTGCGCCTCGACCTGGTCGGCCAGCTTGGCCTGTCCGGCGAACAACGCGTCGAGGATGGCGCGCTCCGAGACCGACCCGGCCACCTCTGCCGCCATCACCGGCGGCTCGGCCCGGACGACGGGCATCTGGGACACGCCGTACTCCTTGAGGATCCCGATCGCCTCGGCGAGGGTCTCGGTCGGGTGCGTGTGCACCAGGTCGGGCAGGCCGCCGCTCTTGCCGCGCAGCACCTCGCCGACGGTCTGGTCGTCCTGCGCTGCGAGGAACCCGTACCGGGCCAACCACTCGTCGTTGAAGACCTTGGTCAGGTAGCCGCGACCGGAGTCCGGGAGCAGCACCACGATCACCGCGTCAGGGTCATCGACCTCGCTCGCGAGCTGCGCCGCCGCGAAGGCAGCCATGCCGGACGACCCGCCGACGAGCAGGCCCTCCTCACGGGCCAGCCGACGCGTCATCGCGAACGAGTCCGCGTCGGAGACCTCGATGACCCGGTCCGCCACGGTGCGGTCGTAGGTCTCCGGCCAGAAGTCCTCACCGACGCCCTCGACCAGGTACGGCCGACCGGAGCCCCCGGAGTACACCGAGCCGGCGGGATCCGCGCCGACGACCTGGATCGAGGAGTTCTGCTCCTTCAAGAACCTGCCGACCCCGGAGATCGTGCCGCCGGTGCCCATGCCGCAGACGAAGTGGGTGATCCGGCCGTCGGTCTGGCGCCAGATCTCCGGGCCGGTGTCCTCGTAGTGCGATCGCGGGTTGTTCGGGTTGGAGTACTGGTCGGGCTTCCAGGCACCCGGCTGCTTCGAGAGCCGGTCGGAGACGTTGTAGTAGCTGTCCGGGTGCTCCGGCGCGACCGCCGTCGGGCAGACCACTACCTCGGCGCCGTACGCCTTGAGGACGTTGCGCTTGTCCTCGCTGACCTTGTCCGGGCAGACGAACACGCACTTGTACCCGCGCTGCTGGGCGACCAGGGCGAGCCCGACACCGGTGTTCCCCGAGGTCGGCTCGACGATCGTGCCCCCCGGCTGCAGCGCGCCCGAGGCCTCGGCGGCGTCGATCATCCGGCGCGCGATCCGATCCTTCACCGATCCACCGGGATTGAGGTACTCGACCTTCGCCAGGACCAGCGGACCGGTCCCGGCGCTCTCGGCGCCCGGCTCCCGCAGGGTCCGGTCGAGCTTGACCAACGGGGTGTTGCCGATCAGGTCCAGGAGCGAATTCGCGTAGTCCATGTCCTCCAAGATAGTGGGCCCGTCGTCGACGTGAAGAACGGGCCTAGCCGGGCGTTCTGAGTGTTACATCGTTGTAGTTTGCAAGCACCGACACGCCCCAAGAGCATCTTTTTTTCACTCAGACCCCAAATTTCACAGAATTTGGGCCATACTTCGGAGCGAACTGGGGTTTCCCGCCCCCGATCGAGCAGGAGTTCTGATGTCCTTCCACCGAGTCTCCCGAGCCCTGACCGGCGCCTTCGCCATCGGCGTCGTGGCGGTTCCCGTGCTCGTCGTCGCCAGCAGCCCCGCCTCGCTGACGGCTCAGCTGCAGGCACGCACGACCGTCACCTCGACGGCCAGGGTCACCTACCCGGTCGTCGCCCGGAAACCGGTCGACCTGCGCACCTCGGGCAAGCACCCCGGTACGGCGATCAAGGCTCCCTGCGGCAGCGTCGTTCGCGCCGCGACCCCCGGCATCGCCTACGTGAGCACCTCGACGACCGGCGGCAACCACGTCGTGCACGTCGTGACGAGCCCGGCCAAGGTCAGCACCTGGTACGCCTACATGCGCTCCAACACGATCAAGAGCGGCCAGCTGGTGAAGGCCGGTCAGCAGATCGGCACCGTCGGCCACCAGGGCATCGCGACGTCCTGCTCGCTCTACTTCGCGGTGACCTCCGGCCCGGACGCCACCGAGGTCAACCCGACCCGGTGGCTGCGCACCTACGTCGGCAAGCCGGTCCCGACCGCCTGGCTGGCCGCTATCCCGACGAGCTTCGTGCTCTCCAGCTTCAACACCCTCGGCGCCATCCACACCGTGAAGAACAAGCACTACCCCGGCTACGCCGTCCGGGTCCCGAAGCAGGTCGCCCTGCTCAACAGCTACAAGGTCGACGTGGCCGGGCTGCAGGAGTTCGAGCACCCGCAGCGCGCGGCGTTCCTGGCGGCCGCCGGCAGTACCTTCGGCATCTACCCGTCGAACGCCAAGGCCGACAGCGACAACTCGGTGATCTGGCGCAACTCCACGATGGAGTTCGTCGGTGCGACGACCATGCCGATCCCCTACTTCAAGGGCGGCATCCGGCAGATGCCGGTCGTCGAGCTGCGGCAGCGGTCCACCGGCCTGACGGCGTACTTCATGAACGTCCACAACCCGGCCTCGCTGCCCAAGTACGGCGACCAGTCGAAGTGGCGCGCCCAGGGGGTCGCGATCGAGCGCGCCAAGGTGACCGACCTGCTGAAGACCGGTCGTCCGGTCTTCTTCACCGGTGACTTCAACGACCGCCAGAACGCCTACTGCGGCGTCACCGCCGGCGGCCTGATGACGGCCGGGAACACCAGTACGCCGACGACGGCGACCACCTGCACGGTGCCGCCGCACCCGTGGATCGACTGGATCTTCACCGCGGGCCCGTCGCAGTTCGAGAACTACACGATCGACACGACACCCAAGGACCAGCACATCTCCGACCACCCGATCCTGATCAGCCAGGTCTCGATCACGCACTGAGGGTTCGTCGGGCACACCGCCTCCGGCTCCCCCGGAGCCGTCCCTAGGATGGTTCGCGTGGGAAGAGCAGCAGCAGCGCGCAAGCTGGCATCAGCGGCGGTCTACGGCGGTGGCGGACTGTCGCTGCTCGGGGCCTCGCTGTACGGAGTGCTGCGTGCCGAGGCGACGGTCGCGCGCAAGGCGATCGGGCACATCGACGGCCGGGTCCCCGACGCGACCGGCTGGTACGGCCGCGGGCGTCCGGGTCCGGCGATCAAGATCGCGCTGCTCGGCGACTCCAGCGCGGCCGGGTACGGCGTCGACACCGTGGAGCAGACGCCCGGAGCACTGCTCGGATCCGGGGTGGCGTCGCGGGCGGACCGTCGGGTCCACCTCGGCGCCTTCTGCCTCAGCGGCGCCAAGTCCAGCGACCTGGTCGGCCAGGTACGCGCAGCCCTCCCGACCGAACCCGATCTCGCAGTGATCCTGATCGGCGCGAACGACGTCACCCACCGGATGCTGCCCTCGGAATCGGTCCGGCACCTCAGCGAAGCCGTGCGCCGGCTGCGCGACGCGGGTGTCGCCGTGGTCGTCGGCACCTGCCCGGACCTGGGCACCGTACGGCCGATCCCGCAACCGCTGCGCCAGGTCGCCCGGCGCTGGTCGCGACGGCTCGCTGCCGGTCAGACCATCGCGGTCGTGGAGGCCGGTGGCCGGTCGGTCTCGCTCGGCTCGATCCTCGGACCCGAGTTCGACGCCGCGCCTGCCGTGCTCTTCGGGCCGGACCGCTTCCACCCCTCGGCCGCCGGCTACGCCTCGTTGGTCAGCGTGCTGGTGCCGTCGGCGCTGGCCGCGCTCGGCCTCGGCCCGGACGACGAGGAAGCCCCCCGCTCGCACCGCGGCGAGGGCCTGCGCCCGATCAGCAAGGCCGCCGTGCACGCCGCCCGGAACCCGGGCACGGAGCTCGGCGGTACCGAGGTGGCGGGCTCCTCGCGCGGCCCGGGCGGTCGCTGGGTGATGCAGATGCGACGTACCTGGCAGACCCTCACCGACGCCGAAGCGCCCGACCCGGACGAGTCCGAATCGAGCGCTGCGGTCGAGCGTTGATCAGCGGCGCGTGAAGATCGCGATGATCCGCAGCAGCTCGATGTAGATCCAGACGATCGTGACCGTCAGGCCGAAGGCTGCACGCCACGACTCGTTCTCCGGGAGCCCGGCGGCGATGCCGCGCTCGACGAAGTCGAAGTCCATGATCAGCATCAGCACACCGAGGCCGAGCCCGATGACGCTCGAGATCAGGCCCATCCCGCCGAGGCCGTTGAAGCCGAAGCTCGCGTGGAAGATGCTGAGCACGAAGTCGAGCAGCGTCACGGCGACGAAGCCGAACATCATCCCGGTGACCCACATCCGGAACTTGGTGCCGACCTTGATGTTGAAGTACTTGTACGCCGCCAGCGTTCCGGCGACCGCAGCCACGGTGCCGAGGACGGCTCCGGGGACGACGCCGCCACCGAACTCGACCTGGAAGACCTTGCTCATCGCGCCGATGAAGAGGCCCTCGAGCGCGGCGTACGCGATCACCAGGGCCGGGCTGATCACCTTCTTGAACGAGTTGACCATGCTCAGGGCGAAGCCGCCGAACGCGCCGACGAGCGACAGCGTGTAGAGCATCGAGGCCTTGTCCGAGTCCAGGACGGTCTGACCGGAGACGTTCGTGGTGAGGACGTCACCGGTGGCGACCCAGACGATCGCAGCCGTCAGGATCACGGTGCCCAGCGTCAGGCCGGTCTTCTGGACGACCGTGTCGATCGTCATCCGGCCGGTTCCGGCGCCCGTGTGGGTGATCGGGGAGCCGTAGGTGGTGTCGCCGACGTTGGCGTACGTGGTGCCGCCCTTGCCGTTGAACCCCTCGGAACGGTTGAAGACGGGGTTGTTGCTCTTCATGGTCTCCTCCTTGGAGGCCGAACGGGCTCACCAGTCTGGCGCCCGCGTGACGTCTCGATCCTAGCGAGCCGTCACACACTTAACGGATCAAGCCGGGGTGGCGTTCCCGCTGACCACCCCGCGCCGGGCACCTGAAAGGATCGTCCGATGACCGACGCGACGCCGCAACCGATCGGGTACGACGAGTTCGGGATGCGGTTCATGACCATGGTGCTGCACCGCGACCGGGTGATGGAGTCGATCAACCGGGTGCTCGGTGACGAGTTCCAGCTCGGGCCGATCGGTGCCGGGCCCGGCCGCAAGGTCGCCAAGGTGACCGCGAACGGCACCTTCGGGAAGGCGTACGGCGAGGCGCTGGCGGACGTCGTGGGCTACGAGGTCAACCTGCCGGTCGACGTCGCCTTCCACCTCGACCTCGGTGTCGACATGCTCCGGTTCAATGCCGAGGTGGTGCTCCCGCTGCGCCTGACGATGGAGCTCGTCGAGCCGCTGACGATCCTGTGGCACATCACGGCGCCCGACCCCGACGACGTGACCATGACGGTGGCCTCGGACAGCCGACGCGCGAGTGTGCTCCAGAAGCTGACCGGCCTGGACGGCGAGCTGCGCCGGTTCATCGTGCGGTTCGTGGACCGCGAGCTGGAGAAGCCGCACGTGCAGAAGGCGATGCGGATCGACCTGGTCACGCTGATCGACAACGCCTGGGAGCACATCGCCGACCAGTTCCTGCCGAACGAACCCGCTGATCGCCGCTGAGCGAGCAGTCCGGGTGATCGGGGTCAGTGACCCCGGATCGGGCTGAGCCCGTCGAAGCCCGCGAGCGAGAGCGCCACGATCACCGCAGCGACCGCGCCGAGCAGGATCCCGAAGCCGATTCCCCCGCGCGGGGTGAACAGCAGCACACCGCCGGCGATGATCGACAGGAAGATCACCAGCAGGATGCGCTGGTCGCCGGCCGCGATGATCAGGTACCCGAGGTTCGCCGCGAACGAGACGATGCCGCCCTTGAGCATCTCGATCTTCTCGTTGTACTCGTGTTCCATCGGGTCTCCTGCGTTGCGTTGGTACGACGAGGAGAACTTACACGCGCCGCGATCACGGCGCGTGCGCAGCACCTCTCCAGGTCTTCTGCGGGTCCCGGCAGGCGACGCCGTAGTCGGGGGCCTCCGGCCTGAGGTCGGTCGTCGAGCGCCACTGCGCAGGCGGGATGTAGCCCTTCTGGCAGACCGCGCCGCCCTGGGTCAGCTGCAGCACGAACTGGGCCAGCCCGTTGCGCGCCCCGGGCCCGGTGGTGGCGACGCTGTACGGGAACGCGACCAGTGCCTCGGCGAGCGACGCCATCCCCAGGTGAGCGATCCTGGCGATCACCGCCAGGTTCTGCCCGAGGTCGAGGAACGACGGCTGGAGCTGGTCCAGGAGCAGCCCGAGCTCGTGGGCGAGGCTCGACCCGTCACGCAGCGTGGTCCGGATCAGCGGGTCCTTGTTCCGCACGGTCGTGGTGAGCTCGGCCAGGCTGTGGGTGAACGAGCGGACCGAGTCCGCCTGGGCCTCCTGGGTCCGGAGCACCACGGCAGTGTTGCGGAGCAGACCGACCGTCTCGGGCAGGTGCGCGTTCGCCTGGTCCAGCAGCGTGGTCGCACCGTCGAGCAGCCGGGCGATGTCCGGGCCGGTGCCGCGGAACCCGGTCCCCAGCTCGGTCACGACGGTGGAGAGATCGTGGGTGTTCACCGACGAGACGAAGCTGTTGAGACTGGCCAGCAGATCCTGCTCGGGCAGCGGCGTGCTGGTGGCGGCGCGGGCGATCACCGACCCGTCGTGCAGGAAGGGACCGGACGCGTCCGGCGGCACCAGGTCGACGTACTGCTCCCCCACGGCGGACCGGTTGTGCACCTCGGCGAGGCTGTCCGCCGGCACCCGTTGGTGCTTGCTGATCTCCAGGTCGGCATGGATGCCGTCCCCGGCCGGGACGACCTTCCCGACCCTGCCGATCGGCACCCCCCGGTAGGTGACCTCGGCGCCGGGGAAGATCCCGCCGGAGTCCGCCAGGTCGACGCGGACCTGGTACGTCGTGGAGATGACCAGGTCGGTCAGGTGCGCGTACTCGGCGCCGCTGTAGCTGATCGCCACCGCTCCCAGCAGGGCGAAGGCCATCAGCCGGCGGCGGACCCCGGACGTCATTGCTGCAGCGCCTTCAGCTTGGACAGCGACAGGTCGACCTCGATGTGCGAGTTCACGTAGTCGCCGTGGATGGCGGACAGGATCGCGTCCGGGAACGGGAAGCTGAGCATGTACTCGAGCGCCTTCGGCAGGTTGTCGCCGGCGTCCGCGAGCCGGCCGAGGGTAGGAGCGAGTGCGTGCAGGCTGGCCAGCAGGTCCGCACGCGTGGCGAGCACGGTCGAGGTGCCCACCTGGGCGAACCGGGTGGTTGCCCGGAGCATCCGGACCAGCGACTTGCGCTGGTCCGCGAGCACCGTCAGCGCCGGCCCGATCCGGTCGAGGGCCTCGGCGATCGTCCGGTGCCCGTCGCGGAGCCGGGTCGTGAGCCGGTCGAGCCCGTCGAGGGCCCGGGCGATCTGGGACCGGTTGCGTGCCAGGGTCCCGGTGAGCTGGTCGAGCTCGGTGAGGAGCCCGCGCGCATCGTCCTCGTGACCGTGCAGCGCCTGGTGCAGCTCGGAGGCGATCGTGTGCAGCCGTTCGATCCCGCCACCGTTGAGCAGCAGCGAGAGCGCGCCGAGCACCTCCTCGACCTCGATGCTCCGGGTGGTGTGCGAGACCGCGATCACGGCACCGTCGGTGAGCGCACCTTGCGGGGCCTCGTCGGTCGGCGTCGTCAGCTCGACGTACTTCTCGCCGAGCAGCCCGGTCTGACGGACGGCAGCCACCGCGTTCGCGGGCAGGTGCACGTCACCGTTGACCACGACGTGCACCTGGGGGTGCCAGCCGTTCAGGTCGATCGAGGTGACCTTGCCGACGGTGACGTCGTCGACCTTCACCGATGCCTGCCGGGCCAGGTTGAGGGTGTCCGCGAGCTGGATGTCGACGTGGATCGGGTGCGAGCCCAGATCCGGTCCACCCGGGAGCGGGACGTCGTTCAGACCGGCGAACCCCGAGCATCCCGAGGTGAGCAGGCCCACCGCGAGCAGCAGCACGAGCAGGCGCTTCACCGCTTGCCCCCGAGCAGGGCCAGCAGGGCGTTGCACACCGGCGTGACCTGCGGGATCCCGATGGCGGCGAGCTCGTCGCAGATCAGCCGCTTGGAGTTCTGCAGGATCGTCAGGACGTTCGCGCGGCTCCGGGCTCCCTGCAGCTTCGGGTCCCAGGTCCGGTTGAGGTTGTCGATCCCGACCGGGACGGTGTGGATCACCTCGGCCAGGGCACGTTTCTCCCGGACGAGCGCCGCGGTGACCGTGACCAGGCCGGAGACGTCCCCGACCAGCTCCGCGCGGTTCTGCTGGACGAAGTCGCGAACCCGGCCGAAGGAGCGGGCGAGGCTGTCGAGCACCGAGCCGAGCGAGCCGCGCTCGTCGGCGAGGAAGCCGATCACCTCGGCCATCTGCCGGTTGAACGCGCGCACCTGGCCGTCGTCCCCGGCCAGCGTGGAGGTCAGCTGCTCCAGGGACGACACCGAGGCGAAGAAGTCAGCGCTCGAGTCCCCGAGGGTCCCGGTGGCGCCCGAGACCTCGACCAGCATCCGGTGCAGCTCGGCGCCGTTGCCGTCGAGCGCCTGGGCCCCGACGTGCAGCACCCGGTTGACGGCGCCGGTGTCGTTCGCACCCTGCTTGTTGACACCCTGCGGTCCGAGCGCGTCGAGCAGGTCGTGCACGGTGCGGTAGACCCGGTCGAGCTCGACCGGGACCCGGGTCCGGCTCAGCGGGATCCGGTCCCCCGACGCCAGCAGCCCGCTGCCGGCGCTGCTCTGACCGGTGAGCTGGACGAACCGGTCCGCGACCACCGAGGGCGAGATGATCACGGCGCCGGCGTTCGCCGGAAGCCGGTAGCGGGCGCTGTAGGTCATCGCGACCCGGACGTGGTCCCCGTCGGGGACGATGCTCGTGACCTTGCCGATCGGGACACCCATCAGCCGGACCTCGGAGCCCTTGTAGACGCCGACGCTGCTGACGAAGTCGGCCGAGATCCGCACCTCCCGGGCGCGCGGCCAGAGCACGAACGCCATCGACGCGACGAGTGCCACCACGAGGACGCCGATCCCTGTGCGCTGCGTCACCGGGCGCTGCGTCACCGGGCGCCGCGTCACCGGGCACCGCCCAGGGTGATCGCGGTGCCGACGTTCGGGATGATCGCGTCGAACCACCGACCGGAACCGAGGGTGTTGGTGAACACCCGCAGGAACACGTCCAGGTTGCGCACCGTCTCGCCGAGCTGGTGCTGGCGCTGGGCGAGCAGGGTCACCACACCGTGCAGGTCGCGCAGGGCCGGGTTCAAGGTGGCCTGGTTGTCGGTGACGACGCCGTCGAGCTGATCGGCCAGCGCGGTCGTGGTCACCAGCAGCCGGTGGATCGCCGTACGGCGGGTCGCGAGCTCAGCCAGGACCTGGTTCGTCGCGGACACCAGGTGGCCGATGTCGCCGCGGCGGCGCGCGAGCACCTCGGTCGTCCCACGTGCATGGCGGAGCAGCTCCTTGACCTCGGTGTCCCGGCTGGCGATCGCCGCCGAGAAGGTGGCGAGCCCGTGCAGCACACCGCGGACGTGGCTCGGCGAGCCCGCGAAGGTGGTCGCGATCGTGTCGAGAGCCTGGGCGACCCGCTTCTTGTCGATCGCCCCTGCCGTCTCGGTCAGCTGGGAGAAGGCCTCGACCACGTCGTACGCCGCGGTGGTCCGCGCCAGCGGGATGGTGGCGCCGTGCGCGAGCCGGCCGGAGCCGTGCGGCTCCACCTCGAGGTACTTGGCGCCGAGGAGGCTGCCCACCTTGATCCCTGCCGTCGTCGTCGATCCGAGGCGCACCGGGCCGCCGACCCGGAACTCGATCACGACGTGGTTGGCGGCGATGTCGATCCGGCGCACCGCGCCGACCCGGATGCCCGAGATCTCGACCGGATCGCCTGTCCGCAGCCCGCCGGCATCGGTGAAGTCGGCGCGGTAGCCGACCTGCCCGCTGTTCACGAACGGCAGGTCGTCGAGCCGGAAGAGCCCGATCAGCACCACGGCGATGCCGAGGATGCCGATCAGTCCGATCACCAGCGGATCGCGCTTGGCAGCCCGGCTCACCGCTTGCACCTCGGCGAGCTGTCGTTCAGGTTGATGCTGTTGAACCGGCTGAGCAGGACGCCGAGGATCCCCGGCGGGCTGCTGCTGGTGTCGATGAACTTCACGCTCAGCTCACAGGCGTAGTAGTTGAACCAGGACCCGTACGACGCGGTCCGGGCGATCGCGGCGTACTTCACCGGCAGGAAATCGACCACGTGCTCGAGCAGCGCGAGGTTCACCGGCTGGTCGAGGGTCCTCGCCTCGCGGGCCAGCGAGTCCACGTCGGACCTGAGGTCCGGCCGGGCTCGGGCGAGCAGGTCAGCGGTGACGGTGGTGACCTTGCCGATCTGGTCGATCGCAGCACCCACCGCGTCGCGGTCGTGCGCGATCCCGCCGACGAACCGGCTCAGCTCGGTGACGAGCTGGTCGAGCCGCTGGTGGCGGTCGTCGACCGTCCCGAGCACGACGTTGAGGTTGCTGATGACGTGACCGATGACCTCGTCGCGATCCGCGAGCGTCCTGGTCAGCGACTCGGTGTGGGTGAGCAGCGACGTCACCGTCGATCCCTCGCCCTGCAACGTCTTGATGATGTCCATCGCGAGATCGTTGACGTCGGTGGGTGAGAGCGCCGCGAACAGCGGCTTGAAGCCGTTGAACAGCTCGTTGAGATCCAGTGCCGGTTCGGTACGGGCGAGCGGGATCGTGCCGCCCGCGCGCAGCGTCGACCCCGATCCTGGGACCAGCGCCAGCGTGCGGTCCCCGACGAGGTCCAGGTAGCGGATCTCGGCCCGGGTACCGGTGGTCAGCGGCAGGCTCTTGTTCAGCGTGAACGTCACGACCGCGGTGGCGTCCGGCTCCAGCGACACCGCGTCGACCTTGCCGACCACCACTCCGGACGCGCGCACGTCGTCGCCCGGCGCCAACCGGCTGGCGCTCGTGAACAGCGCCCGGAACGTGCCGCGGTCGCTGCCGCCGAACGGCCGCACCGTGGCGATGATCGTCACGGTCACCACGACCGAGACGAGCAGGAAGGCGATCAGCTTGATCGCTGCCGACCGGACCTGGCGGTCCCGTTCGCTGATCAAGGACCGACCCCGTCCATCGCGCTGAGGAACGCCGGGACCGGGAACGACGGGCGCGGCAGCCCGGCGCAGCTCGGACCGCGTCCCGCGTCACCGAGCACCGGCACGTCCTGGGGTCCGTAGCCCTTGGCCTGGGCTCCGAGCACCATCCGGACCTGGAAGATCCCGTGCTGGAACGGGCCGCTGGAGATCTTCTCGTCGTCGATCAGGCCGGCGAGCAGGCAGCCGAACTCGGGCGAGAACCGGGCCAGCATCGCCAGCACCGGTGCGCTGTCGTGCAGCAGGGCAGCCGTGGTCGGGGCATTGCTGGCCAGGAACGTCGCGCCGATCCCCGAGGCACGCTGCACGTTGGTCAGGAACGCTGCGAGCACCACCTTGTCGGCGGTCAGGGTCCTGGCGGTCACGGTGGTGTTCGCCAGGATCCTGAGCAGGTCCGGCGCGATCGCGGCGTACACGTCGGAGACCGAGGCCAGCAACCGGATGTCCCGGGCCAGCAGCGGCAGCTGCCGGTTGAAGGTGTGCAGGAAGGCGTGGGCCGACGAGATCAGGCTGCCGAGCTGGGCACCGCGTCCCTGGAGCCCGGTCGCGATCGCGTCCAGCGTGGTCGACAGGTCCTGCGGCCGCACGGCGACCAGGACGGGCTCGAGCCGGTCCAGGACGGTGCCCACCTCGATCGCGGTTGCGCCGGTGTCCTCGTGCAGCACCGCGCCGTCGGCGACCGCCGGGGCGGTGGATCCTGCCGGGCGCACGAGCTCGACGTACTTCTGCCCGAACAGCGTGGTCGGCAGGATCCTGACCTCGGCGTCGCGCGGGACGTCGCGCGCCGCAGCCGGGTCCAGCGCCAGACCGATCACGGCGTGGTCGCCGACCTGGCGCACCGAGGTGATCCGCCCGATCAGGGCGCCCTTGAGCCGGACGTCCCCGTTCTTGTTGAGCTGCAGCCCGGCGCGCTGGGCAACGACGCTCACGTGCACGGCGCTGACGAACGTCTTCTCGTACATCGCGATCGAGAGACCGACCAGCCCGAGCAGGACGGCCATCAGCAGGACGCCCTTGAGCTGCAGGCGCACCCGTTCCGCGCTCACCCGGTGATCCGGACGGTCGTGGTCGAGCCCCACACGGCGAAGCTGAAGAAGAAGTCGACCAGGTTGATCAGCACGATCGAGAGCCGGATGGCGCGTCCGACCGCGACCCCGACGCCGGCCGGACCGCCGGAGGCGTGGAAGCCGTAGTAGCAGTGCACCAGGATGATCAGCACCGCGAAGACGAGCACCTTGCCGAAGGACCAGAGCACGTCCTGCGGCGCGAGGTACTGGAAGAAGTAGTGGTCGTAGGTGCCCACCGACTGCCCGAAGTACCCGGTGATGATCAGTCGCGAGGCCAGGAACGAGGCGAACAGGCCGACGGCGTACAGCGGGATCACCGCGATGAACCCGGCGATCATCCGGGTGGTCACCAGGAACGGGATCGGCGGGATCGCCATCACCTCGAGCGCGTCGACCTCCTCGTTGACCCGCATCGCGCCGAGCTCGGCGGTGAAGCCGCAGCCGACGGTGGCAGCCAGGGCCACGCCGCAGATCAGCGGCGCGGCCTCGCGGGTGTTGAAGTACGCCGAGAGGAACGCCGCGAAGTTGGCCACCCCGATCTGGTCGAGCGAGGCGTAACCCTGGAGCCCGACCTCGGTGCCGACGGCGTACGCGAGGGCGACCATCACCCCGACGGTGCCGCCGACGATCGCCAGCCCGCCCTTGCCGAAGGACATGTCGGCCAGGACCGACCAGATCTCCTGCCGGTACCGGGCAAAGGCGCGTGGGGCCCAACGGGCCGAGGCCACGTAGAAGTCGAGCTGACGGCCCATCTCCTCGGCGGCGTCGCGGGGACGCCTGAGCAGGTCGGTCATCTCAGCCTCTCGGGAAGAGCTGCGAGTAGCTCATGCTGATCGCGTAGTTGACCAGGAACAGGGCTAGGAACGTGGTCACCACGGCTTCGTTGACCGCCTGGCCCACACCGCGCGGTCCGCCGCCGGCGCGCAGGCCCTTGAAGGAGCCGATCAGCCCGGCGAGAGCGCCGAAGATCAGGCCCTTGAGCAGGCTGGTCATGATGTCCGGCACCGTGGCCAGCGACCGGAACGAGTCGACGTACACGCCCGGGGTGCCGCCCTGGAGCTCAACGTTGAAGAAGTAGCCGCCGGCGATGCCGACGCCCATCACCAGACCGGTGAGCATCACCGCGACCAGCATCGATGCCAGCACCCGCGGGGCGACCAGCCGTGCCACCGGATCGACGCCCATCACCTTGAGGGCGTCGATCTCCTCGCGGATCGTCCGGGCGCCGAAGTCGGCGCAGATCGCCGACCCGGCGCCGCCGGCGAGCAGCAGGGCGGTGGCCAGCGGCGCTCCCTCGCGCACGATCGCGACCACCGAGCTGGCCCCGGTGAAGGACTGCGCACCGAGCTGCGAGGACAGGCTGCCCACCTGGAGCGCGACCACCGCACCGAACGGGATCGCGACCAGCGCGGTCGGCAGGATCGACACCGTCGAGATGAACCAGGCCTGCAGCAGGAACTCCCGGATCTGGAACGGCCGGCGCACCAGTCCGCGCGCCACCTCGAGGCAGAACGCGAAGAACTCCCCGAACGCGCGGACGGTCGACAGCACGGCGACCACCGACGGGGAGGACGCGAGTCGCCGTGCTGAAGCTGAGGGGGCGGGCAGTGTTTCCACGGCAGGTAGGACTCCGGAACCGTTGGTCGAGCACGCCATTTCCACGACACGCATGCGAAAGGCTGGCTTTTCGGATAGGAACTGGGGAGACGCTAGCCCGAGTCCCCTACGATGGCAAGGCCTTCGGCGTGCACCGGCGCCGACCGACCCGGGAGGATCCCGTGACCGAGACCGCTCGCCGGTACTCCGGCCAGTCCCCCGACGAACGCGACGCCGAACGGCGGCGCAGACTCCTCGCGACCGGGCGCGAGCTGTTCGGCACCATCGGGTACGCCGGTACCCCCATCGAGCGTCTCTGCGCCGAGGCGAAGGTGTCGACGCGGCACTTCTACCAGCTCTACGACAACAAGGAAGCCGTCTTCCTCGACGTCTACGAGACCATCACCTCGCTCTCGTTCGAGCGGGCGGTCGCGGCGCTGGTCGAGACCGCCGACGCGTCGATCGCGGAGCGCGCGCCGTACGCGTTCCTGGAGTACGTCGGACCGATGCTCGAGGACATCCGGGTCGCCAGGATCGCGTTCATCGAGATCATGGGGGTCAGCCCGCGGATCGAGGAGCGCCGACTCGCCTACCGCGAGTCGCTCGTCGAGGTGATCACCCGCGAGGGCAGGGCGGCGGTGGCCAAGGGCGAGGCCCGTGACCGCGACTTCCGCTTCGCGACCCTGGCCCTGGCCGGCGCGGCGAACGCGATCGTCTACGACTGGGCCTGCCGCGAGGACCGCGCGGACGTTGCCGAGCTCAAGAAGAAGCTCGGCGACCTCGCACTCACCCTGCTCGTGCTCTGACGACGAACGCCGCGTTCTGGAAAAGCGAAACGTTTCCTTTTCATTTCGTGCGATCGCGACTACCGTGCTCGCATCACCCCTAGGGAGGGAACCTGATGCGCCCACTCACCACCGTGCTGGCGACGGCAGCGATCACGCTGACCGCGCTGGCTCCGATCGCCTCTGCCTCTGCAGGCAAAGTGCCCGAACCGAAGCAGGACTCGTTCTACGCGGTCCCGTCGAACATCGCCTCGTACGCGAACGGCGCGGTGATCTCCTCGCGCAAGATCACGGCGATGCCGTACGCGTTCCCGGTCCCGACGGGCGCGTGGCAGATCAAGTACCGGACCAACGACGCGCACGGAGCGCCGACGGCGACCGTCACCACGCTGCTGGTCCCGGTGAGCAAGTGGAAGGGCGCCGGCCAGCGGCCGGTGCTGTCCTACCAGACCGCCGAGGACGGCGTCGGCGACCAGTGCGCGCCGTCGTACGGGATCCGGGCGGGCATCATCGCCTCGAAGGGCAGCAACGCCGCCGCCGAGTTCGCCCTGATGGCCGGTGGCCTCGCGAACGGTTGGGCCGTGACGGTCCCCGACTACGAAGGTCCGGACTCCGAGTTCCTGGCCGGCCGGCTCGAGGGCCAGGCCGTTCTTGACGGCGTCCGCGCCAGCACCGCGTTCGGGCAGGGCGGGCTGACCGCGACCAGCCCGGTCGGCCTCTGGGGCTACTCGGGCGGCGCCTTCGCCACCAGCATCGCCGACCAGCTGCAGGCGACGTACGCGCCCGAGCTCAACGTCCAGGCGATCGCGCTGGGCGGCGAGGTCGCCGAGATCCGCAAGACCATCGACGACTTCAGCGGGAGCGCCCTCGGTGGCGCCCTCGCGATGGGCGTCAACGGTCCGCTGCGCGCCTACCCCGAGTTCAACCTGGGTCAGTACCTGAGCCCGGCCGGGCTGAAGAAGGTGCTCACCGCCAGCGATGACTGCATCTCGACTGCCGCCGGCCGCTACCCCGGTCTGAGCATCGCGAAGATCGAGGCGTTCCCGGGCGCGATGGAGCTCCCGGTGGTCGCCAACCTGCTGCACAGCCTCAGCCCGCTCGGCATCGCCGGGACACCGACCGCGCCCGTCTACGACTACCACGCGGTCAAGGACGAGCTCGCTCCGATCGGACCGGACCGCGAGCTGATGCACCGCTACTGCGACGCCGGTGCGACCGTCGACCACGTCGAGCACCCGGTCGGCGAGCACATCAGCGAGGTCGTGACCGGGGCCCCGGGGGCGCTGGCCTTCTTCAAGCAGCGGTTCGCCGGCCAGGCACCGACGAACGACTGCGCCACCATCCCGCAGCCCTGATCGGTACGACGCGCGTGGGCCGGATCCGGGGGATATCGTCGGATCCGGTCCACGTCGTCGTTGCGGCCTTGCCAGTTCTTGTTGCCGCCAACCTGATGCTCTGCTGATCGACGCGGTCACGATCCTCAGAATCACCTGAGAACACCGCCGAACACCTAGAGGTGACAGGCACATCGGGACACGATGCGCCCATGGACCCACACCTCGCGGAGCTGAGCAGGACGATCGAGCCTGCGGTGCTGGGCCAGCGGATGCGGAACGCCCGCATCGCCGCCGGGATGACCCAGTCGCAGGTCGCGGGCGACGATGCCTCGACGGCGTACGTCTCCCGGATCGAGGACGGACAACGCCGTCCCGAGGCGCACCTGCTCGAGCGCCTCGCGGTCCGGATGGGAACCACGCTCGAGGAGCTGCTGCTCGGCGTCACCTCGTCACGGCAGACCGAGCTCCGGGTCGAGATCGAGTACGCCGAGATCGCCCTCGTCTCGGGAACTCCTCAGGACGCGCTCGCCCGGATCGAGAGCACCCTGGTCGCGATCGGCGACGACCCGCTCCCCCGCCTCCGCCGGGACGCACAGCTCGTGCGCGCCCGCGCCCTGGAGGCGACCGGCAGGAACACCTCGGCGATCACCCTCCTCGAGGAGATCGTCGAGGACCCGCTGGCCGATGCCCGCTGGCTCAGTGCGCTGACCAGCCTGAGCCGCTGCTACCGCGAGTCCGGCGACCTCACCCGCGCGATCGAGGTCGGCGAACGCGCTGCGGCCAGGATCGACGCGCTCGGTCTGGCCGGCCTCCCGGAGGCGGTCGAGCTGACCGTGACGGTTGCTGCAGCGCAGCTGTCCCGCGGTGACGTCGAGCCGGCGCTGAACAGCTGTCGCAGCGCGCTCGCGGACACCGGCCTGCTCGGCTCACCGGTCGAGAAGGCGCACGCGTACTGGAACGCGAGCATCCGTGAGCTCAAGGACGGCTCCGCCGACGCGGCGCTCGATCTGGCTCGCAAGTCGCTGCTGCTCTTCGAGGTCGGAGAGCACGCCCGCAACGTCGGGCGGCTCCGCACCCAGTTCGCCACGCTGCAGCTCAAGCTCGATCCTCCGGACGCAGCCGGGGCGCGCGAGATCCTGGAGGCCGCCCAGCGAGAGCCGGCCTGGATGATGACCAGCGCGCCCGACAAGGCGCAGCACCACCTGGTCCGCGCCCGTGCGGCCTTCGTCCTCGGCGACCACGCGACCGCCTGCGACCAGACCCGCGCGGCGGCGGAGCTGATCGGCACCGATGCCCCGTTGCTCCTCGCCGAGATCCGGGTACTCGAAGGGCAGGTCGCTGCGAACGAAGGCCAGAGCGCGACTGCGCTGGCGGCGTACCGGGACGCGATCGGGCTGCTCACCGACACCGGCACCGACCGGGACGTCGCCCAGCTGTGGTTCGAGCTCGGCACCCAGCTCGACGAGGTGGGCGAGCACGACGACGCCCGTGACGCCTACCGCCGCGCTGCTGCCTCCTCCGGACTCCGTGCTCCGGTTCGTGCGTGACGGACCGGGGCTGAGGTAGAAAGGGGCCATGCCGAACCCCTCCCTCTGGCGCTCGTCGCGACGCGTCCGCCTCGCGCTGCTCGCGACCGCGGCCGCCGGCGCCCTGGTCGCCGGTGCCGCCACGATGCCGGCGACGGCGACCTCACCCGCGTACGCGCCGCTGGACCGGCCTGGTCCGATGCTGTCCGTGCCGACCAGCACGATGGCTGCCGCACTCAGCTGCCACGGCAACCTGAGGACCGCCCCGGGCGAACCGGTGCTGCTGAACCCCGCGACCGGGGTCACGCCGGTGCAGAACTACTCGTGGAACTACGAGCGGGCGTTCGATGCCCAGGGCCGCGCCTGGTGCACGGTCACGATGCCGTTCCACACCCTCGGCGACATCCAGACCGCGGGCGAGTACCTCGTCTACGCGATCCGCACCATGCACGCGCGGGCCGGCCGCCGGATCGCCGTGATGGGACACAGCCAGGGCGGCATGTCGATGCGCTGGGCACTGCGCTTCTGGCCCGACACCCGGGCGATGGTCGACGACGTGATCGGGATGGCCGGCTCGAACCACGGGAGCACGGCGCTGTCGTTGGTCAAGGGCGTCAAGCTTCCGCCCGCATCGCTGCAGCAGGGTGCGGGCTCGAACTTCATCAAGGCCCTGAACAGCGGCGCCGAGACCTTCCGGGGGATCAGCTACACCGAGATCTTCTCGCACACCGACGAGGTGGTTCAGCCCAACCAGGAGCACAACTCGTCGTCCTCGCTGCACACCGGCGCCGGCATGATCACCAACGTGTCGACCCAGAGCATCTGTCGGCTCGACGTCGACGAGCACCTGCTCGTGGGAACCATCGACCCGACGACGTACGCACTGGTGATGGACGCGCTGACCCACCCCGGGCCGGCGAAGCCTTCGCGGATCGGGCACGCCTCCTGCACGCAGGTCTACCAACCAGGTGTCGACCCGACGAACGTGCAGACGTACCTGCAGATCCTCGAAGCCGTCCCCGGCCTGGGCGCGGTCGAGGTTCCCGGCGTGAATGTCGTCGGCGCTCCCGAGGTCAGCGCGGAGCCTGCTCTGAAGTGCTACGTGTTCGCCAAGGGCTGCTGACCCTGGCTCCGGTTCTAGTTCCAGGTGACGCTGGTGTCAGGGTCGGCGAAGCCGACCACCGTCGCCGACTGGGGTCCGGCTTCGGTGGCCCAGGTCACGACGTCGTCGATGGACTGACCAGATCCGGGCAGCATCCGGTCGGCGAGCAGCCTCGAGCCGTCGTAGCTCGGGACGACGTCGAAGTAGGTGGGGCTCTGGCCGCCGACGCCCTGGCTCAGCACGCGACGCTGCCCGGTGCCGTCGGCGTTGCCGATCCAGACGGACTGGCCCTGGCCCAGGTCCCGTTCGGTCACGAGGTGCTGCCCGTTCCCGGAGATGCGGACGGAGGCCACGTGCCGCAGGACGAGGTGCGACCTTCCGGCCGACGCGGACCGCAGGTTCTTGCCGTCGGAGTACAGGATGCCGTCGCGGGTCCAGGCGAGAGCGTCGTTGATGGAGCCGGGCCGGCCGCCGTGGATGGTCAGCACGTGCTTCAGGCCGGTCCCGTCCGGGCGGATCGTCCACAGCGACATCGGGCCGCCGCGCGGTCCGGTGACGTGCTTGCCCTCGAACGCCAGCCGGCTACCGCTCGGTGACCACCCGATGCCGCCGACGAAATCGATCTGGCGGTGCCTGGCGAGCGGCTTGAGCGCTTTGCCCCCGAGCACCGGTACGACGACCAGGGCCGGGTACTTCGCCCGGCAGCAGGGTGCGAACGCAACCCGTCGACCAGCCCGGTCCATCGTCAGCTCGGTCGTGAAACCGTGCGGGAGGTCGTAGATCGAGCGCAGGTTGCTGCCGTCGAGGTTCGCGGAACGCAGGTGGATGCCGTCGCGACCTTCGCGGTACTGGTCCCACACGACGCGGTGCAGCACGGTCGTCGCGGCGGTCCTGGGTGCCGGAACGTCGCTGCCCGACGACGCTGCCGGGACGGCCAGTGGAAGCAGGCACGCCAGCAGGACGAGTGCCGGTCGACGCCAGGTGCGGTGGGTCATCTGCGCAGGCTACGAGAACGGCGTCGTGCTGGCCACAGCCAAGGCACGCTTCAGCTCGAACGGGGCCGCCTGCTCGTAGAGCCAGGGCCGGCCGAACCACAGGTAGGCGTCGACGTACCTGTCCGCGAGCTTCGCCGCTGCCGCCGGGAGGTGCCAGCGCGAGGACGCGACGTCCGTGGTCGGCGGGATGCCCAGGGTGACGCACTGCCTCTCGGACCTGCTCCGGCAGAGATTGGCGTTGCCCAGCGGCATCGTGGGGAACCGCTTGCGGAACTGTGCGGTCGTGAACGCCCGGCCGTTGTCCGCGGTATCGATCACCAGACCCTTGCCCTTGATCCCCGCCGCGTTGAGCCGACCGATCAGTCCAGCGCCGAAGCCGATGTTGCCGGCGACGCTCGAGTAGTGCGTCGCGCCCAGAGCGATCCCGTCGACGTAGGAGATCCCGGCATCGCGCAGCATCGTGAAGGCCTTGGCAGGCTTGAGCCAGTCGGCATCGCTGCCGTCGAGGTAGGTCTTGGTGTTGGGCAGCGCGCCGAGGACCTTGGCGGCGTACGCGGCCATGGCGAAACGCACGGACGGGTGCCAGCCGCCCCAGGCCACCGCAAGGTCGGGCTCGAGCACCAGGATCACCTTCGAGTCCCCGATGCCCGCTGCGATCTGGTCGATCCAGGCCCGGTACCTGGCCTGCTGCGCAGCGCTGATCGGGTCCTTCCGGTGCGACTCGCCCTTCGGGTACATCCCGAAGATCGCGAGCTGCGCGTAGGCGTTCGGGTCGCCCTGCTGGAACTGCTGGATGCGCGTCCTGACGGTGTCGTCGGCATGCCCGTTCTGGGTCCCCGAGGTGAACCAGATGACCCGCGGACGCAGGGCGATCCTGGCGAGCAGCGCCTTGTCGGTGCCGGTCGCCGCGGCGTACGCCTGGTCGACCCCGTCCCAGGAGGCGACGAACGGCGGCCACGGACCGTCGTCCAGCACGTGTCTCGGCGTACGGGCCGACACCTGGTCGTGCGCAGCGGCGAACTGCCCTGAGGACGCGACCACCACCAGCGCGAGCGTCAGCAGCAGCAAGCCGGTCCGCAGTGATCGGGTCACGCTGGGCTCCGTTCGTCGGGACTGGTCGATATGTCCGTTTCGAAGGGAAGTTACCCCGGCGAGCCGTCCGCGACACGCGCTCGCACCATCCCGCTAGAACACGTTTCACAGGAGTTGACTTGCGTAACATCTGCTCCTGCAACCCCGATCTCGGAACACGTCACCGAGCGCCACCGCCCGCTTTCCCCTGAGGACGGCAAGGAGTCTCCATGTTCCGCGTGTTCTTGTTGCTGGTCACCGTGTCCCTGGTGCTGGTCATCGCTGACTGGCAGGGGCTGCTCGACGGCACCCACCACGGCGGGTCCCTGGTGAGCAACAGCAATGCGGGGCACAACGGATCGGTCTTCGACCGCCCCGACCTCACGATCACCTCAGCACCCACGCAGCTGAGCCTCAAGCAGCCCGGCGTCGTCGAGGTCCAGGCAGCTGCACCGGCCGCACCGGGCGACCGGATCCTGCTGGAGACCGCCGGCGCGATGGGCCTCGGGTACAACGAGGTCAGCGAAGCGATCCTGGACGACAACCTGCACGCCACCCTGATGGTCGCGGGCAGGGACTACAAGGGCTCGTACAACTACTGGGCGATGATGCCGGCGACCGGCGACTACCAGCAGGGCCGCAGCGCGACCTTCGCGATCACGATCGGAGCGGCAGCAGCGCCGCCCCCTCCCCCGACCTCGGGTCCCGATGCTCCGACCTGCGGTGGCGTCTCTCCGGAGAAGGCCGACGGCAGCCCGTGGCAGTGCACGTACGACGACGAGTTCAACGGCGACGACCTGGACCGCACCTACTGGGTCCCGCAGACCGGCGGTTCGACGACCGGAACCGGGTCGACGTACGCCTGCGCCGTCGACAGCCCCGACACGGTCGACGTCGCGAACGGCTACCTGGACCTGTCGCTGGTGAAGCTCCCCGCGGAGCGCGCCTGCACCCGTCGCAAGTCCTCGCAGTACGAGTTCGGCCAGGTGATGCACTACCAGACGTTCTCGCAGACCTACGGCAAGTTCGAGGTCCGCGCGAAGGTCCCCGACCTGCAGGTGCCCGGTGTGCAGGAGTCGTTCTGGTTGTGGCCGAAGGCCAACTCGTACGGTCCCTGGCCGGCGTCCGGCGAGATCGACTTCGCCGAGATGTACAGCGGCCAGCCCGGCCTCGACCGCCCGTACCTGCACTACCTCCCGGGCGAGACGACCGCCGGCACGAACGACAACGTCACCCACAACAACTGCCAGATCAACGCGGGTGAGTTCAACACCTACGGGGTCGAGTGGGAGCCGAAGGAGATCTCGGTCCTGCTCAACGGCCAGATCTGCTTCACCGACGACTACTCGTCGGCGACCTCGTTCAACGGCGAGACCGCTCCGTTCGACAAGCCGTTCTACCTCGCCCTGAACCAGGCGATGGGCGCGCTCGGGAACGAGTACGACCCCGCCGTGGTCCCGGACAAGGTGACGACCCAGATCGACTACGTCCGCATCTGGAAGTGACTGCTACCCGTCAGCCGCGGATCCGGCCGTAGTAGACGGCGCTGGTCCACAGCCGCTCCTTGCGGACGCGCTGACCCGGGTACGGCGCGTGCCAGATCTGGTTGTGCCCGGCGTAGATCCCGACGTGGTAGATCCCGCTGCTGTCGTGGAAGAACACCAGGTCGCCCCGGCGGCGCTGCGAGGCGCGGATGTGCCGGGTCCGCCCGTACTGGGCTGCTGCGGAGTGCGGGAGCCGGTGGCCGAGCCGCCTGAACGTCCACATCGTCAGCCCGGAGCAGTCGAACCGGTGCGGTCCACTGGCGCCGTACACGTACGGCGATCCACGCCGGCTGGCGACGGTGGACATCACCCGGGCGTCGAACGAGGGCTTCGGCTTGTGGACGACCGTGGTGGAGGTCCGGGTAGCCGCAGGGGCGCCGGTGGCGTCTGCTGTCGGGGCCGCGATGCTGAACACCGTGGCGGCGAGAAGGACAGCGCCGACGATGGTCGACGCGCGCGTGAAGGTACGACGAGTTGTCGTGTACATGCTGGAACCTGTGCGGTCACGCTTGCGAGGGTTGACCTGTCGGATTCGGGCTACCGTTGCCCGGCCACCTGAGTGGCTTCACCCCAAGTCTCACGGTGCGATGTGAGACGTCGTGCTGGTTCCTCCGCGCCCGCCAATCCCCACTCGCTTTCGCGTCGTGTTCATCTGGCTCAAGGCGGGCCTCAGCGTGAGCAGCAGATCGCACCTCGGCTGGTGGCTGAGGGCATTGACCAGTAAACCCACGCCTCTGGACGACTTCTCGCCCCGTGAGCGGCAGATGTGATTCAGCGCACCTGGTTGACGTGGATCACACCCGGGGTGAAATAGCAGGAAATCGCCGTCCGCGCGAGCCCTGACCAGACCACCTGAACGGCCCGCGGAACCCGCAGGCCCCCGGCACGTTGTGCAGGTCGCACAGCACCACCTCTCGGGACACCTGTTACCTGTTCGCACTGTCGCAGACGTCGAGGAGAAGCCCCATGTCCCGAGTTCCCCTCCTGGCTGTCGCCGGGGCCGTCGTCCTGATCGCCGTGTTCGGCGGCGTCGATGCGGCGAAGCCCGGGATCCGCCTGGTCGACGACAGCCCGACCGGGCCGCAGGTCACCGTGTTCGAGGCACCGGACACGCTGGAGCTCCACCAGAACGGGCTCGTCACGCTGAAGGTGAGCGCGCCGGCAGCCCCCGGCGACGCCGTCTACCTGGATACCGCCGGCACCTATGGTGCCGGGTACGTCCAGGTCTCCGACTCCGTGCTCGACGGCGACGGGGGCGCGACGCTCCAGGTTCCCGCACGGGACTACCTCGGCACCTTCGACTACTGGGTCACGGTGCCGGCGACCGGTACCCACCAGGAGGTCTCGAGCGCGCACTTCCCGATCGCGATCGTCTCGCCTCCCCCGCAGACCTCGCCGTCGTGCGGCGGCGCCGACCCGGTGAAGGCCGATGGGACCCCGTGGGTCTGCACGTACGACGACGAGTTCAACGGCCCCGAGCTGGATCGCCGGTACTGGGTCCCGCAGCAGACCGAGAGCAGCGGCTTCACCACCGGCACCAAGACCACCTTCGCCTGCGCGCTGGACAGCCCGCAGACGGTCGACGTGGAGAACGGCCACCTGGACCTCTCCCTGGTCGACCTGGGCGAGAAGCGCGACTGCGGCCACCACCTGTCCTCGCAGTACGCGTACGGCCAGGTCATGCACTACCAGACCTACGCGCAGACCTACGGCAAGTTCGAGGTCCGTGCGAAGATCCCGGACCTGCAGGTCCCCGGCTCGCAGCAGTCGTTCTGGCTGTGGCCCCAGACCGACAGCTACGGTCCCTGGCCGGCGTCGGGCGAGATCGACTTCGCCGAGATGTACAGCAACACCCCCGGCATCGACCGTCCGTTCCTGCACTACCTGCCCGGCACGACCACGGCCGGGACCAACCAGAACATCACGCACACCGACTGCCCGATCAAGGTCGGCGAGTACAACACCTACGGCCTCCAGTGGGAGCCCGGCCGGCTGACCACCCGGCTCAACGGGAAGGTGTGCATGATCGACGACTACTCGTCGCTGGTGGCCGGCGACGGGTCGCCCGCCCCGTTCGACAAGCCGTTCTACCTCTCGCTCAACCAGGCGATGGGTGCGCTCGGGAACGTCTACGACCCCACTCAGGTGCCCGGCACGCTGACCACGAAGATCGACTTCGTGCGGATCTGGAGCTAGGCCTCGTCGTCCTGGGCTGCTCGCCGCTCCTCGGCGGTCTGCCGCAGGTTCTCCTCGTCAACAGCCCGTCGGAGCTCCGGCGGAACCGGGAGCTCCGGCGGCGGCGGAGCGTACGCCGGCCCGTAGATCGACGCACCGCGCTGCACGGCTTCCCCGACGCCGGCACGACGGAACGACTCGACCAGTCGCCTGAACGCTCCCATGGTCCAGACGATACGCCCGGCAGATCATCTGGTGGCCGAACGTGACGAGGGCGCGCGCCTATCGGCTGCCGCAGGCATCGCACCTGAGCGACGTGGCTTCAGTCGATGTCGTTCAACGGGATGGTGTACGTCAGGTCCGTAGCGTCGGGAACCGGGGAGAACGGGGAGAACGTCGCAGGACCGAAAGAGATCCACGTGAACGTCAGCGGTTCATGGGCCGAACCCGCCGCGTGGATCTGTCAGTCGACGCTCGTCAGGTCGTACTCCCCGATCACCTGGCTGTCGTAGGGGGTATCCGCATCCCCGAAGAAGGAACCGACGTCGATGAGCAACGATCCACCGTCCTCGTCCCCGCAGGTGGAACAACCCGCGTAGCCGGAGCCGGTCGCCGAATCGCCAGTGTTGTAGAAGTGGAATCCACCGTCGGCCGGAACGGTCACCGTG